>CAIXRH010000252.1 GCA_903921785.1 uncultured Pseudomonadota bacterium
ACGGTGCCGAGGATCACGTCGCGGACGGCGCCGGACTCCCGCGCCTCCAGGGCGCGGATCGCCTCGGGGGCGAGCAAGGCGGTGAGCGACGCGAGGTTCTTCCGCCCGCGCTCTTCGTGGGCGCGGACGAAGACGAGCCGGGCGAAGTCGAGGAACAGGACCTCGGAGAAGGTGGGGTCGCGCCGGAGGAGCTCGGCGCGGTCAGCCGCCGAGGAGCGGGGAGGCGGCGCCAGCGGCCGCGCGGGACCGCGAACCACCGTGCGGTCGAACTGCGTTCCCGCCTTCTGCGACTGGAGCATCACCCAAGCGACCACCACCACGATGAGCACCGGGATGCCGATGACGGGGTGGGAGAAGACCAGCCAGATGAGCAGGCGGAAGATCGCGTCTCCCCCGCCGCCGTCTCCGCCGCCGCCCGAGTAGCCGCCGCCGTCCCCCCCGCCGCCCGAGAACCCGCCGCCGCCGCCTGCGCGGGCAAGGGCCTCGCCGACGAACAGGAGGAGGGCCGTCACGCCCGCACCCGAGGCGCGTCGTCGACTTCGTTGGGGTTGTCGCCCTCCACGGGCGGCACGTGGGTGGCGAGCAGATCGCCGAGGCGGCGTAGTCCGCCGACGAGCTCATCGAGGGAGCCGGCGCGCAGGTCGAGATCGGCGAGGGCCGCACCCGGCACGCGGCCGAGGATGCCCTGGTCGGGGAGGACCTCCACCCGCGCCTCCAGGCTGCTCACGAACACCAGGACGCCGGTGCGCCGCCGGGTTCCGTGCACCGTCTCCTGCACGAACACGGCTTCGGCGGCCTCCCGGACCTGCGCCTGCATCCGCCGTTTGCCGGCGAGCAGCCGAGTGAGCGGCGCCGAACGCGCGACGGTGAAGCCGGCGATGGCGGCGGCGATCGCCGCGTACACCGGGAAGAGCACCCCTGCGAACTCCCACGGCGCCCAGGCGAGGAGCCCGAGCGCGACCAACGAGCAGCCCAGCGCGGCGGCCCACGCGAGGTCCCGGTAGCTGCCGGAGCGCCCGACCACGACCACGACGATCTCGGCGTCGGAGCGCCGCTCGATCGCGCCCACCGACTCGGTGACGGCGGGAGAGAAGCGGGGGTCGAGGTGCAGCACGTCCGCACGTTATCCGACCCGGCGCCGCGATGCGCCGCAGCTCCCGCCCGCGTCCGGACCGGGCCCCGCGCATCGCCCAGATGAAATTGGAGACCTGAAAGGCCCGCAACGGCGTTGTACGCCCGCTCAAGGAGCCGCGCGCCGGTGCCGATCCGATACACTCGATCGTACCGGTGGGCGGAGCCAGCATGGGCCACGTCGTCGAGCACCAGGGACGCCTTGTCCGCACGGACGGCCGCGAGGTCGCAGCGGGCCGCTTTGACCTGCGTTTCCGCCTCCACCTGCACCGGGACGGGCCGGGGCTGGTGTGGGAGGAGGTTCACCCTGGGGTACGGGTGAGCGTGGGGGGCGCGTACTCGGTGCTCCTCGGCGCGTTTGAGGACCTGGAGGCACAACATTTCGCCGAGCCCCGCTGGCTCGGCATCTACGTGGAACGGGAGGGGGTGAGCAGCGAGGTCGGGGAGCGGGTGCAACTGGCGGGGACCGCCGTTCGGTTGGAAGAAGGGCTGCTGTCGCTGCACGCGCGGCTGGACGCGGCCGAGGCCCATCCGCCGCGCGCGCTCAGCTCCGCCGCGGGCGGGGACGTGCCGGCCCGAAAGCGGATCGTCACCCTTCATCGGCGCGTCAAACGCCTGGAGTCGGGCGGGGCGGTCGCGCCCCTCGCGGAGCGCCTGAACCTGCTCGAAGCGCGGCTCGCGCGTCTGGATGACGAAGACCGCGGCCGGGTGACCCACCTCGAGGACGAGCTCGACGACCTCGTCGGCCGCGATGGCGACCTCATCGATCTCACCGAGCGGATCGAGGCGTTGGAGAAGGGGCACGGCGGGCCGATGCGCCTCGCCCGTGCCGACGCCGAGATCGAAGCGCGGGCCGAGGCCGCCGAGGCCCTGACCCGCGCGCTCCGTCGGGAATTGATCGTGCTGCAAGCCGAGGTCGCGGCGTTGGCGGAGCGGGTCGCCCATCCGCCGGCCCCGCCCCCGGCGCCGCCGCCGCCGGAGGTCCTCCCGGGGCCGCTCACGGTGCAGCGGGGCGGCCTGCACGTGGCGGGTGGCGGGCTGCTCGTTCACGACGTGGAGGGGCGCCTCGCCGGAGCGAGCAAGCGCGAGGGTACGCTGCTGGTGAATTCGCGCGCGGGCGGCGATGTGCTGGTGGGCAACAAGGAGAGCGGCAGCGTCGCGGTGACCGTGTCGTTGCGCGCCGCGCGGGCGACCGGGGTTTCCCGTACCCTGGCGATCCGCCTCGGCGGGGAAGCCTCGCCGGGAGACGTGGTGGTGCTGGATTCCAGGAAGAAGGCGCCGACCGTGCGGCTCGCCGCGCCGGGGGAGGCGCCGCTGGGCGTGGTGGTGGAGCGCGCGGGCGTGGAGCTGGGCGAGGGGGCCGTGGTGGTGGCCATCGCCGGGCTGGTGCGGGTGCGCGTCTCCGGCGCAGTCGCGGCTGGAGCGTGGTTGGAAGCCGGAGAAGCGGGCGCCGCCCGCGCCGGGGAGGGCCCCGGACTGGGGCGGGCGCTGGCGGCCGTCGGCGGCGAGGGCGGGACGGTGGACGTGGTGATCGGCCGCTGAGGCGCCGTGTCGGGCGGGCAGGCCGCGCGCGGGCGGCGAGAGGCCGGGTGGGCTCGGTCGTGGCGCGTCGGGGCCGGCGTTCTCCCCGTCCACACGCGAAACCACTTGGAGGATCCGCGGCCGTGCGGGTACCGTCTGTTGCGCCTTCGGTCCCCAGGCCGTCCCGCGCCCGGGGTCCCGATGGTTTTGCCGCTGCTCGCGCTCCTCGCCTGCGACGCCGATGCCCCGGCGTGCGGCGCTGGCCGCTGGACCGACCTCGACGGCGATGGGTGGGGCGGCGCGGAAGCGAGTTGCGACGAGGCCGGCGCCGTCGACCAGGGCGGAGATTGTGATGACGCCGACGCGGACGTCCACCCCGAGGCCGCCGAAGGCTGCGACGGCGTGGACCACGATTGTGATGGGAAGCCCGGCGCCGCTTCCGACGTGTCCACCTGGTACGCCGACAAGGATGGTGACGGCTTCGGGGACCCCGGCGCGGCGACGGCCGGGTGTGCGGCGCCGTCCGGCATGGTTGCGGACGCGACCGACTGCGACGACACCGACTACACCATCCACCCCGACGCCGACGAACGTTGCAACACGCTCGACGACGACTGCGACGGCGCTGTGGACGAGGACGCCGGCACGGAGTGGTGGCCCGACGACGACGGCGACGGCCACGCCGGGATCGGCGGGCCGCCGATCCTCGCCTGCGAAGCGCCAGACGGCGCGCGGGCCACCGCCGACGACTGCGACGACGGCGACGCCACGGTGCACCCCGGCGCCGACGACGCCTGCGGGGACGGCGTGGACAGCGACTGCGACGGGGTCTCCGCCGCGTGTCGGTACGAAGGGGAGATCGCGGCCCGCGACGCGGACATGATCTGGGAGGGCCCGGGCGACTTCGGCTTCGGGGCGCAGGAGGGGATGGTCCAGGACCTCGACGGCGACGGGTTCGACGACGTGGTCACCTCCACGCCCGGCAGCGGGGGCGACGGCGGGGGCGTCGGGGCTTCGTGGCCGGGAATGGCGTGGATCCTCTACGGCGGCGCCGGCCTCGGCGGCTTCGCCAGCGCGGCGGGCGCCCCCGGCTTCTCCCTCGACGCGTGCCTCGAAGACATCGTGAGCGCCGGCGACGTGGACGGCGACGGCCTCGGCGACCTCCTCGCCGCCGGCTCCTGCGACGACGCCGGCGGCTCCGGCCACGGCGAGGCGTGGCTCCTCTACGGCTCCACCACCCGGCTCGCCTCAGGCAACCCCGACCTCTCCACCCTCTCCCCCGTCGTCTTCACCGGCGCGTTGGAGTGGGGCTACGCCGGCCACTCCATGGCGTCGGGCGACTTCGACGGGGACGGCCTGTCCGATCCGGTCATCGCCCAACCGGGGACGCTGAGCCCCGCCGTCTCCCTGCTTTTCGGGCGGAACGGCCGGTGGACCGGCACCGAGCGGCTCAGCGCTGCGCCCACGATCGTGGGCCCCAACTGGTCCGGCTTCGGGCTGGGGTCGCTGACCAGCTCCGACGGGTCGGGCCTCGCGGCGCTCGACCTCGATGGCGATGGCCTCGACGAGCTGGCCGTCGGCGCCGCGAGCTGGCCCGGGACCGCCGGCTGGGTCACCGCGCGTGGCGCGGTCTACCTGTTCGCCGACCTGGGCGCCGGGTTCGACGCCATGGACGCCGACGCCGACGCGACCGCCCGCATCCTCGGCACGCCCGACGCCGACGCCTACACCTGGTTCGGCGGCGCCGTCGCCGACGCGGGCGACGTGGACGGCGACGGCCTGCACGACCTCGTGGTCGGGGACATCGAGGACGACCGGGGCGGGACCTTCGCTGGCGCCGTCCGGGTGTTCTACGGGCGGGCCGGCGGCTACCATGGCGACTCTTCGGCGGCGGACGCCGAGGTGGACATCGTCGGCACCGCGGGCACCATGGCGGGGACCACGGTGGAGGGGGTGGGCGACCTCGACCGCGACGGGTTCGACGACCTCGCCTTCTCGGGGGGCGGGGTGGTGCTGTTCTACGGGAGCCCGTACCTCGCGGGCACCTGGCTCGCGGCGGACGCCGACGCCCGGATCGTGGGCGACGGGACCGACGCGTTCGGTCGGAGCATCTCCGGCGGCGGGGACCTCAACGGCGACGGCACGCCGGACTTCGTGGCGGGCACGGCCTACGCCGGCTCGGGTGGTGAACTCTACGCGTTTCTGGGAGGCGGATCGTGATGCGCTCGTTCTGGTTGACCTTGGGCCTCCTCGGCTGCGCTCCCGCCGCCACCGACACCGCCGCCGGCTCGGGCGCCGATCCGGACACCGCGGCGGACTCCGGCTCCGCGGGCGACAGCGGCGTGATCGGTCACCCGCCTTCCCGGGCGCAGGTCGCCATCGACCCGGCCGCCCCGCCCGCCGGCGTGGACCTCGCCGCGGTGATCGTGACGGCCGCCACCGACCCGGACGGCGACGCTCTGACCTACCGCTACGCGTGGACCGAGGACGGCGCGGCGCGCGCCGAGTTGACGGAGGCCACCGTGCCCGGGGCGGAGACCGTCGACGGAGAGGTCTGGGCGGTCTCGGTCATCGCGACGGACGGGGTGAACGACGGCTCCCCGGCCACCGCCTCCGTGACCGTGGGCAACCCGCCCCCCGTCGCCTTCACCCTCTCGTTCGACCCCGCGGAGCCCGTGCGCGGGGACGACCTCACCCTGGTCTTCACCCCGACCCCCTCCGACCCCAACGGCGATCCGCTCACCCAGACCATCACCTGGTACCGCGACGGCGTGGAGGACCCGCTGCTCGCGGACAGCACGACGGTGGACGGGCGCTCGTTGTCCGGCGGCACCACGCTCCGGGCGGTGGCCAGCGAATCCGACGGGTACAACGCGCCGGTGGTGGCCGAGGTCAGCGTGACGATCGTTGGGGAGCCGCCGAGCTTGAGCCACCCGGAGATCTCCCCTGCCACCCCCGTGGACGACGACGACCTCGTGGTCACCGCCACCGCGATCGATCCCGACGGCGGCACCCCAACCCTGAGCTACGCCTGGTTCCGCGACGGGGTGGCCGCGGCCGACGTCGGCGACGTGGACACCGTACCGGCCGCCGCGACGACCGTCGGGGAGACCTGGTACGTCGTGGTCACCGCCAGCGACGGCACGGACGCCACCGCCGACACCTCCGACAGCGTGGAGATCAGCGCCTTGAACGGGCGGCGGATCGTCCGCAACCTCACGGCCACGATCGCGCCGGACGGCAGCACCGTGGAGGGGACGTGGCAGACCGACCTCCTCGCGAACACCAGCTACGGCGCCGGGGACTGCACGCTTTTGTGGACGTTCGTGGGCTCCGACTCGCCGGCGGCGTGCCCGAGCTGCGACTACTCGTTCAAGACGACCACCACGCTCGACCCGAGCTCGGTCATCCGCAGCGGTACCTACTGCTCCCGGTGGGAGGCCGACGGCACCGGCGACCTCCGGTACACCACCGGGTCCGGGTACTTCGAGTCGTCGAACCTGTTCGGGTACTACGGCGACGTGATGTCGTTCACGGGCACCAACACCCGGAGTTACACCTATGGCGGCACCCGCACGTACGTGGATGACTACTCGGTCTCCTCCACGGTGGACGCCGCTGGGTACACCACGATCTACGCGTATGAGTACTTCTTGAGGACGTACTGATACGGTCCGCTCACCCCAGCGTGTCCACCCGGAACCGCATCCCCTTGATCCGCCCCTGCCGCAGCGCCGCAACGGCGGCATCGGCGCCTGCGGCCGCGACCGCCACGTAAGAGAAGCGGTCGTGGATCTCGATCTTGCCGACGCTCCCGGCGGCGAGGCCGGCGCCGCCCACCTCCGGGGGGCCGGTGAGCGCCCCGAGGATGTCGCCGGGGCGCAGCTTGTCCTTGCGGCCGCCGCCCACGAAGATCGTGCGCATGCTCGCCACCGACGCCGCCACCGCGGGGGCAGGGAGCGGGGACAACGGAATGTCGAGGCCGAGCTCTGCGGCGATGCGCGCGAGCCGCTCCTGCTCCCGGGAGGAGACCAGCGCCACCGCGAGCCCCGGCTGACCCGCCCGACCGGTGCGCCCGGTCCGGTGGACGTAGGCGTCCGCCTTCGGGGGGAGCTCGTAGTTGACCACCATGTCGAGCCCGAGCACGTCGATGCCCCGGGCGGCGACGTCGGTGGCGACGAGCACCCGGACGCTCCCGTTGCGCAGCCGGGCCATGATCCGGTCGCGGTCGGGCTGCTCGAGGTCGCCGTGCAGCTCGCCGGCGCTGAACCCCGCTGCGGTGAGGGCCGCCGCCACCCGTTTCACCGACTCCTTGAAGTTCCCGAAGACGATCGCCGACCCCGGATCGTGGGCGCGCAAGACCGAGAGCAGCGCGTCGAGGCGCGCGTCGGGCTCGGCGAGGTGCGCGTGGTGGAGGATCTCCAGCGGCTCCCCCGGGAGCACGATCGAGGCGGGGTTTCGCAGCCAGGTGTCGCTGAGCTCCTGCACGTTCTTGGGGAAGGTGGCGGAGAAGAAGACGGTCTGGCGGTCCTCGGGGAGCCCGTCGAGGATCTGCACCACCTGGTCTTCGAAGCCGAGGTCGAGCATGCGGTCGGCCTCGTCGAGCACCACCATCGCCAGGGCGTCGGGCCGCATGGCGCCGCGCTCGAACATCTCCAGGCAGCGTCCCGGCGTGCCCACCACCACGTGGACGCCCTGCTCCAGCGACTGTCGTTGGGTCCAGCCGGGTTGTCCCCCGCATACCTCAAGGATGCGCACACCCGCCATGCACCGGGCGGCCTTGCGCAGCTCCGTGGTCACCTGGGTGGCGAGCTCGCGCGTGGGGCAGAGCACGAGCGCCTGGAGGCGGCGATCGCGCAGGTCCGGATTCAGGCGCTGAAGGAGCGGCAGGCCGTAGGCGAAGGTCTTCCCGCTCCCGGTGCGTGACTGGCCGAGCACGTCCCGGCCCTCCAGCAAGAGCGGGATGCACTGGGCCTGCACCGGGGTGGGGACGGTGAACCCCAGCTTCCCGAGCGCCTCCTGCAGCGGGGCGAGGAGCGGGAGCTCGGCGAAGGTGGACGGCGTGGACATCCGGGCCCTTAGCCCGGGGGCCGGAGGTGGGGGCGAGGGTGTCGAGGGGCGGGTGGTGCCCCACCGGCTTGCCGCCCGGCACGCGTCGGCGGTCGAGGTGCCGCGGTCGGCGAGAATGGCGGGGCGGGCGGTGGAGGGGTCGGAGCGCGCGGAGGCCAAGGAACCCCGAGGGTGATGCGGTCACAGGGGGCGTTCCTTGGGCCCCAGCCTCCCCGACCGCCCCCTAAAGCTCCGTCTCGCTCGTGCCGGCCCCCGGGCCGTCCACCACCTCGATCGTGCCGAACGTCCGCGCCTCCGGCGCGTGGGTGACCACGGAGCGCACCGTGGTGCCGAACAGCGCGAGGTCGGAGCTCAGCAGGAAGCCGTTGCTGTCCACCACGAATTCGGCGCTGCCCGCCTCGCCCTTCAGCGAGTACCGCGTGCCAGGCACCGGTTTTCCCCCGATCTTGACCGTGGTCGCCTCCCCAGCGGAGAGCGTGCCCGTGAGCACCCCGCCGGTTTCGGCCACCAGGACCCCCACCGGACCGGCATCCGTCAAAAGACGGGTGCGGCCAGGATCGAACAGGTCCAACGTGGTGAAGTGGACGTCCCGCGCCTTCAGCGTGGACTCGTGGACGCCGTCGTTGTCGGCGATCACCAGCTGCCAGCCGCCGTCGGGCGCTTCGATGCCTTGCACCTCGCTCACCGCGCCGCCCACCTGGATGGAGGTGGTGAAGGTGGCGCCGCGCGGGCTCGACTGGCCCGACTGCCGGCAGTTCACTGCGCCCAGCGGCAGGTCCGCCTTGGTGAGCACGCTGAGGATGCGGCGTTCACCGTCCTCTCGCGGGAGGTAGCGCACGGTGACGGTGCGGTCGCCCACGTCGTGCCCGCCCACCACCACGTCGTAGGTGAGGGTGGACTCGTCGGCGAAGGCGAGCGCGAAGACCAGCAACATCGTGCGTGCACTAACCGGCGACCGGCGCCACGTCGGCGCGGAACGAATCTTGACGCGTCAATCTTTCCGGAAGTAACGTTCCACGGACCCGTCGGGGTCGGTGAGGACCCGCACCGAGCCGGACACGAAGCCCTCCGATCGGTAGAGCTGGTGGGCGCCCCGGAAGCGTACGTCGCTCCAGAGCTCGGTCCAGGCGGCATCGCCGAAGGTGCAGAGCTCCCGGAGGAGCAGCCGCGCGAGCCCGAGCCGGCGACCGCGCGGCGCCACGTACATCCGCTTGATCACCCGCGCCGCGCCGTTGGGCAGGACGGCGCCGGTGGCGAGGAGCCCCTCCGCGTCCTCGATCACCAGGAAACACCCCGGCGCGTAGGTGGCCACCACGTCCAGGAGGTCGTCCTCAAAGGCGAGGTCGAACTCCAGGCCGTGTTCCTCGTAGATCACCCGAATGTGGTCGGCGACGGGGTCGTCGGCGTGGGCGGGGCGGAGCGTGAGGCCGGGCGGGAGCACGCGCCCGGGTAACCGTGTGTCGGGGCGTCGTCGCCGGCCGTCGGTCGCCCGGATACCGGTCCGCGTGGTCCTCCTCCTGCTCAGCGTCTCCCTGGCCGACGCGCCCACGTTCGACACGTGGGTCGCCCGCGGCGATTCAGCCGCCGCCGAGCTGGCCAGCGCCGCCACGCGCCTCGCCACCACCTCCGGCGAGATCTCGGCGTCCGGGCGGGCGCAGCGCTTCGCGGAGCTCGACACGCAGGCCGCCGAGCTGGTCCGTCGCGCCGACCTTCTGGTGGCGGCGTTGGCGCCGGAGCCGGGGGAGTAGGCGCCGGAGGCGCCCGCCCCGCGCCCGAACGACCTCGGGCGACCGGGAGGGAGCAGTTTGGGTGCCCGGGGAGGCTGGCCCGTGCAACCTTGTCTTTTTGTTCCCCCTCCCGCTCCTTCCCCACCCTCGCGAGCCCGAAGTGGGCCAGCCAGGACAAGCGTCGGCGGCGCCGCCGGGCGTCGGCCGCTACCCGAGCCCCAGCGCCACGAAGAGGCGCTTGAGCGCCGCGTCTTCGGCGCCGTCGAGCGTCGCGGGCCCGAGCACCCACGCCGCGAACCGCTCGCTGCGGGCCAGCGCCGCCCCCGGCCACTCCGGCGCCCGCAGCCCCACCTCGCGGACCCCGCCGCCGGGGCCCTGCAGCCGCAGCGCCACCGCGTCCGCCCGCGCCTCGGCCCCCGTGAGCGCCCACCCGCCCCCGAGCGCCACCGGCCCCTTCCGGGCGACCAGCGCCGTGAACTGCGCCACCGTCTTCGTGATCCAGGCGATGCCCGCTGCCGTGAGCCAGGGCGCGTCCGCGGGGACCTCGGCCGGCGTCGCGTCGGACGGGAGCGGCCTCGGCGTCGGCGTGACGCCCCAGCGGCGGAGCGGAGGGAGCCCGGCGAGCGCCCGCGCCTGCATCTCGGCCAGCGCGCGCTCCCGTCGGGCGGAGAGCGTGGCGAGCGGGAGCTGCACCGGCGGTGTGCCCGGGCGCTGCTGATAGGCGTTGAAGCTGGGGAGTGAGAAGGCGCGGCTGACGCGGACGCTGTCCTCGAACTCGGCGTCCGTCTCGTCGCCGAAGCCGTAGAGCAGGTCGGTGCGGACGACGAGCTCCGGCGCGGCGGCGCGCAGGCGGTCCACCGCGCGGAGGACGTCGTCCGGGTCGTAGGTGCGCTCCATGCTCCGGAGCACCCGCGCGGACCCGGACTGGATGGGCAGCCCGATGAACGCCCACCGCCCGCTCGCGAAGAGCGGGAGGAGCCGCTCGAAGTGTTCCAGGAACAACGTGGGCTCGAACGACTCCGCGCCGAGCACGAGGTCGCCCGGCGCGTCGGTGACCGCCTCCAGGAGCGCCACCACGTCCGTGCCGAGGTCCGTTCCCCAGGCCGAGAGGTCCGTGGAGACCAGGAGCTGGTCGTGCCGCCCCGCCTCCAGGCCCCGGGCCATCTCGGCGAGCACCCCGGCGATCGGGGTGGAGCGCGGCCGCCCCGTCGCCCGACGGATCGCGCAGAACGCGCAGGTGCCGAGGCAGCCGGTGCTCGCGAGCACGTGCAGCCACCCCTCCGCGAAGTCGTTGCCCGCGTACTCGTTGTGCAGGGCGGGCTGCACGTCCGCGAAGGGCACGACGGACGGGGCGAAGACCTCGTCCAACCCCGAGAGGTGGCGGGGGTCGAAGCGGGCGTGGTTCGGGAGCCCGTCGAGCGCGGCGCCGAGCGCCTTCGGCTCGATGCTCACCAGGCACCCCGTCACCACGACCGCCCGCTCCGGCCCGTTCGCCCGGATCGCGCTGAGCGCCTCCCAGGTGAGCTCGGCCTGCCGCGCGTCGGAGCCGCAGGTGTTCACCACGCACACCTCCGCCTCCAGCGGGTTACGGGTGATCACGTAGCCGTTGGCGACGAGGTAGTCGTGCGTCTGCGACGAGACCGTCCCGGCGTAGGGGCAGCAGCGGAACGCCTGGTGGAGGTACACCCGCGCTCCCGGGCGGACCGCGAGCATGGGGCAAGGTAGCCCGCCCTCCGGCGGACGCCCGCAGCCGCCGCTACCGGGCCCGCGCTACCGCATCCCGCCGAAGAACTTCGCCATCGCGGCCGCCATGTGCGGCTGGTCGCGGGTGCCGCACATCTCCCGGGCGGAGTGCATGGAGAGCATGGGGTTGCCCACGTCCACCGTGCGCACCGCGAGGCGCGCCGCCACGAGCGGGCCCACCGTGGAGCCGCACGCGAGGTCGCTCCGGTTGACGAACCACTGCGACGGCACGCCCGCCGCTTCGCAGAGCCGGAGGAAGAACGCCGCGCCCTCCGCCTCCGTGCCGTACCGCTGGGAAGTGTGCTGCTTGATCACCGGGCCGGCGTTGAGCTTGGGCATGTGCTCGGGGTCATGCTTGTCGGCGAACGCCGGATGCACCGCGTGCGCCATGTCGGCGCTCACGAGCCAGCTCTGGGCGAGGGCGCGGGAGAGGCCGCCGGCGGGGTCGCCGGCCGCGTCGCGGACGATGCGGTCGAGCACGTGCTCCAGCCACGCGCTCTGGGCGCCACGTTCGCTGGTGGAGCCGATCTCCTCGTGGTCGAAGAGGGCGAGGACGGCGGTGGTGTCGGGGAGCGGGCCCGCGTCGGCCGCGAGGAGCGCTTCGAGGCCGGCGTGGCAGCTCCCGAGGTTGTCCAGGCGCGCGGAGTGGAGGAACTCGCCGTTGAGCCCGCTCACGGTGGCGGGGGTGAGGTCGTAGAGCGAGAGGTCCCAGGCGAGGATCGCGGCGGGTTCGCAGCCGATGGCCGCGGCGAGGAGGTCACGCAGCGGCTCGGCCGTCTTGTCGTCGGACTGGGCGAGGAGCGCCGGGAGGTCCTTCTGGGGGTTGAGCTTCATCCCGTCGTCGTTCACCCCGCGGTTGAGGTGGATGGCGAGGGTGGGGATGCGGCAGAGCGGGCGGCGGAGGTCCACCAGCACGGCGCGCTGCCGGTCGCCGTCGCGCACGTAGACGCGGCCGGCGATGCCGAGGTCGCGGTCCATCCAGGTGGCGTGGATGACGCCGCCGTAGGGCTCGACGCCGAGGCGCACGTAGCCCTGCTCGCGGAGGTGCGGGCGCGGCTTGATGCGGAGGTTCGGCGAGTCGGTGTGCGCCGCGACCATCCGGAAGCCGGCCTCGGCCGGGTTGCGGGCGCCCACCCGGAACGCGAGGATCGACCCCGCCCGGAGGATGAAGCGGCGCGACCCGGGCGCCAGCGCCTCGGGCGGCCCCGCCTCGTCCAACGCGGAGTACCCGGCTGCGGCGAGCAGGCGCGCGGCCTCGGCGGCGGCGTGGAAGGACGTGGGCGAGGCGTCGAGCCACGCGCGGAAGCGGTCGATCATCGGGGCTCCGGAGGCGGCGGGATCTAACTTGAAAAGGGGGAAAGGGCCTCGCCGGCCCCTTCCCCTACCGGGCCATACCCTCCGGCCTCCAAGCTTCGCTTTCCGGCCTGCGGCGCCCGGCGCGTTGGGTAACGCGCCGGGACGTGGCCCTCTCCCCATCCCCGCAGTCGCCCACGCCGCCCAAAGGTCTCCGGAGCCGGGGCCATCGCGCGGCGGCATGGGCGACGGATTCCGAATCGCCCGCGCCACCGGATAGAGCGTGGCCATGCCCGTCTACATCACCCCCGCCGGCCACAAGAAGATCGTGGAGGAGTACGACTGGCTGATCAACAAGGAGCGCCCCCGGATCACCGCCGAGGTGAGCTACGCGGCGTCCCTCGGGGATCGTTCGGAGAACAGCGAGTACATCTACGGCAAACAGCGCCTCCGCGAGATCGACCGGCGCCTGCGCTTCCTCAAGGGCCGCCTCGAGGGCATCGAGGTGGTGGACCCCGCGGGCTTCACCGGGGACAAGGCGCTGTTCGGCGCCACCATCACCATCGAGGACGAAGATGGCGAGGTCCAGACGTGGACCGTTCGCGGGGAAGATGAGGTCGATACGGCCAACTTCGTCATCAGCTACGTCTCCCCGCTCGGCAAGGCGCTGCTCGGCCGCCGCGTGGGCGACGAGGTCACCTTCCAAACCCCGGGCGGCCGCCGAGAGGTCACGATCACCGCCGTGGAGTTCCCCCGGCCATGACCCGGGACGACGTCCGCGCCGCGATCCTGCTCGTGGTGGTGGGCGTCCACGGGTTCGCGGCGGCGCCGCTGGCCCACCGGGCGATCCGGGCGAACCTCGATCTCCCCGTCGCCCGCGACGAATTCGAGCGCCTCCAGGCCCTCGGCGACCACCTCGGGCTCCACTACGAGCTCGACGAGCTGGCCGACGCCGCCTACGCGGCCTCCCTCGCCGAGCGCGACTTCCGCACCGCAGGCCTCGCCCCCTTCGCCGAGCTCTTCCGCCTCACCGGCACCGGCCAGGCGTGGGGCCTCTTCACCTACCCCGACCGCTTCCCCGCCCGGGTGATCGTCGAAGGCCGCGGCAAAGGCGGTGAATGGCGCCGACTCTACGCCTCGCTCGACCCCGACGCCACCTTCGACCGCGACACCTTCGTCTACCGCCGCATCCGCGGCGTCTACGACAACAACAGCGAGACCCCCGGCGCCACCTGGGACGCCTTCTGCACCTTCGCGGCCCGGGAAGCGTTCGGCGCCTACCCCGACGTCGACGAGGTGCGGGTGAGCTTCCAGCGCATCCACACCCGCGAGCCCGGCGAGAGCGAGGCGCCGATTGAAGAAGGCGAGCGCCACGGCGTCCGAACGCGGTGGCGTCGATGAACGGACGGATCGCAGCGGCCTGGGCCTGGTGGCGCGACCTCTGGGCAGGCACGGAGCCCCCGCACATCCTCGCGATCCTCCGCATCCTGGTGAGCGCGGTGCTGCTCTCCGACCTCTACCAGGTCTGGCGCCTGCACCTCATCGTGCCGCTCTGGGGCCCCGGCGACCCGGGCGGCTTCGGCAACCCCGACCACCAGGAAAACGTCATCGAGCTCTACCGCTGGTTCCCGGCCGACGCCCACACCGCTCGCCACGCCTTCGCCGTCCTGGTGGTTTCCCTGATCTGCGTGATGGTCGGGTGGCTCGCGCAGCCGGCGTGCCTCGTGGCGGTGCTCGTCTACGCCCAATTCGCGCAGGTGCTCCCGGAGGCGGATCGCGGGATCGACATGATGCTCCGCAACGTGCTGCTCCTGCTCGCCTTCGTGCCCACCGGCCGCTTCTGGGGCCTGGACGCCCGCATCTTCGGACCGCTGGACCGCGTGCCCGCGTGGCCGCGCCGCCTCCTCATCCTCCAGATCGCGGCGATGTACTTCCTGGCGGGCATCCAGAAGACCGCCGTCGCGTGGTGGCCGTGGGGCGGGTACTCCGCCCTCTTCATCGTGCTCCAGGACCCCGCCGTGGCGCGCTTCCCGTTCCAGTGGTTGCGCCCGTACTACCCGATCACCCAGCTCGCGAGCGCGGTCACGATGGCGTTCGAGTGCGTGGCGTTCCTCGTGCCGCTGGTCTATCTATACCGGGCAACCCGTACGAAGTCGGGGTGGTTGCGGGCGCAGTTCAACCGCCTCGACATCCTCCGGTGGTGGTTGCCGTTCGGGGTGGCGCTGCACCTCGGTATCGCCGCCACCATGCAGATCGGCATCTTCCCCTGGGCGATGCTCGGCCTCTATCCCGCGTTCTTCCACCCGGACGAGCTCCTTCGGGGCGTTCGGCGGCTCGACCGCTACTTCGGACTCTCGGCGCGCTGAACGACGAGGGTGGCGAAGGGCTGGCGACCGAGGACGCGCCTTCCCCCCGTCGGCCTCGGCGGTCGAGGAGCCGCTGGGGGGAGAAGGGCGAGATCAGGCGCTCGCGCTGGGCGGACGCAGCTCCGCCGGCCGCTCGGGGTCCACGTGGACGGAGACGAAGTTCGGCCCCGCGGTGAGCGCCGCCACCCGCCGGGTGACCTCCTCGGCGATGTCGTTCGCCTCCTCGATCGGCAGCCCGCGCCGCACCTCCGCGTGCATCTCCACGTGGCGGCTGTCGGGGGTGAGCTGCTGCGCGCGGAGCCGATGCACCCCGACGACGCCCGGCGTGCCCCGAACGGTGGCCTCGATCTCGCGCATCTCCGCGGCGGGTGGGGCGCGACCGAGCAGGTAGGAGAGGTTCTCCCGAAACAGCACCACGCCGTTCACCCCGATGATCGTGGCCACCACCATCGACGCGATCGGGTCGGCGATCGGCCACCCGAGCAGCACCAGGACGGTGCCGACCGTGGCGGCGAGGAGGCCGAGCTGGTCGTTGATGAGCTCCAGCAGCTGGGCGCGCGCGGCGGCGCCACGCCTTTTCTGGCGGAGCAGCGAGACGAGCGGCCACGCGGCGGCGAGCATCGAGACCGCGAGCACCGCGATGGCGACCGGCGCGTCGCGCACGGGCTGAGGCGCCTCGTGGCCCACCAACCGGGAGATCGACTCCCGGTAGAGCTCGAAGGACGTGAAGGAGACGAAGAGCACCGCGGCGACCAGGGCGCCCACGTACTGGGCGCGGCCGTAGCCGAACATGTGCACCTCGTCGGGTCGCCGCTTCGACCAGCGCATCGCCACGAGGAGGAACGTGGACACGAAGACGTCGCTGAGGGTGTGGAGCCCCTCGGCGAGCAGCGACATGACCCCCGTCCACCACCACGCGCCGAGCTTGAGGCCCATCGCCACGACGTACATCCCCACCGAGAGGCGCAGCGCCCGCTCGTCGTGCCCGCCTGCGTCCATGTCTACCTCCGGGCTCCGGGCCTAACCAGGGCGTCGCCGGCCGCCGCCTGGACCCGACATCCGACGGATGCCCCCTCGACCGGGCGGGGCGGGATACCCTCCGTCGGCCATGGACTGGAGCTCGCTCGGCGATTGGGGACTGGTCGCGCTCGGCATCGCCGCGCTGGGGCTGCCCGTGCAGATCGCGCTCGGCTCCGCCCTCGCCACGGGGCGGCGGGTGCCCGTGGCGGTGGCGCTGGTGCTCCCGGTGATCGTGCTGCTGCTCGGCCTCGGCGGGGTGCTCCACGGCTACTCCGAGGTCCAGCGCGCGTTGGTGGACCCGCCGGATCCGGCCTGGGCCCCCTGGTACGCCTGGTACGATCGCGCGGCTGCGGCCTCGCCGGCGCCGCTCACCGGGATGCTCACGCTCGGCCTCTCGGTCCCCGCGCTCGTCGGGGCGGCGGTCGCGGCGCTGCGGCACCGGGTTCGGGGCAGCGTCGGGCCGCTCGTGGCCGCCGCCGGTGGGCTCGTCGCGGGGGTCGCGCTGGTGGGGCTGGCGGTGCACCTGTCCCGGCCTGGGCTGGTCCTCCCCGGGCTGCTCGTCCCGCTGGTCTCCCTGCTTGGCGCGGCCAGCCTCTCGGCGCGACGCCCGTCCACGCTGGCGATCCCGGGCGTGGGCGTGGCCGGGGCGGTCGTGGCCACGTTCGGCCTCGTGGTGACCACGCTCGGCGGGCTGGAGTCCGAGGTCACCGACCTCCTCGACGACCTCACGGCGGCCTCCTCCCACCTCGACGAGCTCGCCGCCCACGAGGCGCTCTCCCACTCGGTGGCGCTCGGGGTGCTGCTGCTGCCCATCCTCGTCGGCGCGGCCATGCTCCCTGGGCTCGGCTTCGTCCGCGCGCGGGACGCCGGGCCCAAGCAGGGGCTCGACATCGCGGCGACCGGCGCGCTCCTCGGCACCACCGCGCTCTCGATGATGTGGGTGCTGGTGCGCCGGAACCTGCTCGGCCGCCTCGCCGGCGCCCACGCCTCGTGGGTCCTGGCCGCCGCCCCCGGCTACGACGTCCCCCACCTCGACGTGCTCCCCCCGCGCGTCCTCGTCCCTGGGGAGCTGCAGTCCACCTGGATCGAGCTGCACGACGGCGGCGGCGCCGAGCGGACCGCGGTCGAGGGCGGGATGGATCAGGTCGGCAAGGGCCTCTCCCGCGGGGACGGGGTGATCCTCCCCCACGCCTGGCAGATGGAAGACCTGTACTACCTGCTCATCGAGGCGCCGGCGGGCGAGGTGGCGCTGGTGGGCTGTGAGCCGCTTCCGGCGGGGCTGGAGCCGCGGCTGCGGATCGAGCCGCTCCTCGCGGTGGGGCGTTGCGGCGCCTTCCCCCTGAAGCTCCGGGTGTCCGTCGGGATGCCCGACCCCCGGGAGCTCATCCTGGTCCCCGGCCCGCACGTGCAGGACGGCTTCGACGTGATCGACCTCGACGAGCTCCGGGACATCGCCGGCCGGGATGTGGTGCTCCGCCTGCAGATGGACTGCACGGTGGACGACCTCATCGCCGGCCTCCGCGCGCTCCGCGGCGCCGCGAGCGTGTACCTCGGGTGGGGCGTGACCACCGAGGGCGATGACCTCACCATCGGCGTGGAGCCGGGCCTCCGGGTGGTCGAGCACCTGCCGGGCGGGGGGCTGCCGCCCGCGCTGGGCGAGGCGGTGCCCGCGGTGACAAACGCTCCTGCTGCGCCCTCCGCGCCCGCCGCCGCGCCAGCAGTCCCGGCCTCCGACCCGGCGTCCGTACTCGCGGCGCCCTGAGCGGCGCCGCGAGGCGCGGCCGTGTCAGTCGTACTCGACGAGCCAGGCGTTGAGGACGATGCTCCCGCGCGCGCCGTCCGGCGTCGCGTCGTCGTAAAGCCCGCGGTAGCCGACCGTCGCGGTGCCGTCCGTGCCCACCTCGCTCGTCACATCCACCGCGTAGGGGTGAACGATCTCGCCCGGGCACCACCCGCCGCGGCCGTACCACCAGGTGCCGGACTGGTTGGGCACCATCTGCTCCTCGATCTGGTCGATGCAGCCGGTGGCAGTGCCGGCCATGGTGAATTCCTGGAGGTGCGTCGCTCCGTCGATCGTGAACTCGTGCTGGTGGTTGCAGAACTCACTGCACTGATCGGTGTCCGCCCCGTGGCCGCTGGTGACCGCCCAGAGCTCCACCTTCTTGGCGCTCGCGGAGATCGGGACATCCACGGGCACGCGACCGTCGTTGTACGTGGCGCCGAAGCTGCCACCCGTGGCCACGAGCGTCGCGGTCCGCGGTTTGTACCCTTTGCCCTGATCGCTGAAGCGCATCGAGACCCGGGTCTCAGTGGGCTGGGTGTTCCACGAGGGCGCCCAGCTCCAACGGAAGTTCCGCTTCCCGCCCTGGAGCAGGTGGGCCATCATCGGGGTGGCGTCGGCGACCCAGTGGGTTTCCCGGTGGTAGCTGGTGATGAACCGGCTCAGCTCGATCCAGTTGCCACTGTCGTCTTCAACGTAGAAGGCGGCGATGTAGTCCCACGCGCCACAGTTCCCCTGCTCCTGGGCGTCGTGGTCGGGGCAGCGCATGTCGATGTCGATCTCGAAGGTGTCGAACGTCGCCATCTCCTCGGCGGAGGGCAGCTCGGCCTCCATGTCGGCGTACTCGGCGATGACCTCCCCGTTCCAGAGTTGGATCACGGTGGGGTCCACCTCGGCGTCGAGCGCGGCCTGCCGGGTGGCTTCCATGTTGAAGTAGCGCGACTCGTGTGCCGCGAACGCGAGGTTGTTCTGGAACGGCCAGCCGGTGTTCGCCGAGTCGCTGCGGGTGTCGTCCGCGAACGAGCCCAGGCCCCGGATGGTCTGGTACCGATCGATGCCGAGTCCGTCGTTGCCGATCCCGGTGCGCAGCACGTCCTTGAGCCACCCGTCGAGGCCACTCGTGCCGCCCGGCGCCACATGGAGCCGCGCCTTCCACCACGCGGCGTCCTCCGCCGACATCTTGCCGAGCTCCTTGTCGATCTGCGCGCGGATCGCGGCCACGTTCGCGTCGCGGGTGGCGCCGCCGGTGTTGGGGATGAACAGGTAGTGGGTGTTCTTGGGGGAGCCGGCGAGCAGGTCGTCCAGGTCCTTGGTCCAGATGGACTCCCTGTCGCTGACGGTGCGGAACGCCGTGTCGGGGATGAACACGTAGTTCTCGCAGCCGGTCCACGACGCCTTGAAGTTGAAGGAGGTGCCATCGTCCTGGTCGAACGAGAAGTCCTCGGCGATCTCGTGGCGGTCCGCGCCGTACGGCCCCTCGCTCCAGGGGATCGACGCACCGAAGCCGTTGGCCTCGCACCAGGTGGCGGGGTCGATGGCGGTGTCGGCGGTGTCGGCGGAGTCGGCGCTGTCGCCGGAGCCGGTCTCGCTTCCGCCGCTGGGATCCGTGCCCGTCGTCGGGACGCAGCCCACCGTCGTGCCCATCACCAGCCAGCCGATCGTCCATCCACGCATCCGAACCTCCGCGGTGCGCCACGGTATCCGCGGCCGCGCGATCCCGTCGACGTTCCCCGTTGCGATCGACGATCTCGTGACGACGACGGAGCCGCCGCTACCCCGGTTCGGGCGTGCCGACGCGGCGGAGCAGGGCCGACATCCCGCGCTGCTCCAGCGTGGCGAGGAGCTCCTTGAGCGTGTGCGGATCGAGCACGGCCTCGGTCTCCGAGAGCCAGCCGAGCACGTGCTCGTCGAGGTTGGTGACGGCCCGGAGCTCGTTGAGCGCGCCCTTGTCCCCCACGCGGAGGATCGCGACGTTCTTGTGGAGGATGCGGGTCATCGGGTCATCGGGTCTCGATGCGGTAGGCGTAACCCTGTTCGGTGAGGAAGAGCTGACGCTTCTCTCCGAAGGTCTGCTCCACGCTGTCGCGGGTCACGATGCTGTAGAAGCTCGCCTTGTTCTCCCCACCCTTGGGGCGGAGGATCCGCCCGAGGCGCTGCGCCTCCTCCTGCCGGCTGCCCCACGTGCCGCTGACCTGCACGGCGACGTTGGCATCCGGAAGATCGACGGAGAAGTTGCCGACCTTGGAGATCACCAGCACGCGTTCGTGCCCATGGCGGAAGCTGTCGTAGAGCTCGTCGCGGCGGCGCTGGGGGGTCTTGCCCTCGATGAGCGGGAAGCCGAGCTTTCGGCTGAGCCACTCGAGCTGATCGACGTACATCCCCAGGATGAGGATGCGGTCGTTGGGCTCGTTGTGCTTGGCGAGCAGCTCCTCGATCACCGGGAGCTTCCGCGCGTTGGTGCTGGCGATGCGGAACTTCTCGCGGTCGTCGGCCACGGCGTAGCGGAGCCGGTCTTCGTCCCCGAATTCCACGCGGATCTCGGTGCACACGGCGGAGGCGATCCACCCCTGGTGCTCGAGGTCCTTCCAGGGCACGTCGTAGCGCTTGGGGCCGATGATGGCGAAGACGTCGGTCTCCTTGCCGTCTTCGCGCACCAGCGTGGCGGTGAGGCCCAGGCGGCGACGCGCCTGGAGGTGGGCGACGGCGCGGAACACCGGCGCGGGGAGAAGGTGCACCTCGTCGTAGATCACCAGGCCCCAGTTCTCCCGGTCGAACAGCCCGAAGTGCACGAACTCTTCGTTCTTGGACTTCCGGAAGGTGAGCATCTGGTAGGTCGACAGCGTGACCGACTTGATGTCCTTGAGCTCGCCCGAGTACTCGGTGACCTCGGCGTCGGTGAGCGTGGTGCGCTCGAGGATCTCGTTGCGCCACTGGCGGAGCGCGGTGACGTTGGTGCAGAGGATGAGGGTCTTCATCCCCAGGCGGGCCATCGCGGCGATGCCGATCATGGTCTTGCCGGCTCCGCACGGGAGCACGACCACGCCGTTGCCGCCCTGGGCCACGCTGTCGCCGAAGAAAGCATCCACCGCGTCGCGCTGGTACTCGCGGAGACCCCAGGGGGTGCCGTGCTTCGTCTCCACCAGCATCTCGACGGCCAACGCGGCGCCGTCGCGGTACCCGGCGAGGTCCTCCACCGGGTGACCGGCGTGGGCGAGCACCTGCTTGAGCTCGCCGCGGTTGCCCGGGTCCACCAGGACCGACAGGTCGTTGATGCGCTTGCCGAGCAGCGGCATGACCGGCTTGAGCGAGCAAACCTCGGTCATCAAGACGGGCTCGTCGGCGTCGAGGCGGAGGCCGCGCGGGTCGGCGTGCAGCTTCAGGCGGCCCCAGCGGCCCATGGTCTGCCGGATGGAGACCGGCACGTTGGGGGGGACCTCGTACTTCGCCCAGCGCTCGAGCTCGGCGAGGACCTCCTCCACCTTCATGCCGGCGCTGGCCGCGTTCCACAACGACAGCGGCGTGACCCGGTAGGTGTGCACGTAGTCGGGGCTCTTCACCAGCTCCGCGAAGCGCACGAGGCAGTCGCGGGCGGGGCGGAAGTTGGGCCCCATCGTCTCCAAGAGGAGCGTGTGGTCCGACTGGACGATCAGCGGGTTTTCGGGGACGTAGCGCATGGGGACCGGGCATCTAACCCGGTGGGCGCCGGGCTGCGGCGCCTAAAGGGAGGCGCGGAAGTCCGACTCGATCTTCGTCAGCGGCGCGCCGAGCACCTTCTCGATCGCGGCCTGGTTGGCGGCTGGGGTGGCGGTGATCGACGTGGCCCCGAAGAGCGCCTTCACGGTCTCCGGGCCTTTGGTGGCCACGATCCAGCCGATGAACGCGCCCGCCTGGGTGAACGCCCGCTCGGGGGGCTCCGCGGCGAATTTCTTGGGGTCGAGGAGCGTGGCGAGCGACGGCGCGGTGCCCTCGTTGACCTGCATGCGGGTGGAGAGCCGAGGTTCGCGGTCGTCCCAGTCGCCCTGCAGGTGCACAGCGAGCCCCTCGAAGAGCAGCGGCGGCGGGGCGCCCCAGGCGGTGGACAGCGCGCCGAGGAGGGCGCGGGTGTCGGAGCGGAGGATGGAGTGGGCCACGTTGGGCGTGGCCACATAGGGCGCGACCTGGCCGGTGTACGCCTCGAGGGCCGTGGCATCCGGATATTTCCAGTACTCCACCGGGGCGCCGGGCTTCAGGCCAAGGAAGGCAGAGAGCTGGTCGAACCGGGTCTCGTTCGCCTCGTAGTCTGCGTCCCGATAGGCGTCGTTTCCGACCCAGTGATACACGAAGGAACCGCGCACGGTCGACTTCACGTCGGGCGCGGTAGTGTCGACCAGGAGGTCGTCAACCGTGACGGTGCCCGCGGTGTCGAGCAGCACGCCGACCTCCGCATCGCGCGCCCCCTTCGGGACCTGGATGTATCGCCGATGTGTCGATGTATCGGTGCGCGCCGCGCAGGCGCGGGTGGGGACGATCTGCCCGGTGTCGAAGCGAACGAAGGCGCCACAGATCGCGTTGGCAGGAGCGTTCTCCACGCCGGAGACGGTCTCCTTGGCGTCGACCACCAACCACTCCACGCCCTTCAGATCGATCCGCTTGCCCCAGGCGGTGAACTTGCGCGTGCGCGCGTCGGCCGTGAACTTCACCACGCCACCGGGAAACTCCACCTTGCTGGTGGGCCCGCCTCCCTTGGGCTGCACCACCCGCTCCTTCCAGCCCTCCGGCACGGTGTTGAACCGCTCCACGAGCACGGGGACGGCATGGGCGAGGGAGGCGAGCAGCAGCAACATGCGCCAATCCTAACCGGAGCGGCGCGGACCCGCGCGCGCCGGCGCTGCGGCGACGTTGGCCGCTACTTCACGGGCGGATGGCGGTGCGCGGGCAGCGGCAGGGCGGTGGCCATGGGCGACTCCTGCTGGCAGCGTAGCACGCCGCCCGGCGTCACCCCAGGCGAGCCTCGATCGCCGCTTCGTCGGCCGGCACGTCCTCAGGGCCGTCCACCGCGGTGAGCGCGGTGGCGGTGTCCTTGAGGCCGTTGCCGGTCACCAGCACGGCCACCGTGGCGTTCGCCGGGATGATGCCGCGGGCCACGGCCTCGCGTACGCCCGCGACCGTGGCGGCCGCGGCCGGCTCCGCGAACACCCCCGCCAGCTGCGCGAGCTGCCGCATCCCCTCGAGGATCGCCGCGTCGTTCACCGGGACGAATCGGCCCCCGTTTCGCCGCGCCGCCCAGAGCGCCTTCACGAAGTTCCGGGGATGGCCGACGGCGATCGAGTCCGCCACCGTCTCGGCGGGTTCCACGTGCAACACCCCGTCGCCGTCGAGGGCGCGAACGAGCGGCTGTGCGCCCTCCGCCTGCACGCCGAGCACCCGGGGAACGCGGGGAATCAGCCCCACGGCGTGGGCCTCCTCCAGCCCTTTCACGACGCCCGCGTAGGTGCACCCGTCGCCGACGCTGACCGCCACCCAGTCGGGGATGCGCTCGCGGAGCTGGTCCGCGAGCTCAAGCGAGATCGTCTTCTTCCCTTCCACCAGGTAGGGGTTCACGGCGCAGTTACGATTGAACCACGGGCGGCGGGTGGCGATGCGCTGCGAGAGCTCCCAGGTGGTGTCGTAGTCGGCGTCCACCCGGAGCACCCGCGCTCCGAAGATCCGCAGCTGGGCGAGCTTCGGCGCTGGCGCCCGCTTGGGAACGAAGATCGTCGCGGGGATGCCCATGGAGGCTGCGAGACAAGCCAAGGAGGAGGCTGCATTTCCGGTAGATGCGCACACCACCCGCTCCGCCCCGGCCGCCTTCGCGAGCACGACGGCGACCGCGGAGGGCCGGTCCTTGGTGGACGCCGAGGGGTTGCGCCCGTCGTCCTTCACGAACGCGCCGGCAACCCCGAACCACTCCGCGAGCCGGGCCGCCGAGGAGACGGGGCTGCCGCCGACCTGGATCGGGGGCAGCTCCGCGCCCAGGGGTAAGGGGAGCAGCTCGCGGTAGCGGAACTGGTCGAACGGCCGGGAGGCGAAGCGGGCCAGCACATCGGCCGGAGCGGGCCGATACCGCACGTCCATCCGGCTGGACGGGCCGCAGTGGGGGCAGGCCCACGTCATCGGGTCGGTGAACGAAGCCCCGCAGAGCACGCAGGTGAGGCCAGCGACGTGGGACGGGAGGTGGTCGAACATCCCGCTGGGTTATCCTCGCCCCCACTTCGAGGTGCACTGTGGCCACGCTCCAGTTCCGGCTCAACGGCGAGCCCGTGGTCGTGGAGGTCGCCGAGCCGACCACCGCGCTCGCGCTGCTCCGCGACCGCCTGGGCGTGGTCTCGGCGAAGGACGGCTGCAGCCCCCAGGGGGCGTGCGGCTGCTGCACCGTGCTCATCAACGGCAAGGCGGTGATGTCCTGCCTGCGCGACTCGATGCAGCTCCAAGGGGCCGAAGTGGTCACCCTCGAGGGCTTTGAGGCCCACCGGCGCGAGGTGCTCGCGCGGTCGTTCGTGGAGGTGGCGGGGCTGCAGTGCGGCTTCTGCATCCCGGGGATCGCGGTTCGAGCGGCGGAGCTCCTCGACAAGAAGCCCACCCCCACCCGGGACGAGGTCCGCACCGCCCTGCATCCCCACCTGTGCCGGTGCACCGGGTACACCAAGATCCTCGACGCCGTGCAGCTCGCGTCGAAGCACTGGTCGGTCGCCACGCTGCCCCCGCTCCACGACGACGTGGCCGTGGGCTCGTCGATGCTGCGGGTCGACGGGCTGCGGACCACCGTCGGCGCCCGCCCGTTCGTGGACGACCTGCGGGCGCCCGGGATGCTCCAGGCCGCGCTCCGCCTCTCCGACCACCCCCGCGCCCGGGTGATACGTCTCGATGTATCAGCGGCGCTCGCACACCCCGGCGTCGTGCGGGTGCTCACCGCGGCGGACGTGCCCGGGAACCGGTTCATCGGGCTCATCGAGCAGGACTGGCCGGTGATGGTGGCGGTGGGGGAAACCACCCACTGTATCGGCGATACATTGGCGATCGTGGCGGCGGAAACCCGGGAAGCCGCCCGCACGGCCGCGGCGTTGATTCAGGTGGAGTACGAGGTCTTCGAGCCGGTCACCGATCCGGAGGCCGCGTTGGAGCCCACTTCGCCGACGGTGCACCCCGGTCGGCCGAACCTCCTCTCCGTCTCCAAGGTCAAGCGCGGCGACGTGGACGCGGCCTTCGCCACTTCGGCGCACGTCCTCACCGAGACGTTCCAGACGCAGTGTGTCGAACATGCGTTCCTGGAGCCGGAGGCGTGTCTCGCCGTGCCCGCTGGCGGCGGCCTGAAGGTCTACACCCAGGGCCAAGGGGTGCACGACGACCGCAAGCAGATCGCCAAGCTCCTCGGCTGGGAAGAAGCGCGGATCCTCGTGGAGCTCGTCCCCAACGGGGGCGCGTTCGGCGGCAAGGAGGACCTCACGGTGCAGGGCCCCGCGGCGCTGATGGCGGTCGCCACGGCGCGCCCGGTGAAGCTCACGCTCACCCGCGCCCAGTCCATGGTGGTGCACCCCAAGCGTCACCCGATCAAGATGACCTACACGGTCGGCTGCGACGCCGAGGGGAACCTCACCGCCGTGCGGGCCCGGATGATCGGGGACAAAGGCGCCTACGCCTCGGTCGGGGCGAAGGTGCTCGAGCGGGCCGCAGGCCACTCGTGCGGCCCGTACCGGGTGCCGAACGTGGACGTGGAGGCGCGCGCCGCCTACACCAACAACCTCCCCAACGGCGCGTTCCGCGGCTTCGGCGCCAACCAGGCCGCGTTCGCCATCGAGGGCATGCTCGACCGGCTCGCCGAGCGCGTGGGGATCGACGCCTACGACATCCGCGAGAAGAACGCCCTGCGCCCCGGCGAGCGCTTCGCCACCGGGCAGGTGCTCAACGAAGGCTGCGGCATCCTCCAGACCTTGCACGCGGTGAAGGCCGACTTCAAGGCGAACCCCCGCGCCGGCATCGCGTGCGGCGTGAAGAACACCGGCATCGGCAACGGGATGCCGGACATCGGCCGGGTGCTCCTCCGGGTGGACGCGCCGGATCGCATCACCGCGTTCACCGGCTTCACCGAGATGGGCCAGGGCCTGCTCACCATCATCCGCCAGGTGGTGGCGGACGAGCTCGGGCTCCGGGGCGAGTGCATCGAGGTCGTGGTGAGCACCGAGTTCTCCGTGGAATGCGGGATGACGACCGCCTCCCGCGCCACCCTGCTCTGCGCCGAGGCGGCCCACCGGGCCTGCGTGAACTTCAAGGCGGCCGGGCGGCCGATCACGGAGCTGGTGGGGCAGTCGTTCATGGGGGAGGTGATCTACGCGTTCACTACGAAGCCCGAGAAGGGGGGCGACACCCACGTGGCCTTCTCCTACGCAACACAGGTGGTGATCCTCGATGATTCGGGGAAGCTCCAGAAGGTCATCGCGGCGCACGACGTGGGGCGGGTGATGAACCGCGCGCTCTGCGAGGGTCAGCTCGAAGGCGCGGTGCACATGGGCCTCGGCTTCGCGCTCACCGAGGACCTCCCGCAGCAGGGCGGCCGCCCGCTCTCCGTGGAGCTGAACGACCTCCGCATCCTCCGCGCGAAACACACGCCGGAGATCGAGGTGCGGCTCCTCGAGGTGCCCGACCCGCTGAGCCACTACGGGGTGAAGGGCGTCGGCGAGGTGGGGCTGGTGCCCACGGCCGGCGCGGTGGCCGGGGCGCTCCGCCGCTTCGACGGGATCTGGCGGACGAAGCTCCCGATGCGCGGGAGCGCGGCGGCGCGGGCGATCCTCCCGAGCCGGCTGCACGAGGCGGATCACGCCTGATACGGGTTGACCCTGATGAAGATCGTTCGCTCGTCGCGGCGACGCTGAGCGAGCCCGTACAGCAAGCATCGGCGGGCTTCCCGGCATAGCGCGAAAACCTTGTCTTTTTTCGCCGATGGTTCAGGGTGAGGTGACGGGCCCGGAAGTGGGCCAGCCCGAAAGTGGGCCAGCCCGAAAGTGGGCCAGCCCGAAAGTGGGCCAGCCCGAAAGTGGGCCAGCCCGAAAGTGGGCCAGCCGTGTGACGTCGCCGGCGGCGGGCGGAGCGGAGCGACCGCCCGTGGATGACGGCGGCCGGCCGCGTAGGAGGGCCCAGCGCCGACACTCACTGTTTCCGCGGCTACAACGGTGAGACCTGCGACGACGGGAATCCCGCCTCCCGGGCGCCGCGTCTTGCCGGGCGAGCGGTGGTCAAGGCGGATCACGCCTGACCGATCCCAGGCTCGGGATACCTGCGCCCGTTGCCTGAGCGCCCGATGCCCGATCCCGTTGTCCCTCCGTCGTCGCCTCCCGTCGCCCCCGCGCCTGGGGTGGAGGTGGAGGTCACCGTCGCGCCGACGCTGAACTTCGCGATGGAGCAGTCGGGGGTGCCGTTGGTGTCGGGGTTGCGGGTGCGCAACTCGGGTGCCGAGCCGTTGGTGGGCGCGGTCTTCTCGATCCAGCTCGAGCCGGAGCTCGGGCCGCCCACGAC
The DNA here is from genome assembly GCA_903921785.1 of uncultured Pseudomonadota bacterium. GTDB lineage: Bacteria > Myxococcota_A > UBA796 > UBA796 > SXON01 > SXON01. Next base: position 27,177 of record CAIXRH010000252.1, read on the forward strand.
CGTGGCGATCGAGACGTTGCGGCCCGGGGAGGAGGCGTGGCGCCCGGTCGTGGACGTACGGCTCCCGCCGGGGCGCTTGCGCGGCCTCGTCGAGGCGGAGCGGGCCCGGGCCTCCTGGACGCTCATCTGCGGGGACGCGCAGCTCGCCGCTGGCGAGGCGCCCGTGGAGGTGCTCGCGTTCCAAGAGTGGCCCGGGTTGCGGGCGCCGCCGGCCCTGGTCGCGGCGTTCGTCATGCCGAACCACCCGGTCGTCGGGCAGTTGCTCGGGAAGGTCCGGGACCAGCTCCAGGCGCGCACGCAGGACCCGTCGATCAGCGGCTACCAGACGCGGTCGCCCAAGCGGGTGATCGAGCAGGTGGAGGCGTTGGTGGCGGCGATCCAGTCCATGGGCGTCACCTACGTGGGGGTGCCGGCGAGTTTTGAGTCGGTGGGGCAGAAGGTGCGCCTGCCCGACATGGTGCTGTCGGAGGGGATGGGCAACTGCCTGGACATCTCGGTGCTTCTCGCGGGGTGTCTGGAGCAGATGGGGCTCGCGCCGTTGGTGGTGGTGGTGAAAGGCCACGCGTTCCCTGCCGTGTGGCTCGTGGACGACCGCTTCCCCGAGGGCGTGGTCCACGATGCCGCTCGCCTGCGCACGCTCGGGAAGCTCGGGCAGGTGCTCGTCTTCGACAGCAGCACCGTGGTCCATGGATCGCGTCCGCCGTTGGCCGCGGCGGTGGCGGCGGCCGACGCCTATGTGGCGGACGACGCCAACTTCGTCTGTGCGGTGGACGTTCGGGTCGTGCGCATGGACCGCTTCCGGCCGCTGCCGGTGCGGATGACCGTCGCCGCGGAGGAGGCGCCGAGCGCGACCTCCACCCTGGCCGCCCAGGCGCTGCTCGACCAGGCCCGCCGCGTCCCCGAGCCGGCCGCCGCGCCCGCGGGGCCGCCGCCCCCGCCCGAGCCGATCGTCGCCCGCTTCAAGCGCTGGCGGGACAAGCTCCTCGACCTCTCGCTGAACAATCGCCTGCTCAATTACCGGCCCACCACCAAGGCGTCGCTGCCGCTCCAGGTGCCGGACCTCGCCCGCTTCGAGGACCTCCTCGCCAACGACGTGGCCTTCGAGGTGCTCCCCCGCCCCGACGTGGACCCCCGGGACCAGCGCGACGAGGCCCTGGTGAAGGCCCGGGGCGATGAAGCGGAGCTCGAAGCGCGCCGCCGCGCCGACCTCGACCGGAGCCTGCTCTACGCCGGGGTGACCCGCGAGGAGCTGCTCGTGCGCGCGGTGGAGCTCGACCGCGCCGCGCGCACCGACCGCGAGGAGGGCGGCGCCAACACGCTCTTCGCGGCGATCGGGATGCTGCGGTGGTTCGAGAGCCCGTCGAGCGAGCTGCCGCGCCTCGCGCCGCTGATCCTCGTGCCCGTGCGGCTGGAGTACGACCGCGTCTCCCGGCGGATCCGCCTGCGCCGGCTCGACGAGGAGTCGGTGGGCAACGTGACGCTCGCGGAGAAGCTGCGCCGCGACTACGCCGTGGACCTCTCGGCGCTCACGGCGCCCGACCTCGACGACCACGGCCTGGACGTGCCGGCGCTCCTGCGGCGGGCCCGCGAGGCCATCCAACAGACGCCGCGGTGGGAGGTGCTCGACGAGGTGCACCTCGGCCTGTTCACCTTCACCAAGTTCCTCATGTGGAAGGACCTGGACAGCAACGCCGACGCGCTCTTGCAGAGCCCGGTCGTGCGCCACCTCGCCCAGGGCGGGCTCGTCCCGTTCCAGGACCCCGTGGGCGCCCCGGACGCCACCCGCCTCGACGACGACGTGCCGCCTTCCGCGCTGCCCACGGTGCTCGACTGCGACTCCACGCAGTTGTCCGCGATCTCCGCGGCGCTCCGCGGGCGCAGCTTCGTGCTCCAGGGCCCGCCCGGGACCGGGAAGTCGCAGACGATCACCAACCTCATCGCGGCGGCGCTCGGCGAGGGCAAGACGGTGCTCTTCGTATCGGAGAAGATGGCCGCGCTCGACGTCGTGCATCGCCGCCTCCTCGCCGCTGGCCTCGGCGACTACTGCCTGGAGCTGCATTCCAACAAGGCGAACAAGAAGGAGGTTGCGCTCTCGCTCGGCCGCGCGCTGGACCGGGTGGGGCGCCCCGCCGACAGCACCTGGGACACCCGCTCCGGCGAGCTCGGGGGCGTGCGCGCCCAGCTCAACGGCTACGCCAGGGCGCTCCACCAGCCTCGCTCGCTCGGGCGCACCTTCTACGAGGCGAGCGCGCGGCTGCTGGAGTTGCACGCGGCGCCGGAGGTGGCGGTGCCGCTCGCCGATCCGGCGGGGCTCACGGCGGAGCGGTGGGCCGCGATGGAGCAGGCGCTCGATGCGTTCGCCACCGCGGCGGCGGAAGTGGAGCCGGCGCCCGGACACCCCTGGCGCGCCAGCGCCGCCGTGGCGTGGAGCGCGGGCGGTGAACAAGCGCTCGTCGACGCGATCACCGCCGCTATCGCCGCGGTAGACGCCGATGATGCGGCGACCGCCGCCCTCGCGGCGGCGTTGGGCATCTCCCCCACGCCGTCGCCCGCGCTCCTCGCGCTCGGCGCGGCCGTGGGGGAAGGTGCGTCCCCCGCCGCGGTCTTCGCGCCCACGTGGCCGACGGACCTCGCCCGGGCACGAGCCTGGGTGACGGCCGCGCGGGAAGAGCGGGATCAGCGGGCCGATCTCGCCTTGCGTTGGCAGCCCGGCCTGCACCACCTCAACCTCCCCGGCCTCTTCGGGTCGTTCCGCTCCTGGGCCGGCGCGTTCTTCCTGTTCGCGTGGCTGTTCTTGTTCCTTCCGAAGCAGAACCTCGGCACCGTGGTGCGTGGGCGCCTCCCGCCGGACGCGCAGATCACCGCCGACCTCGGGGTGGCGCTGGCGCTGCGGCGCGCGCGGGAAGCGCGCGAACGGGAGCAGGCGTGGGCCGCCGCGACGTTCGCCGGACATTGGGAGGGCGCCGATCCGGACACGCTCGCAGCGCTGCTCGACCGCGTGGAGCGGCTCCGGTCGGCGCTTGCCGGCTGGCGCGCGGACGCGCTCCCGGCCCCCGAGGTGGCGCTCGCTTTGGTCGACGCCGCGGTCCCCTCCGCCCGTCGAGACGCGGTTCGGGACGCGGCCGCCCGCGCCACCGAGTGTCGTCGTACGGCGGACGCCGCACGGGCGAGCGTGCAGCAGCTTGGCGCGCTTACGCTCCCGGCGGACGCCCGGCCCGCGCTCACCGCGCTGCTCCAGGCGCGGCCGCTCTTCCGGAAGTGGGTGTTCTACCGGCGGGCGGGCGCCGCGGTGGAGGCGCTCGGCCTCGCCGCGGTGGTGCGGGCCCACGAGGCGGGGACCGTGCCTGCCGCGCAGGTGGGCGTCGCCGCCGAGCGGGCGCTCCTGAGCCGGTGGGTCGCGGCGATCCGCGACGGCGAACCGGCGCTGCGCGACTTCGACGGGGCGGAGCAGGGACGCCGTGTGGCGCGATTCCGGGAGCTGGACCGCGGCCACATCACGCTTGGGCGCCAGCGGGTGCTCGCGCGGCTGGACGCGCGGCGGCCCGGCACGGGCGGGGTGGTCCCCGAAGGCTCGGAGACGGGGATCGTCGGGCGCGAATCGAAGAAGCAGCGCGGCCACTGGCCGGTGCGGAAGCTGCTCCTCGCCCTGCCGAACCTGCTGCCGCGGCTCAAGCCCTGCCTGCTCATGAGCCCGCTCTCGATCGCCCAGTACCTCCCGGCGGGCGGGCGCCGCTTCGACCTCGTGGTGTTCGACGAAGCGTCGCAGATCGGCACCCACGACGCGATCGGCGCCATCGCCCGAGGCGAGCAGGTCGTGATCGTCGGGGATTCGCGACAGCTGCCCCCGACGACGTTCTTCACCCGGGACACCGAGGAGGAGAGCCTCCCCGACGACAACGACATCGTGGAGATGGAGAGCATCCTCGACGAGGCGATCGCCTCGCGGCTCCCCGAGCAGATGCTCGGGTGGCATTATCGGAGCCGCCACGAGGCGCTCATCGACTTCAGCAATCGGCACTACTACGACAATCGGCTGAATGTCTTCCCGGCGGCGCGGGGGAAGGTGGCCGACCTCGGGGTGCGCTGGCACGGCGTGCCCAATGGCGTCTACGACAAGGGGCGCACCCGGCAGAACCGCGCGGAGGCGGAGGCGCTGGTCGGTTGGCTGGTCCGAGAGTTGAGACACACGGCGGCCGGAGCGCGGACCTACGGGGTCGTCACGTTCAGCGTTCCGCAACAGACGCTGATCCAGGACATGCTCGACCGGGCTCGCGGCGAGCACCCGGAGCTCGAGCCCCACTTCGCGGACGGGAACCCCGAGGCGGTCTTCGTGAAGAACCTGGAGAACGTGCAGGGCGACGAACGCGACGTGATCCTCTTCTCCATCGGGTACGGTCCGGACGAGGCGGGGAAGGTGTGGATGAACTTCGGCCCCCTCAACCGGAAGGGCGGCGAACGGCGGCTCAACGTGGCGGTCACCCGCGCCCGGCGCGCGCTGCATGTTTTCTCGACACTGACCGCTGACCACGTGGACCTCTCTCGCACCACGGCGCTCGGCGCCCGGCACCTCAAGGCCTTCCTCCAGTACGCCATGGAGCGCGGCTCGGGCAGCGCCCGGGTGGTGCAATCGGCGCCCTTCGAGAGTGAGTTCGAGCGGCAGGTGCACGACGCACTGGTGGAGTTGGGCTACACCGTGGACGGGCAGGTCGGCTGTGGCGGCTATCGCATCGACCTCGCCGTGGTGCACCCCGACCACCCGGGGGAATACCTGCTGGGTGTGGAGTGTGACGGCGCGCCGTACCACTCGGCGGCCACCGCCCGCGACCGCGATCGGCTGCGTCAGCAGGTGCTCCAGGACCTCGGCTGGCGGCTGCACCGGGTGTGGTCGACCGACTGGTGGTTCGACCGCGCGGGGCAGGTGGCGAAGCTGGAGGCGGCGGTGCGCGAGGCGCTGGCGGCGCCGCGGGAGGCCCCGCCCGAGGTGGACCTTCCCGAGCCCGAAGAAGAGGAGCCGGCGGCCCCGCTCGTCGCCGCGGTTCGTCCGGCCGAACCCTCGCCGGTGGTGCCCTACCGGCTCGCCGTGCTCGCGCCGGTGAGCGCGGACCCCGAGACGATGTACGTGGCCGCGGCCACTCCGGCGATGCTCGAGCGGGCGCTGGCGGTGATCGCCGCCGAAGCGCCCCTGCGCGTGGACGAGCTCTGCCGGCGGGTCTCGAGCTGCTGGGGCGTCGGCCGGGTGACCAGCCGCGTGCGCAGCCGCGTGGGCGAGGTCCTGGCGGTGCTCGGCCGCGAGGGGAAGTTGGTGATCCGGGGCGACTTCGCGTGGGCGCCCGGCTCGGACCCGGCCGTGTGGGCCACGCTGCGCGGCGCCGACGCCGACGGGGGCCTGCGGGACGCGGAGGCGATCCCCCCCGAGGAGATCGCCGCGGCGGCGGCCTGGGTGCTCGCCCGCACCCTCTCACTCGACGAGCCCGCGCTCGCCCGCGAGGTCGCCCGGCTCTTTGGGCTCACCCGCCTCGGCCGCAAGGTGGACGAGGCGATGCGCGTGGGGATCGAGCTCCTGGTGAGCCGAGGGAAAGCGGCGCGTGAGGGGGAGCGGGTGGCGTGGCGGGGGTGAGGGGTGGGTGGGGCGCCAGCGACGTTGGTCCTGGCTCGCGAGGGTGGAGCAGGGCCGGGAGGTGAGGGCGTGATCGGACCGATGTCGGAGGCGGGGCGCCTGGAATGGGGCGTCCTGATTCCCCTCATCCGGCGCTGCGCGCCACCTTCTCCCGGAGGGAGAAGGCTAGTGCTTCGCCGTATGCAAGCATAGGTATGTTGAGATGGTGCGCGGCTGTCGCCCGCTTCAACTCAGCCGTCCGAGCGTCCCCCGCCCGACCGCGCCACCACCGCCGCCGGCGCGCCCAACGCCTCCAGGGCCGCCACGAGGTCACCATGGAGCGGCGCCCGGGCCTGGCCGGCCACCTCGACGTGGATGAACGGCCGTACCAGTCCCGCCTTCTCCGCGAAGAACCTCGCTGTCTTCGGCTCCCGACCCGCCACGCCGTGGCCCTTGCGGGCGAACGCCAGGAGCGCCGGCACCAACTGACCGGAGAGCTCCAGCCGCACGAGCGAGTGTCCCGCCACCGTCGCGATCCGCTTGAAGCGGGCGCCCGCGACCTCCCCGTGCGCCGGAGTGGCGCCGAGGAAGAGCACCAACGCCCGCTCCGCCTTGCCCACCGCCCCCGAGGGCTCCTCGCCCCAGGGCGAACGAGCCTGCCCGCCGGGAATCCGCCACTCGCGCAGCGCGGGGCCGCGCTCCAGGGTGACCACGGTCTCCACCTCGGGCGTCTGGGGAAACAGGTCAATCGGCTGGACGTTGCGCACGCGCATGCCGAAGGCCGCCAGACAATCGAGGTCGCGGGCGAGGGTCTCCGGGCCGCAGGAGACGTATACGAGGCGCTTGCCGAGGGCGGCCACCTGGGCGAGCACCCGAGGGTCGGAGCCGCGGCGCGCGGGGTTGAGCACCACCACGTCGAACGGCTCCTTCACCCGGAGGTCCTCCACCTTGGAGGTGACGACCTCCACGTTCCGCGGCGCCATCTCGGCTGCCGCGCGCGCCGCCTGGGGCACCTCCTCCACCGCCACCACCCGCTTGCGACCAGGGGCGAGCATCAACGCGTAGGCGCCGACGCCGCTGTAGAGGTCGAGGATCGTGGCGGCATCGCCGACCGCCGCGTACACCAGGGCGTGGAGCTTCTCGGCCTGACGAGGGTCGACCTGGAAGAAGGCGCCGGGGTGGAGGTGGTAGCGGGTCTGCCCGATCTCCTCGTCGAGGATCGGCTTGCCCCAGACCACCTCGGGGGCCGAGCCCATCACCCGCTTGCGGTCGCGGTCGGCCTTGGAGATGGCGATGGAGGTGAGCTCGGGCAGGCCCGCCACCAGCGGGGCGAAGGCCTTGCGGCCGCCGGGCACCTGCCCGTCCACACAGGCGAGCACCATCTGGAGCTGCCCCGTGGCCGCGGACCGGCGGAGATCGACGCTGTGGACGCCCTTCTTCCCCCGCACCCACGCGCGAACCTTCCCCAGGGCCTCGCGCAAGTGGGGCTCGAGGACGGGGCACTCGGGCGTGTCCACGATGCGGGTGCCCCGCTCGTCGTAGAGGCCGATGGCGGCGTGGCCCTCGTCGCCGATCGCCACCGGGAGCTTCAGCCGGTGCCGGTAGCCCTCCGGCCAGGCGGAGGGGAGGACCTCCGGCGCGGCGGGGAGGTGGGGATAGGCGGCGAACGCCGCGGCGATGCGGGCGCGTTTGTGCGCCAGCTGGGCCGGGTAGTCGAGGTCGGCGAGCGGGCAGCCTGGGCAGGCGGGGCGGTGGGGGCAGATCATCCGGCAGTTCCGTCGGCCACGTAGCCCCCTGGCAGGCTAGAAGCCCATGCGGGCGCGCCGATGCGTGGCCGCGAGGAGCGCGTGGCGAGCGCATTCGGCATCCCCCTCGGCCCCTTCCGGCTCACCGGTCGCCTCGACCAGGGCGGCATGGGGCAGGTGTGGCATGCCGTGCACGCCGCGAGCGGCCTACCGGTCGCGGTGAAGCTCATCCGGGAAGATCGCCCGGAGCTGGCCGAGCCCTTCCTCGAGGAGGTGCGCGCCGTCGCCCGCCTGGACCACCCGAACATCATCACGGTGCTCGACTGCGGGCGCATCGACGCGCCCACGCACGCCGCATCTGGGGGCAAGCTGGTGCTCGGCAGCCCGTGGATGGCGATGGAGTATTGCTCGGGCGGCACGCTCGGCACTTCACCGCCGCGTACCTGGGACGAGCTGCGGGTCGTGCTCGCAGACCTCCTCTCGGCCCTCGCCTATGCCCACGCCCGCGGCGTCCTCCACCGCGACCTCAACCCCGAGAACGTGCTCCGCGCCACCGCCGAGGACGCCCGCCCGGGCCGGAAGCTCACCGACTTCGGCCTGAGCACCCCGTTCTCCCACGCCGAGGCGGGGGTGATCGTGGGAACCCCGGCGTACATGGCGCCGGAGCAGCTCCGGGCCGAGCTCGGCGGGCAGGGCCCGTGGACCGACCTCTACCAGCTCGGCTGCCTCGCGTGGGCGCTCGCTGCCGGCGCGCCCCCCTTCGGCGCCAACCGCCCGGCCGCCGTGCTCGCCATCGCCCACCTGGAGGTGGAGCCCCCGGCGTTCAATCCACGTTTCCGGGTGCCGAGCGGCTTTGAGGGGTGGCTCCGGAAGCTCCTGGTGAAGGACCCCCAGCGGCGCATCCAGCACGCGGCCGACGCCGCCGCCACCCTGGAGGCCGTCGAAGGTTCTGGCGCGTTCTCCCTGGGGGTTCCGCCCACGTGGCAGTCCGCCGACCCGCCGCGGATGCCTGCCCGCCTCGTAGACGCGGGGCTCGGCGTCCACGCGCTCCGCCCGGTGCCGATCGTCGGCCGCCACCTCGTGCGGGACCGCCTCTGGGGCGCGCTCCGGGAGGTGAACGTGGCCTGGGCCGCGCGCGCCGTGCTCCTCCATGGCGCGGCCGGCGTGGGCAAAAGCCGCCTCGCCCGCTGGCTCGGCGAGCGCGCGCATGAGCTCGGTCACGCCCACGTGCTGCGGGTGGAGGGCACCGACGGCCCCCTGGCCCTGGAGCGGCTGTACTCCCGCCACCTCGGGGTGCCGCTGGCCGACGAGGCGGACGTCACGCTCCCGCCGGCGTCGGCGCCGGGCGGGATCGCCGCGTTGGCGGACCATCCGCGCATCCAGCGGGCGCGGCGCTTCGTGGAGGGGGTGGCGACGGAGCGCCCGGTGGTGCTGATCCTCGACGACGTCCACCGCTCGGTGGAGGCGCTGGCGCTGGTGTGGGCGCTCTGCGGGGAGGATTCGGCGGCGCCGGTGCTCGCGGTGCTCACCGCCCGGTCGGACGGGCTGGCGGAGGCGCCCGCGGAGGCGGAGGCGCTGGCCGCGCTGGCCGCCCGCGTGGAGCTGGATCGGGTGGAGCTCGGCCCGCTCTCGTCCAGCGAAGAGGCGGAGCTGATGGGACCCGGGCTCGGACTGGGCGCCCCCCTGGCGCGGCGCCTGGCGGGGACGGCACGCGGAAACCCGGGGATGGCGGTGGCCGCCGTGGCGCACCTCGTGGACCGCGGCGCGCTCCGTCCGGCGCCCGGCGGCTTCGAATCCCCGCCCGCCGTGCCCCTGGAGCTCTCCGAAGCGCAGCTCGCCCCGTGGAGCGACCGCCTCGCCCGGGCGCTGCGCCGCTTCCCGCTCGACCCGGCCTTCGAGTGCCTGGAGGCCGCCGCCGTCCTCGGCGACCCGGTGGACGAAGCGGAGTGGGCCGCCCTCTGCCGCAAACGCCAGCTCCGGGCGCCGCCCGCCTTGGTGGAGGCGCTGGTGCGCGAGCGACTCGCGGTGCCCGTGGAGGGCCCGAGCGACGCGATCCAGTGGGCGTTCGCCCACCCGATGTTGCGGGAAGCGCTGGTCCGTCGTGCCGTCGCGGGGCGCCGCTCCACGGTGTTGCACGCGGATGCGGCGGCCCTCCTCCTCGCGCGGGCCCGCGAGGGGGGCACGCCTGACCTCGCCCGCGTCGCCACCCACCTCGCCGGGGCCAACCAGGCCGGCGCCGCGCTCGACACCTGGCTCGCGGCGGTGGAGCACCACGCCGCGGTGGACGACTGGGCCGGCGTCGTCGGCGAGGTGGCGGCGGCCTCCGCCGTGCTCGCGGGGATGGCCAGCGCGCCGGACGACGAACGCCGCCTGAAGGTGGAGGTGTGGCGGCTCCGGGCGCTCGCCCGCGGCGCGCTCGGCGCCGAGGGCGCGGACGCGGTGCTGCAGGCGGCGCGCGGGCTGGAGAAGGTGGTCGAGGAGGCGCGGGCGCGGGCTTGGCCCGAGGTGCTCGCGCAGGCGCTCTTCGCCCGGGCGGCCTTGGCGGATCGCCAGGGAGATGGTGCCGGCGCGGCCACGCGCCTGGCCGAGGCCCGCGCCGCGGCGTGGGCCGTGGGGGACGAGCGGCTCACCGCCCGGGCTGATCTGGGGCTGGCGCGGGTGGCCGTGCGGCGGGCGGAGTTGGGCCCGGCGCGCACCCGGGGCGAGGAGGTGCTCGCGGTGGCGTCGCGGCACGACGACCGGCGGCTCCTCGGCGAAGCCCGTGTGCTTTTGGCGGACCTGGAGCGCCGGGCCGGCCAGGCTGTACGCGCCGAGGCGCTCGCCCGGGACGCGTTGGCGCTGGCGGGGCCGCGCTCGCAGCGCCCGGCCACCGCGGCGGCGCTGGTGGTGCTCGCGGACCTCGAGCGCGACCGCGCCCGGTTCGACGCCGCGATCGCCGGCTACCGCCGCGCGCTGGAGCTCTTCGAGGAGCTCGGCGACGACGAGGTTCTCGCGGTGACGGCCCGGCTCGGCGCGCTGCTCATCGAGCGCGGCCGGGACGACGACGCGCGACAGGTGCTCGGCGCCGGAGTGGCGCTGGCGCTATGCCAGGGCATCCAGGGCCCACGCGCGCGGCTGGACGTGCTCGCCGCGAGCGTCGCCGTACGCCACGACGAGGCGGGTGCGGTGGCCGCGCTCCTGGAGGCGGCGGCGCGGCTGGACCGTTGGGGCTGCGTGGAGCCCGACCTCATCCTGGCGTTGGCGACGGCGGAACGTCACCTCCGCGAAGCTGCTGGTCGCGCGGGCCGCCCGCCGCCGCCGGCCTGTGCGGAGCTCACCCGTCGGGTGGTGAGCTGGAGCGCGGCGAACGTGAGGGCGGCGGTGGGGTGAAGGCGGAGGGAGGCGTCGACGGGCTGGAGCCGGCTCCACCGCCCTTCCCGCCGGCCGGCGTCGGCGGTCGAGGAACCGCTGGGGGGAGAAGGGCGAGGTCGCGGCGGAGCGCCCCGGTCGAGGCGCCCCGAAGCGGAGGGCTGACGGTCGTTGCGCCTGAGTTGGGTCGTGCAGGCACCCAGGTGGTCTGGCGCCCCTACCCCTCCGGCCAGCCGTCCTTGCCCGGCGCCGCGCCGTCGCTCTGAATGCAGCTCGGGGTCTCGACGGCTGCGGTCTGGCTGGGGCCGCCCTGGAGCACGGCCGCGAGGGTGGCGGCGATCGCGTCCGCGCCGGCTTCGCTCGGGTGGCCGAGGTCCACGAACCCCCAGCACGCGCGCTCGGACATCCGGTGGCCCGCGAACTTCACCCCTTCGGGCTCCAAGGCGGACACCCAGCCGCCGTCGGGCGGGCCGCCCCCGAAGTGCACCGGGAGGAGCAGGAAGTAGACGGACAACCCCCGCCTCCGGGCGTCGCGCGCCAGGGTGAGGATGTCCGCCACGACCGGCTCCTGGTCGGTGGGCGGGGTGGCGTACATGGGAGTACGTATATTACCGAGCAGCCACCGCAGGTACAGGTAGGTACGGAGGTGGCTCCGCGGCGGTGAGGCGGGGTGGGCGTAGAAGTTGGCGCGTTCGTCGGCCATCACCGACTGTCGCGTGGCGTTGTGGGGGAGGCCGAGGACGATGCCCTCCGGGTGCAGCACGTCCACGAGGTCGGTGTAGCGGCGGAGCATGTCGTAGGCGCTGGAGCCGAAGACGCCCGCGTTGACGACGTCGAGGTCGGGCACGCGCGCTTCGAGCCGGTCGGCGATGGTGCGGCCCTGGGTGACGGAGAAGCCGTAGATCCAGCTGTCGCCGAGCGCGAGCAGGCGGCGTTTGCCGGCGGGCGGGTGCTCCGGAGTGTCCGTGGTCTCCCGGAGGCCGAGGGCGTCGTGGTGGGCGGTCCAGGCGTAGGGGCCGTCGGCGTTCTTCACGTCGGTGTGCGGCTGGGGGACGAGGATCCCGTCCTTCACCTTGAGCATCGCCCCGGGGCGCTCGTAGCTGTAGAGCAGCACGTCCTCCCGGGGATACCGCAGGCGCAGGGCGCCCTCCAGCGCCCCGAAGACCGTGGCGGTGACCCCCAGGCCGAGGAGCAGCCGCCGGGCGGCGAAGGGGAGGGCCATCGTTATTTCTTCGGCGTTGGCTTGGGGGCCGGCTTCGGCGCGGGGGCCTCCTCGGGGTCGAGGTAGCCGAGGGCCTCCAGCCGGGCGCGCTCGTCGTCGCTCATCGCGGGCGGTTTCGCCTTGGCTTTGGCCTTGGGCTTGGGCGCGTCGTCCTTGAGCTGCGCGGCCATCCAGGTGCGGTAGCCCTCGGCGATGCGCTCGGCGTCGGCCTGGCGGGCCGGGAGCAGGTTCTCGAGTTGACCGGGGTCCTTCGCGAGGTCGTAGGCCTCGATCGGCTTGCCGTTGAAGTCGACCAGGAGGGTGAGCGGGTCGTCGGAGTACACCGCCAGGGCCTCCTCCTCCCCCTGCCCGACCAGCGCCACGGTGTACGGTTGCGTGGCCTTGGCGCCGGTCTCGATCAGCGGCCGGAGCGACTTGCCCTTCACGCTCGCCGGTATAGGCATTCCCGCGTAGTCGAGCATCGTGGGCACGAGGTCGAGGTGGGCGGTGCGCTCGGTGACCACCGTCCCCGCCTTGATGCGCCCAGGCGCCCACACCACCAGGGGCACGTGCAGGTCGTGGTCGTAGAGCGAGCCGTGGCAGAAGTACCGCCCGTGCTCGGTCATGCTCTCGCCGTGGTCGGCGGTGACGATGAGCATGGACTGCTCGGCGATGCCGTGGTCCTCGATCCACTTCACGAGCTGGCCGATGCGGTTGTCCACGTAGGCGAGCTCGCCGTCGTATCGGGCGACGTACTGTCGCCGCTCGAGCTGCCCCTCCTCCGCGACGTACCCTGGGATGAACGGCCCGGTCGCTTTCTTCTGCCCCGCCGTGAGCGTGGCGCTGTCGGCGTTCCAGAGACCGTCCTTCTGGAACGGAGCGGCGAACTCTGCGGGCGGCCGGTAGGGGCCGTGGGGGTCGAAGAGGTGGGTCCACACGAAGGTGTTGTCGGCGAGGTGGGCCTGCGTCCACGGGAGGAGGTCGCCGAAGATGGTGTCCACCGTGGTGTCGTTCGGGTGGTTGTAGAAGTAGTGGAAGCCCTGGTTGAAGCCGAAGTGGGCGGAGAGCAGGTACTGGGAGACGAAGCCGCCGGTGACGTAGCCGTCCCCCGCGAACATCTCGGCCATCGTGGTGGCGCTCTGGGGCAGCGGCGGCACGTTCTCGGTGATGCCGAGGCTGGCGGGGTAGCGACTGGTCACCAGCGACGACAACGACGGGCGGGTGTAGGGCGCCTGGGGATGGTGGTTCTTGAAGACCGCGCCGTCCGCCGCGAGCTTCACCAGGTTGGGCGTGGTGTCCCGCCCGTAGCCGAAGAGGGAGCTGTGGTCCGCCCGGAAGGTCTCGATCGTGACGAGGAAGAGGTGCGGAAGCGCGAGCGCGCGGGAGCGGGAGGTGGCATCCAGGCGCTCCAGCGTGACCGGCGCGAACGCGAAGCTCGCAGGCGCCGTGAGGTCCTTCCCCGAGAAGACCCACCTCACCCGCACGGTGTCGGTGCCCTCCGGCGCCGACGCACGAATCTCCACGTCCTGCGGACCGTCGGCCTCGGTCTCCATCCGGTGGAGCGCGTAGTCCAGGAGCGTCTGGCCCTGGAGGAAGGCCACGCCGATCGTGGCGGGCTGGTGGTGAGTGGGGCCCGGGTCGATCCGGGTGCGGAGCACCCAGGTCTCCCCAGGTTTGCCGGCTTCGCCCTTGCTCACCAGGCTGTCCTCGGTGCCGGGCGCCATCGTCGCGGTGGTGAGCCCCTTGTCGCCAGCGGCGAACGTGACGCTTCCGCCCTTGATGGCGGACCGCCAGCCGTCGGGCTCGTGGTTCCCCGCCGCCGCGTCGCCGAAGCCGAGGCTCTCCCCGGAGTCGAGGGTGAGGCCGGGGTTGGCGAGCATCACCGGGGTGCTGGTGACGACGAGCGGGCTTTTGGGGGCTGCGCTCCCCGCGAACGCGAACGGCGTGGCCGTGGCGGCCGCGAGGGCGAGGGCGATCACCGCGCGGCGCGGCGAGAGGGCGGGCATGGGGAGACTGTATCCGCCGGCGGCCGGGATAGCCGTCCCGCCTCCGGAGCGCTCCATGGACATCGTCATCACCGGCGCCAGTCGCGGCATCGGCGCCGCCATCGCTCGGCAGCTCGCCGCGCCCGGGCGGCGCATCCTCGTGAACTACCTGCAGAACGCGGCGGCGGCCGAGGCCGTGGCGGCGGACGTACGCGCCCGCGGCGCCGAAGCCTTCGTCGTGCAGGGGGATGTGCGGTCGGAGGCGGACCTCACGAGGATCGCCGGCACCTTCGAGGGGGTGGACGTGCTGGTCCACAACGCGGCCATCGGCGTGCTCAAGCCGTGGGACAAGATCCGCACTGGCCAATGGGACCTCACCCTGGAGTCCTCGCTCCGCCCGTTCTGGCTGCTCACCCGCCTCTGCAAGCTCCGCGACGGCGCGAACGTGATTGGGCTCTCCTCCATGGGGAGCCAACAGCACGTGCCCGGCTACGCGGCGATGGGCGCGGCGAAGGCGGGGGTGGAGGCGCTCACCCGCCAGCTCGCGGTGGAGCTGGCGCCGCGCGTGCGCGTGAACACGGTGTGCGGCGGCGTCATCCGCACCGACGCGCTCAACTACTTCCCTGAGCAGGGCCGGCAGATGATCGAGCTGGCCGAGAAGCTCACGCCCATGGGCCGCTGCGGCGAGCCCGAGGACGTCGCCCGGCTCGTGGACCTGCTCATCGACCCCCGGGCCTACTGGCTCACGGGGCAGGTGCTCGTGGCGGACGGGGGGATGAGCCTGCGCTGAGGGCGCCGGCCCGGCGCTCAGCCCTCGGCCACCATCTGCTGCTCGGGCGGCAACGCGGCGTTGAGCGCGGCGTGAACCTGGGCGATGTGCTCGTCCAGGGTCTCCAGGCGCCAGCTGCTCGTGTCGATCGCGGGGAGCACCTTCACGTTGAGCTCGCCCGGGTGCAGGAGCCAGCTGTTCTTGCGCCAGATGCGGTGCGCACCGGCCACGGCGACGGGCACCACGGGGAGGCCCGTGGCGAGCGCCAGATGGGCGAATCCCTTCTTGAAGCCGCGGAGACGGCCGTCCTTGGAGCGGGTGCCTTCGGGCCAGATCCAGAGGCCGAGCCGGTGGCGCTTCACCAGCACCGCGATGTTCTTGAGCGCTTCGATCGCGCTGTCGCGGTTGCCGCGGTCGATGCGCAGGTGCCCGCTGAGCAGGTAGAGTTGCCCGAAGAATGGGTAGTAGGCCACCTCTTTCTTGGCGACCCCGCACACGCCGAAGGGCGCGAGCCAGATGCCGAGGAACACGTCCACCGGGGAGGTGTGGTTGGAGATGTAGATCGCGGGCATCGCCGCATCCATCGCCGGCTTCGGGTCGCCGGTGATCTCGGAGCCGGTGAGCGCCAGGATCGTGCGGCCCATGACGTGACCGAAGAAGTTGCAGACCTTGATCCGGGTGACCCGCCAGGGGAGGAGGAGCAGGCAGAGGGCGAAGAAGATCACCACCGCCAGCGCCATGAGCACCAGGCCGGTCAACTGCCGGATGGCGCTGCTGAGCACGTTCATGCGGCGCACGTTCTCATGGTGGGGTCATGGAATCGTCACCGGGCGCGAATGTCGGCGCGGCGCTGCGGGGCTCACGCTATGGTCGGCCCATGGTGGTGCTCCTGTTGGCGGCGTGTGTGGACCCCACGCCCGAGCCGGCGCCGTTCACGGTATCCGTGACGGTGGCGGAGGCCCAGCCGACGGTGCTGCACGTCACCTGGGAGTCCGAGGAGCCCGGCGTCGGTTGGGTCACCGTCGGGCGGGACGACGTGGACGAGCAGCTCACCACCCACCGGGACGCGGCGCCGACCACCCACCACGACATCCTCGTGGCCGGGCTCTTGCCCCGAACGGTTTGGCGCGTACAGGCCCACCTCGACGTGGACGGGGACGTCGCCGACAGCACCGAGGTGCCGGCCAAGACCGGAAGCCTCGAGCGCGGCGGGATCGTCGTGGGCAGCGTGGAGGGGAAGATGGAGTCGGCCCGCTGGCTCATGCAGGGGGTGCTCGGGAAGGGCGGCGGGTTCGTGATGTTCGACCAGGACGGCGCGCTGGTGTGGTCCTACGTGCACGATTTCCCCCGCCTCACGACACGCGCGCGGCTCACCCCGGACGGCACGACGGTGCTCACGGGCGACTTCGACGTCGACGAGGGCGGGCCCAACTACGGGTGGATCCGGCGCATGAGCCTCGATGGCACCGAGCTCGATCCGGTGCCCACCCCGGGCGCGCACCACGACTTCGCCCCCACGCCGGACGGGTACGCCTACCTCGCGCTCGACGTGCGGCCGGTTCAGGACCACGCCGTCGTCGGCGACCAGATCCTCGAGGTGGACGCCGAGGGAAACCTCCTGCGCACCGTCTGGAGCTCCTTCGACACGTGGAGCGCCGACGGAGCCACCCAGCCCGAGCCGTTCTACCACCAGGGCCTCGACTGGACCCACTCCAACACCCTGGACTACGACGCCGAGCGTGACCAGCTTGTGGTGTCGGTGCGCAACCTCTCCGCGATCCTCCGCATCGACCGCGCCACGGGCGAGGTGGCCGAGCAGATCGGAGGCCCCACCTCCGACTACCCCACCGTTTCGGGCACGCCGTTCGAAGCCCAGCACTCGCCGTTCTTCGTGTCCGACGACGAGATGCTCGTGATGGACAATACCTTCAAGGGGGTCTCGGCGGTGCGGGACTACCGGCTCGACGCCTCCGCCGGCACCCTCACCGAGCTCGGCTCCATCGTGAGCCCGTCCGGCGCCAACGTCTCCGCCCTGGGAGATGTCGCGCACGACGAAGACGGGCGCACGCTCACCAGTTGGGGTACGGCGGGATCGATCGAGGAGGTCGACGCCGACGGGGTCCCCACCTTCCGGCTCGACCTCGACCTTGGCTCCGCGTTCTCCTTCTTCGACCCTGTCGATCAACTCGGCGGGCCCAGCCCGGACTGATGTCGCTGTACGTCTCCTTGCCCGCTGCCCGGCTCCCTTCACGGGCCGTCTCCAACGCCGAGGTGGTGGAGCGGGTGCGGGCCGGCTTCCGCGGCGGCATCCTCGAGTGGAAGGCGGTGGAGCGGGCGGTGAAGCTCGTCTTCACCAGCTGCGGCACCCAGGTGCGCTATGAAGAGACGGAGTCGCCCACCGCGCCGGGCCTCCACGCCGCCGAGCAGGTGGCGGCGGTTTTGCGGGAGAACGGCATCGCCGCCGCGGACCTCGACACCGTGGTGTACGGCTCCATCGCCCGCACCGTCTTCGAGCCGGCCACGGCGGCGGAGATCGCAGGGCGCGTGGGGGCCGATCGGGCGCTCGCCTACGACGTGGTCGCCGCGTGTGCGGGGCCGATGGTCGCGCTGGAGACATTGGCGGGGAAAGCCGCGATCGACCCTACGTGGCAGCTCGGGGTGATCACCTCGGCGTCGCTGTCCACGGGGCACCTCAGCTACGACATCCAGCGCCTCACCGACCTGGAGACCCTCGCGGCCGGCCTTACCATCGGCAACGCCTACACGGGCTGGCTGGTGGGGCGGCGGCCGTTCAAGCACGGCGGTCGGGTCGTCGTCACCCACACCCAGGGCGCCTCCCAGGGGCACACCCTCTGCAAGGTCCCGACCGACGGGCCCTTTCAGTCCTCGCGCGCCACGCTGGTCACCCTGGCGGCGATGGTGCCGGAGCACGTGCGAGAGGTCACCCGTCGCGCCGGCTGGGCGGTCACGGACGTGGACCTGTTCGTGTTCCATCAGCCCTCCGACCGCATCCTTCGCGGGGTGGCGCGTTCGCTCGGCGTCGAGCCAGAGCGGGTGCCGCAGCTGCACCAGCTTCACGCCAACACCGAGGCCAGCGCGGTGCCGCTCGCGCTCCGGCACCTGCACGACACCGGTAGGTTGAAGCCGGGGATGCGGCTCCTGCTCGGGTCGGCCGCCGCGGGGTTCACCATGGCCAGCGCGCTCGTGGAGTGGGAAGGGTAGTCCGCGAGGTACACTCCGGCCGTGCCTTCCCCGATCGCACATCTGGCTGCTGCCGTCGCCGCGGGTGTCGCCGCGCCCGCGGGGTCGCCGCTGCGGGCGCGGAGGGCGCTGCTCGCCGCGGCGATCGCCAGTGTGATCCCGGACGCCGACCTGCTGCTCTCGGCCACGCTGCCCGGGGGCATCGCCTGGCACCACGGGCCCACGCACTCGCTCTTCGGCGCGGCGTTGCTCGGGTGCCTGGTGGCGTTGGCGGCGAGGCTTCGGGGCACGGCAGGGCTCTGGGTGGTGGTCTCCGCGGTGCTCCACCCGCTGTTTGACTGGCAGCTCGGACTCCCGGGTCAACCGCCCACCTTCGGGGTGCCGCTGTTCTGGCCGATGCGGGAGGCGCGCTACGTCGCAGCGCACCCGATCTTCCGCCCGTTCGGGATCCACGAGCCGGGGTTCCTGGCCAACATGTTCACTCGCTCGGCGGTGGAGCCCTACGCTCGGGAGGTCGTGTTCGCGGCGGTGGTGCTCGGCTACGCGTTCTTCGCCGGGCGCTGGTCCGGGAGGGGTCAGGCCGATCGCAATTGATTTCGGGCGGGATCGCGCCCCGGGCGGCGGTCGCAGCCCGGGGCGCCCGCCGTCGCGATGGAAGAAATGAAAGCGATCGGCCTGACCCCCCTCTTGCCGCGGCGGGCCATCGTGAACATCTGTTCACCCATGCCCCGCAAGCCTCGCCTCGACGTCCCCGGCGCCGTCCACCACGTGATGAACCGTGGCGCCCGCCGCGCCGCCCTCTTCGCCGAGGCGTGGGTCTGTCAGCTCTTCCTATCGGTCCTGTCCGAGCTGCCCGCCCGCTTCAACGTCCGCATCCTCGCCTACGCGATCATGCCGAACCACTACCATCTCCTCCTGGAGTGTCCCGACGGCAACCTCTCCCGCGCGATGCAATACCTCGGCGGAGAATTCACCCAGCGCCTCAACCGCATCCAGGCCTGGGACGGGCCGGTGTTCCGTGGCCGCTTCCTCAGCCGCCTCGTCGACAGCGACGCCTACTTCGCGCACGTCCTCGCGTACATCCACCTCAACCCGGTGCGCGCCAACCTCGCCAAGACCGCCCACGCGGCGCGGTGGACGAGCCACGCCGCCCTCGTCGGCCGCGAGCGCCGACCCGCGTGGCTCGCGGCGGGCACGATCGAGCGGCTCTTCGGAGATCGTAAGACCTACCTGGACTACCTCGCCTCCTGCCTCGGAGACGCGCCTCCCCAACCCCCTGGCTGGGACCCCGAGCACGTGTGGGCCGCGCCGCGCCGGCCCCCCGCGCTTCCCGTCGCCCCCCGCCCGGCGGTGGACGTCGACGCCCTCCTGCTGACCGTCGCGACCGCGGCGAGTGTTCCGCTCGCTGAGCTCCGCCACGCTCGATCCGGGCGCCGCGGCAACCCCGCCCGGGCGTTCGCAGCGTGGTGGTTGGGGCGCCGCACCACGCTGACGAACGGACAGATCGCGGAACACCTGGGCTGTTCCGCCGCCCGGGTGTCTCAGCTTCGCCGTGAGGTTCCCCGCCAGGAGCGGCGGTTCGCGGCGATCTCCCGGCGCGTCGAGACGCTGCCACTGCCGCCGTCCTCGCCGCCGCCGTCCTCGCTTCCATCGTTTCCACCGCCGCGGCCCGCGCCTGCGCCGACCTGCGTGCGGAGCCCGGCGCCGCCCGCGCACGCTTCCCTCGACTTCCGGTATTCGTGGACGCCGGAGGCCTCGCTCGTGCTGCGTGACGCCGCGTGTCGGACGCCGTTGTCCGAAGACGCCACCACGCCGGGGTCCGCCGCTCGCCCGGCACCGCCTAAACCCGCCACGGAGCCCGGGTTGGCCCTTCCTGTCCAGCGGCGCGTTCCGGACGATCGCGACACGCTTCGCTCCGCGTTGACCGAGATCTCCGCGCCGCCCCGAACGCTGGCGCCTGCCCCGCCGACTCCTGACCGGCCGCGCGATACCCTCCCCCGATGCTCTCCCTCCTCCTCGGCTGCACCTCCCTGATCTGCGGCGCTGGCACCCACGCCATCGACGGCGCCTGCCTCCCGGACGACACCGCCGCGGCGGCCGACACCGCGGCCACCGACACGGGCGACACGGCTCCGGACACCGCTGCCGACACCGCCGACACCGACACGGCGCCCGACACCGCCGACACGGGCCCCGCCACGCTCGCGGTGTACCTCCTCGCCGGCCAGTCCAACATGGACGGCTACGCGTGGATTCCTGGCCTCGCTCCGGCCGATCGGGTCGCGGACCCGCGGGTGCCGCTGTACTGGTCGGGCTGGGGAGGGTTCCGCGATCTGCAGCCGGCGAGCTACGGCGGCGCGGTCTATGTCGGGCCGGAGGTCACGCTCGGCCGCGCCCTCGCGGACGCCGGGGTGCCCGCCGTTTTGGTGAAACACGCGGTCGGCGGGACGGACCTCGCCAACTACTGGTTCCCCGGCGTCACGCCGGGGGATGCCACGGCGGGAGACGGCTTCTCCGTCCTCGCGGACTCGGTGGACGCTGCCGCCGCGGAGCTCGACGCCGCCGGACAGCCGTGGCGTTGGGCGGGCTTCGTGTGGATGCAGGGCGAGTCCGACTCCCTGGACCTCGGGATGGCCCACGCCTACGAGGACAACCTCACCGGCCTCGTCGCCGCGGTGCGGGAGATCACCGCCACGCCGGACCTGCCCGTGGTCGTGGGGCTCATCTCCCGCGAGTCGATCTGGACCTATGCGGACCTGGTGCGTGACGCCGAAACCGCCGTCGCCGCGGCGGATCCGTACGTGGCCACGGTGGAGACCGACGACCTTCCCCGCAACGAGCTCGACCAACCCCACTACGACAGCGTCAGCAACCGCGTGCTCGGCCGCCGCTTCGCTCGCGCCCTTCTCGACGGCGCCGACGTCCCCTCGGGCGACGACGCCCCGCAGGCCGCGCTCACCGTCTCCGGCGGCCCCACCGACTACGACTTCACCGGCACCTGCGGCTGGGAGTTCACGATCACTGCGCCCATCGAGGTGACGGACCTCGGCGCCTACGGCACCGCCTACATCGGCACCGCGACCGAGGTCGGCATCTGGGACGCCGACGCGAACCTCGTGGTCCGCGGCACGGTGCCCACCTGGTACGAAGCGCCGGCGACCTGGAGAAAGACGGAGTGGTACATCGCGATCGACCCGGTCCGGCTTGAGCCGGGCACGTACCGCCTCGGCCTCGTCTCGTGGACTGGCGACGCCGATCGTTACCTCAACGACGCCTCGGGCTCGTTCGCGGCGGGGATCACCTACACGGCGGCGGTGTACGCGGAGGGCTACTGGCTCACGTACCCGTCGAACCGCTTTGCCAGCTCCACGGTGAGCTTCGTCGGGCCGGACTTTTTGTTCACGCCGGCGCCCTGACGGCGCCGCGGGCGCCCGCCCCGCCATTCTCGCCGACCATGGCTCCTCGACCGCCGACGTCGCCGGGTGGCACGCCGGACCTCGACCGCCGCTCCTTCGACCCCCGTTCCTCGTCCCGGCGCACGGCCCTCGCGTTAGACCGGCCGACCGCTTCGGAGCGCCGATGTTCACCACCGCCAAGGACAAGCTCACCGCCGATCTCGCTGCCATCCGGGAGGCGGGCACCTGGAAGAAGGAGCGGGTCATCGTCTCGCCCCAGAGCGCCACGATCACCGTGCAGTCCGGCCAGCAGGTGCTCAACTTCTGCGCCAACAACTACCTCGGCCTCGCGGACCACCCGGCGCTCATCGAGGCCGCGAAGGCCGCGCTCGACAGCCACGGCCTGGGCATGGCCTCCGTCCGCTTCATCTGCGGCACCCAGGACATCCACAAGGAGCTCGAACGCGCCGTCTCGACGTTCCTCCGCACCGACGACACGATCCTCTACTCCTCGTGTTTCGACGCGAACGGCGGGCTTTTTGAGACGCTCTGCGGCGAGGGCGACGCGATCATCTCCGACGAACTGAACCACGCCAGCATCATCGACGGCATCCGCCTCGCGAAGGCCGAGCGCCTCCGCTACAAACACCTCGATCTGGCGGACCTCGACGCGAAGCTCGAGGAGGTCAAGGGCGCCCGCCTCAAGCTCGTCGCCACCGACGGCGTCTTCTCGATGGACGGCGACATCGCCCCGCTCGGCGACATCTGCGACATCGCGGAGAGGCACGGCGCCATGGTGATGGTGGACGACAGCCACGCCTCCGGCTTCGTGGGCAAGACCGGCCGCGGAAGCATCGAACACTGCGGGGTGATGGGCCGGGTGGACGTGGTCACCAGCACCCTCGGCAAGGCGCTCGGCGGCAGCCAGGGCGGCTTCACCTCGGGCCGCCAGGAGATCATCGACCTCCTCCGTCAGCGCAGCCGTCCGTACCTGTTCAGCAACACCGTCGCGCCGCCGATCGTCGGGGCGGCGCTGAAGGTCTTCGAGATGCTCAGCGCGAGCACCGAGCGCCGGGACCGCCTGGAGGCGAACACCCAGCGGTTCCGCCAGGCCATGACCGCCGCCGGCTTCCAGATCCGCCCCGGCGTCCACCCGATCTGCCCGATCATGCTGGGCGATGCGCGGCTCGCCACCGAGATGGCCGACCGGATGCTGCAGAAGGGGATCTACGTGATCGGCTTCAGCTTCCCGGTCGTCCCTCGCGGTCAGGCGCGCATCCGCGTGCAGATCAGCGCGGCGCACACCCCCGAGCAGGTGGACCAGGCGGTGCAGGCCTTCACCGAGGTCGGGCGCGACCTCGGGGTGATCAAGTAGTCACCCCGCCAGCGCCAGACCCTGCGGGGACCCGCGTCCCCGCTTGGTGGGCGCCCGCGCGGTCTGCACGTCGCTGATCCGGAACTGCCCGACCATGTTGGCCAGCTCGATCGCCTGCCCCGAGAGCTCTTCCACGGCCGCGGCCGTCTCCTCAGAGCTGGCGGCGTTCTGCTGGGTGACGTGGTCCATGCCGCTCACCGAGCCCGTGACCCCGGTGATCCCCATCGCCTGACCGGCGCTGGCTGCGGCGATCTCCCCCACGATGGCCTGCACGCCGCCGACCGCCTTGGCGATCTCTTCGAGGTTCCCGCACACCTGCCGGGACATGCCCTCGCCGCTTCGCGCCAGCTCCACCGACTCCTGGATGAGCGTCTCGGTCTTCCGGGCGGCCTCCTTCGCCCGCTGGGCCAGGCTGCGCACCTCCTCGGCCACCACGGCGAAGCCGCGTCCGGCGTCCCCCGCGCGCGCGGCCTCCACCGCCGCGTTGAGCGCGAGCAGGTTCGTCTGGAAGGCCACGTCGTTGATGTCGCGGATGATCGCGGCGGTGCGCTCCGCGGAGCCACGGATGTTCTGCATCGCGTCGCTCATGCCGGCCATCGCGGCGATCCCGTGGTCAGAAGCGGCGGCGGCCTGCTGTACGAGGAGGTGGGCCTGCGCGGCGTTGTCGGCGTTCTGTCCGGTGGCGGCCGACAGCGACTCCAGCAAGGAGGCGGCCCCCTGGAGCGCCACGGCCTGCTCGCTCGCTCCCTGCGCCACGTTCTGCGAACTGCTGGCGATCATCCCGGCCGCAGCCGTGACCTCGCCCGCCGCGCTGGCGACCTGTCGGAGGCTGCCCTCCAGGGTGCCCACGGCGGAGTTGATCGAAACCTTGATCCGGGCGAAGTCGCCCTGGTAGGCCCCGTCCATACGGGCGGTGAGGTCGCGCGCCGCGACCCGTTCGAGCACCGTGGCGGCCTCGTCGATCGGGGCGGCGGTGGCGTCGAGGAGGCGGTTCACGCCCTCGATGATCTCGGCGAAGCCGCCGCTGAACCGGGAGGCGTCGGCGCGGCTGCGCAGGTTCCCGGCCTGTGCGGCACGCACGAGGGCGCCGAGGTCGTCCGTGAGGCTGCGGGTGGTCTCGATCAAGCTCGTGAAGGCGAGGGCGAGCTCGTCCTCGGGGCCGCGGGACGTCACCGAGATGCTGGTGTCGCCGGCCGCGACCAGCGTGGCGGCGGCGGTGAGCTCGGCGTGGGCGTCGATGACGCTTCGGAAGGCGTCGGCGACGTCGGCGAGCTCGTCCTTTCCCGCGACGTGCAGCATGGCGGGCGCCCCGGTAGCCACCTGTCGCGCCGCGATGGCCAGCTCCCGAGCCCGTCCGGCGAGGCCCCGGACCACGAACCAGCCGACGGAGAGGCACGTGACGATCGCGAGCACGGTGACGGTGGACATCACGGTCACGCTGGACGCGAGCTGCTCGCGGGCCTCGGTCACGTCGGTGAGCGCGTGGGCCTGGGCCGCGGCGTACACCGCGTCCATCGCCTTCTGGACGTCGGTGCGGGCGGGCTCGCAGGTCTTGAACCACGTGGCTTCGGCGGCGGCCTGGTCGTCGCGGTCCAGGGAGGCGAGCAGCGTCGTTGCGCCGTCCGCGAAGCGCGCCATCGCGGTGGTGAGCTCGGCGACGGCCACCCGCTCGTGCTCTTCGTGGACGGTCGCCGTGAACGCGGCCAACGCCGCTCGGGTCTCGGCGATCCGCGTGGCCGCCTTGGTCCGGCTCGCCTTGCGGGCGTCGGGGTCCGGCAGGTACAAGCTCTCGATGAGGTTCGCGCGGCTGCGTTGAAACGCCTCGGTCACCGCCGCGAGGTCGTAGAGCGGCAGCACCTGGTCTTTGTAGGTGGTCTCGGTGCCCTGCTCGATCGTGGTCAGGGAGTGGTGGGCAAACCAGCCGACTCCGGCGAGGGACAACGAGAGGACGAGCGGTATGGCGAGCAGCTTGGGGGCCAGGCGGATGGAGTCGAGGAAGGCCATGGTCGGGATGCTCCGGCGCGAGGTTCGGATCGCAAGTTCGACCGGGTTTGGAGGAACTTGAATCGTGGACCTCCCCATTTTCGTGGAGCGTAGAGAAAGATTCTCCCTGGAGCGACCCGTTCGGATCTCCGAGAGGATGCCGCGCTGAGGCGACCGGCCAACCCGAGAGGGGTCGCGCTCCGGACGGGAACCAAGGGTTGGATGCCGGGGGCGACGGAGGTGCGCCGAGTGTGCTGCCGGCGAGACGTCGTCGGGTTCGGCCCCCACGGGCGCTCGCGCCGGTTGTGTATAGGCGTTTATCGGTATCCGGCTATCGGTCGTCGGAGGTTGGGGAGTTCCGCGCGCCCCGCCCCGCCGCGTGCGCAGTGCCCCGCTCCCTCCGCGCGTGGTGACGCCCCGCGGACGCGACGACGCGGCCGGGGGTCAGGGGGGCGGCGTCGGCCCGCCCACCAGCTTCCCGATCTCCACGGCCGCCGCTTCCCCCACCAACCGGTTCCCCGTGGCGTTGAGGTGGCCGTGATCCAGAGGCAGGACGAGAGCTTCGCCGCCCTTGTCCACGCAGCAGGTGCGCAGGTCCACGATCGGAGTCCCCGTGCGCTCGCTGTAGGTGCGGGCCCAGGGGCCGGAGAACCGCTCGTCGCGGACCTCGCCGAGGAGATCGGCGAGGAAGGGGAGATGGCCGATGGCCACGGTGCCGTGAAAAGCCTTGGCGTCCGAGCGGATCCGGTCGAAGTTGTCGTCCCGCTCGGCGGCGCTCACCCGGGGCACACGCACCTCGGCGGACGCGTCGCGCCCGGGGACGAGCGCCGCCTCCGCGGTGAGCGGGAAGATCGCCTGCCGCAGCACCTGGTAGATGCGCGAATTGAGCGCGAGTTGGGTGCGCACCCAGGCGGTCGGGCCGGCCGCACCCTCCAGGTGCTCCCGGTCGGACACCAGCACCCGATTGTCATCGTGCATCGGGACGAAGACCACGGTGAGGTCCGGCTGGTAGCGCGCGACCACCGTGTGGAAGATCTGCTCCATCTGGGTGGTTGTATACCCAGGTTGTCCGCCGTTGAGCACCTCCACGTGGCGCCCCTGGGCTTCGAGCGCGGCGGCGAGGCTGTCGGCCACCGTCTCCCCGTCGTTGACCCCCCACCCGAATGTCGTGGAATCCCCGAGGAGCGCCACCCGCGGCACGCCGGGGGTGCGCGCGGGACGCAGCGTGGTGCGCAGCCCGTCGGCGTTGGTGGTGAGCACGAAGGACGTGCCTTCGCGGCCGGTCATCTGCTGGTGGTCGGTCTGCGGGAGCATCCGCCAGCCGCCGATCGCGTCCGCCTGGTAGGCGGGCTGCACGCCGCCCAGCCGCAGGCCGAGCTCCGTCAGGTACAGCACGAGGACCACGGCGATCGCGGAGAACGCGAGGTTCCGACGGAGGGTGCGACGGCGGCGATCTGCGCGGGCCACGAGGGGTGCGCCCTAACCCGGTCCTCATTTTGGGGATGCGGGCAAGCCCCTGAGCGGCACCCTACCGCTCGCTCCCGCTCGCCCGGGGATCGTGCGCTGCGGGGCCGTCGCCGCCGAAGGGCCAGGGGATGAGGAGCCCGCTCCGCGCCTTCCATGCGGCGAAGGCGGGGTACCGGGCGAGGCTGCGCTCCTTGCGGAGCATGAACGGCGTCCACACCGCGGCGACGATCCCCAGCACCCAGGCCACCGCGAGCCAGTGGTCCACGAGGAGCACGAAGCTGCCGTAGATCAAAAGCTCGCCGAGGTAGTTGGGGTTGCGGGTGCGGGCCCAGAGGCGGGTGGTGAGGAGCGTCCCCGGCGCGAGCTCCATCGACAAGGTCTTCTGCATGTCGGCGGCGAAGTGCAGGAAGGTTCCGAGCCCGAACGCGGCGATGGCGGCGGCGATCCGCGGCGGCGAGGCCTCGCGGCCGGAGCCGATGAGCAGCCAGGGCAGGAGCCAGTAGGTGAACGCGCCGAGGCCCACGAGGAGCCCGAAGCCGCGGGCCGGGGCCTCCCAGCTCCGGTCCCCGAAGATCGCCGACTTCAACGCCCACATCACCCCGTAGGTGCCGTGGACGCCCAGGTACACCCACGCGGTCGGGCTCGCCCAGGCGTCGCGGCTCGCCATGAGCGCGAGCACGAACGGGCCGACGAGGAGCTTGGAGGCATCGATGAGGTGGCGCTGCCGGAGCATCCGCCTACTTCTTGTCCTTTCCCTTGCCGATCACCGTCTTTCCGCCGATGGAGAGCCCGCCCTTGCCGAGCTCCACGCCCTTCTCCCCGCCGATGCGCACCCCCTTGGTGTCCCCATCCTTGCCGACGACGACGCCCTTCTCCCCGCCGACGCGCACGCCCGTTGTGGACTCGTCCTTGCCGACGAGCACGCCCTTCTCGCCGCCGACGCGCACCCCCTCGACGTCCTGCTTCTCCCCCACGACCACGCCCTTGTCGCCGCCGACGGTGACGTTGTGCTCTTCGTCGGGCGCGGTGCGCGCGGCGGTCTCGGTGCTCGCGGTCGCGGCGGCGCTCGCGCGGGGGCCCGCGGCGGGCTTCGCGGCTACGGCGGGCTCGGCCGGAGCAGCGGTCGGGTCCCCGGGATCGAGCTGCCCGGCGGCGACGTTGGACGCGCCTGCATCCATCGGGGGCGGCGGCGGGGGCGGCGGGGCCTCTGCGCTCGTGGGCGAGGTGAACGCGTGGAGGGCGGCGCGCACCCGCTCGCAGCCGGAGAGCGCGAGCAGCAGCAGGACGGCGGTGGACCAACGCACGGGGGCCTCCGAGGACCCAGCGATCATAACGGGACGCGGGGGGCCGCGCGGCGGCGGCCCCCCTGCGCTATGATCGTGGTCCATGCGCTCGCTCTTCTCCGCCGCGTTCGTCGTCGCGCCGCTCTTCGCCACCGGCTGCATGATCTACGGGCCGAACCACGGCCCCGACGAAGACGAAGGCGGCCTCGAGCCCGAGGGCACCTACGCGGGTGAGTGCCACGACGGGGAAGACGATGACCGTGACGGCCTCGTGGACTGTCGGGACGACGACTGCGCCGACGCCGCGAATTGCCAGACCAAGGACGTGGTCGACCCCGACGACTCGGCGGCCACGGAAGACTCCGGCGCGGTCGATGAGGAGGGCGCTTCCGCGCTGCTCGGGCCCGACCCGGTGGAGCGGTACGCGGTGCCGGTCACCACCAGCGTCGCGATCGTGGGGCTGGCGCTCGGCGGGCTCCGCCGTCGGCGGGGCTGAGCGCCCCTTGGCGGACGTCGAGCGTCCCGAGATCGGCGTCTACGACCGGGTTCGAGTCGACGAGCCCGGGTGGCCGGGCGCGCTGACCCGCAGTGAGTCTTTCAGCGTCCTCGACGCCCCCCCGCCCGCCGGCACCCCGTGGCACGTCGAGGAGCCCCCTTCGGTGGACACGTTCTACGCCTGGGAAGGCGCGGAGGCGCTGGCCCTCGAGCCCTGGACCGAAGCCGGGCAGCGGGGCGCCGGGGTGAAGGTCGCGGTCTTCGACGTGCAGTGGTTCAACGCGGAGGAGCTGCCGGAGGAGCTCGGCGACGCGCAGAGCCACGACTGCGAGGGCACGCGGAGCTGTGACCTGCCGATGGACACGCTCCACCCTCGTTACTCCTGGGAGGAGGGCAGCCACGGGGTGGCGTGCGCCGAGATCGTCCACGACTACGCGCCCGACGCCGAGCTGCACCTCGTGCGGGTGAACGGGCCGACCACCTTCGAGAACGCGGTGGACTGGGCGATCCGCAACGACATCGACGTGGTGAGCCTCTCGATGTCGTTCTTCAACAACAGCTTCCACGATGGCACCGGGGTGATGAACGACGCCGCGGCCCGCCTCGCCGACGCTGGAACCCTCCTGGTGAGCAGCTCCGGCAACTACGCGCAGGAACACTGGTCTGGCGAGTGGCGCGACCTCGACAACGACGGCTGGCTCGACTTCCCCTGGGGCAGCTCCTACCTCCCGATCCACTACAACGAGGGCGGCGGCGGCGCGGACATCTCCTGGGACGAATTCTCCGCGTGTGGCCGTAACGACTTCGACGTGTACGCCGTGAACCGGGACGGGGAGCTCGTGGGCGCCGCCGAGGACGTGCAGGACGGCAACGGCGACCACTGCGCCCCGGTGGAGCACCTCTCCGTCCACGCCGACACCGAGGACTGGTACTGGCTGCGCATCCACCGTCGCCGCGGGGCCGGCGCCGTGAAGCTGGCGCTCCTCGCAAAGGGGGGGAGCGTCTACTTCCAGGAGCCAGGCGGCCTCGCCGACCCGGCCTCTGGCGCCTCCACGTTCACCGTCGGCGCCGTTCGGGCTGACGGATACGCGCACAACGGCCCCGAGTTCTTCAGCTCCACGGGGCCCACCCACGCCGGGGCGCCGAAGCCGGACATCGCGGGGCCCGACGGCCTCTCCAGCCGCATCTATGGCTCCTCCGGGTTCTACGGCACCAGCGCCAGCACGCCCGCGGTCGCGGCCACCATCGCGCTGATCCTCGGCGAAGACCCTGACCTCACGCCCCGTCAAGCCGCGGACCGCCTCGCCGCGAACACCCTCGACGGCGGCTACACCTGGAGCGCGCCCGACGGAGAGCTCGGCGCCGGCCGGGCCCGCCTCTGGAGCCTCGGCGACGAAGATGCGAACGGCTGTGCGGGTGGGGGGGCTGCCGCGATCGTCGCGCCCCTGCTATGGTGGGGGAGCTTTCGTCGGAGAGGCGGGTGTCCTCGTTGAGCTTTCTCTTGCTGGCCGGCTGCCACGTGTTCGAGTCCGCACTCGTGGAGTGTACGTCGGACATGCCTTGCGCCGTCCCCGACGACACCGCGGTCGATACCGCGGATTCCGGCGTTGATACGGCGGATACCGGCCCCACCGGCACCCCGTCGGTCGGCTGGGTCACCTCGATGACCGGCGGCGGCAACAGCGTGGTCCGGGTCTTCGATCCGGTCACCGGCGAGGTCGCCCAGGAGTGGACCGGCTTCGGCGAATACTCGGGTGCTGCCTACTACGAGCCGGAATCGCAGGCGGCGGTGCTGGTCGCCGTGAACTACGTGATTCAGCTGAAGGCGGACGGCAACGTCGGTACGATCGGGGAGGGCCCGGCGTCCGAGGCCTACGACATCACCCACCTCGGCCCCTACATGCTCGCCGCCTACCGCGGCGGGCTCGCCGAGCTCAGCGCCGACTTCAGCCACAACGAGGATGTGCTCCCGGCCGGGTCCCTGGCCGAGATCCGCTTCGTCGGCGGCGGGCGGAACATCGCCTACTACGTCGATCCCACCGATGGCGGCCCCGACCTCTGGAGCATCGACACCACGGGGCTCTCGAAGCTGGTCCTCCAGGACTACGACACGAGCCTCACCCGCGCCACGAACATCTTCGTCGGCCCCGACGACAAGCCGTTCGGCTGTAGCACCGCCGGCGCGATCTACGACGTCGGCGCCCTGGCCGACGGCAACACCCACCCCTACGCCTACTACGACGACGGCCTCACCGACGTCGCGGACTGCGCCTGGGATGCGGGGAACAAGACCTTCCTCCTCTACTCTCCCACCCGGGGCGTCCTCCGGGTAGACCTGTACGGGCACGGCACCTGGGTGTTTGCACCTTCCGCCGGCTACGAGTACGCTCGGGTGTACTGGTACGGGAACTGATGCGGCACGCCACCCTTCCGCTGCTCCTGCTCCTCTCGGGTTGTGACGGTTGCCAGCCCACCGAAGACCTGCCCGACGTGGTGGAGGCCATCCCGAACACCCCCGCCGCGCTGTGGGTGGGCCAGGGCTCCGGGGTCGGCGTGGCCGAGGTCCCCGTGCTCACGGTGAACGAGATCGGCGCCGCGGTGGCCGGTAGCGACGTGAGTCTCGCCTCGGGTGCGGCGCTCACCGCGGCCACCGCCACCCCGGACGCCTACGGGTACGCCTGGGCGGAGGTCACGGGTACGGGCACCGGCGCGTGGGACGTGGCGGCCACCGCCAGCTCGCTCACGGGCACCGGCATCGCGTTCCTCACCGCTCGTCCCGACGTACACGTCGCGTTCTCCGCGTGGCTCTCCGGCGGGCAGGACACCCCCATCGCCCACGCCGGCAACGGCCTCGCGGTGGCGAAGGGGAAGGAGCTCTGGTGGATGCCCGAGGCCGGCGGGGCGCCGATCCGGGTGCTCTCGCTGGGGGATGACATCCAGGGTGTGCGCGCCACCACGCTCGATGCCGACGGCGTCGGCGACCTCCAGGTGTGGAGCGCCAGCGAGGCCGTGCTGCTTCGTGGCCGCGGGGAGGGCGGGCTCGCGTTCGCGGGGGGCTGGCGCCCGAAGGGGGGCGAGGTGCGCGCGTTCACCGTGGCCCGCCTCAACGAAGACGAGCTGCCGGACGTGCTGCTCGTCTCGGGCGATGCGAACGCCTGCACCATCATCTGGATGGAGTACGACGGGGACGAGTGGATCGCCCAGGCCGCGCTCGACCAGGACTTTCCGGCCCACGGCGCCACCGCCGAAGACCTCGACGAAGACGGCCTCGCCGAGGTCACCGTGCTCACCGGGGACGGGCTGCTCCGTCGTTATTCGTGGCTGGGGGCAGAGGAGGGCTGGCTGGCGCTCACCACCGCTGACAGCTCCCTCGGCCTCTCGGAGGGCGCGACGCTGTACGGCGGCTTCGACTTCGATGACGACCTGCTCGACGACATCTTCGTCGTCGGTCCGAAGACGGACGGCGGCGGCTACGGCGCCTTCATCGTCGCCACCGGCGGCGACATCCCGATCACCTACGAGCTCGCCGGCAACATCAAGGACCCCTCGACCATCGGCACCGCCGTCGCCGACGCCGACGCCGACGGGCTCCCCGACTTCTTCATGTCCACCCCCGGGATGCTGTACCGCGGCGACTGGCAGGCCGAGAACGGGATGTTCCTGCTCGACAGCTACGCCCAGGTGCCGACCTCCCTGGGGCTCGACGCCGCCGATGTCACCGGCGACGGCTACGTCGACCTCCTGGTCTCCCGCGCCGCGGCCGTGGCGCTCTCCGGCACCTCGATCCCGGATGATCCGGACACCGAGGACGACGAGTCCGTGGCGTGGAAGTTCGCCACTCCGTTCACTGGGCTGTTCGACATCGGCCTTGTCGGCGACCCCTGGGTGGGCGACTTCAACGGCGACGGCCTGGTCGACGTGGTGTCGTTCATCGAGAACGGCGACCCGGGAATCCAGGCGTTCTACGGGACCGCCGCCAACGGCGACACGTCGGAGAACCTCCGCGCGGCCCGGGCGATCGCGCTGGCCTCCACCGACATCCCGTTGGACCTCGCCGTGTGCGACGGCTCGGTCTACACCCTGTTCGAGAGCGGCACGGGCACCGTCACCCGGATCTACGGGATCGATGGGTTCGGGGTGCTCTCGCTCCAGGGCACCGTCGAGACGGACGGGGGGAAGCAGCTCGCCTGCGGCACCTTCGCCAATGGCGAGGCCGCCGTCACCGACGACGCCGGGAACGTGATGTGGGTGAACGTCGGCAAGCCCGACACCGTGGAGGCCGGCGTCGGACCGTGGGGCGACATCGTCGGCGTCGATCGCGACGGCGACGGCGTCGATGAGCTCGAGGGCTGCCCCGGCGCCTGCACCATCGCCGCCGCCGACTTCGACGGCGACGGCCTCGGCGACCTCGCCTGGTCCGACGGCACCGACACCACCGTGTCCATCGGTGGGCTCGAGACCCAGCTCGGCTTCGGCGGCGCGGTCTCCGCCAGCGACGCCGACGGCGACGGCGTCCCCGATGTGCTCGTCCAGGCCGACGGGGTGCTCGCGGCCTGGCGCGGCCTCGGCGGCCGCGTGGGCGTGCCCTTCGCCAGCTACATCGCCCGGGACACCCGCGGCCGCGCCTACTCCGGCGACCTCGATGGCGACACCGTCCCCGACGCCTTCTGGCTCGGCGACGAGCGGGTGGCCGATGACAACGCCGATTGGACGGGCACCCTGCTCTACGCCCGCGCCCCCGACCTCGCGACCCCCTAGGCGGCCATGGCAGAACGTTCTTTCGTCACCGGCGCGACCGGGCAGATCGGCCTCCCCCTGGTGCGCGCGCTCGTGGCGGCGGGCCACGAGGTGACCGCCTTGGTGCGGGATGAAGCCCGGGCCGGCGCAGTCCGTGACGCGGGCGCGCGCCTCCTCGTCGGCGATCTCGCGGCGACCGAAGCGCTCACCCGGGGGGTCGCCGGCGCCGACCACGTTTGGCACCTCGCGGGCGGCCTCCGCGGCCCCGGCGTGAACGCCGACACCCTCAACCGCGCCGGCACGGAGGCGATCGCCGAGGCCGCGCGCCGCCATTCCGGGCTGCGTACCTTCACCTTCGCGAGCACGTGCGCCGTCTATGGCGATCGCAGCGGGCTCTGGGTCGCGGAGGACTACCCCCCGTCCGCGCAGACCGAGTACGGGGCGAGCAAGGTGGCGGCGGAGGAGCTGCTCCGCGCGTCGGGGCTGCCGCTGCGCATCGCCCGCATCGCGGCGGTCTACGGGCCGGGCCTGCGGTTCATGCAGGCGGAGAGCATCCGGGCGGGTCGCGCGTGGCTCCCCGGCGAAGGCCGCAACCACGTGCCCGTCATCCACGTGGATGACTGCGTCAACGCGCTCGTCGCGGTTGGGCTGCGCGGGGATCCCGGGGTGTGGCACGTGAGTGGGCCGAGCACGCCGAACCTCAAGGAGTTCTACGCCGCGGTGACCGACGCCACGGGCGGGAAGCCGGTGCGGTTCTGGTCCACGTGGATTCCCAGCGCGCTGCAGTACGGGGTGGCGCGCCGGAACGAGGCGTTGATGATGCGCCTCGGGCGTAAGCCGCGCTTCACCCAGGACAACCTCCGGCTGTTCACCGCGAGTGTGCGGCTTCGGGTGGATCGGCTGGAGAAGGAGCTCGGCTTCACCTGGGCTCACCCGGACTACCGGGCAGGGGTGGCGGCCTCGGTCTCCGGCGGCTGAACGCGCCCGCCGCGCGGCTTGGGCGCGCGATCGCGGACCGATCCCGGTTACCATGGGCGGCGATGGTCCTGTTCCTCGTCGCGAGCCTGGCGTTGGCCGGAGAGTCGACGCCCGTCTCGGGCGCGAGCGGCAGCCCCCCCGCGCCGCCTCCCGCCGCGGAGCCGCCTCCCGCCGCAGAGCCCGCCCAGGTCCCGCCGCCCGCCGCCGCGCCGGCGGCTGCGCCCGCCGCCCCGGTCTTCGACGTCTACGTGGTTCATCCTTCCGATCCCGTGGGAGTCTCCGTCGGGGCGTCGCCCGGGTCGCCCGCAGCGCCCGCCCCGATCGACGTCACGGTGGTGAAGCCCGGGCAGCCCGCCCCGATCGACGTCACGGTGGTGAAACCGGCGGCGCCCGCCCCGTTCGACGTGACCGTGGTCAAGCCGGGGGCCCCGACGGGCGCGGTGACGGTCGTTGCGCCTGAGCCGGGTGGAACGGGCACGGCCTCGTATGGCGCCCCCCTCGGTGGCAACATCACGCCGCCGCCGCCCCCGCCCGGCACGCCGCCCCCCCCGCCGCCCCCCGCCGATGCACCCCCCGGGTACGTCTCCCCGATCGCGGCTGCCGTTCCGGTGGAGGCCGTGCCGCCGGTCACGCCCGTCGTCGTCCCCGCGGGTCCCCCGCCCGGCGTCGGGCTGCGCCTCACCAAGGCCGACGCGTTCCGGGTGAAGGACGCCGACGGCAATCGGTATACCACCCTGCAATTCGCGAGGATGGTGGACGATGGTGCCACGCTCAAGCGCCTGGCGCGCCGCGAGGACAACACCAAGATCGCCGGAACCGCGGTCGCCATCACCGGCGCGGGGTTGCTCGTGGCCAGCATCGTGGTCGTCACCTCCCAGGTGGGCATGCCCTCCGAGATGGACTACGCGGTAGACCCTACGGTGTACCCCACGGAAGAGCAGTATCAGGTGGCGACGGAGTTCGCCCAGGGCCAGTACGACAAGGCGGTCGGCTCCTGGCAGTCCCAGCGGCTCGGCACCACCCTGTTCCTCGCCGGCTCCGGGGGGTTGCTCCTCGCATCGGCGCCGTTCATCGGGCGGGACATGGAGCGCCGCTATGATCGGCCCGATCTGGTCTACAAGCGCGAGGAGGCCCAGCGCCTCGTCGACAAGTACAACCTCGATCATCCTCGCCCCGGGGCGCCGACCCCCGACGGAGCCCCCGGCGCGTCCGCCGCCGGCGCCACTTCGCCGGAGGCCGTTCCGGCCCCGCCGCCGCCCGTGGAAGAGGACGCGTCGGAGCCCGACGAGCCGCCCGCTCCGGCTGCCGCCCCCCGCGATCCCAACGCGCCGCTGGACCTCGACGACGACGACGCGCCGCCCCACCTCCGCGCGCACCTGCTGATCGGCGTCGGCATGCTCGGCGTGACGGGGAGCTTCTGATGCCAGGGATCTCCGCCGACATCGAGCTGGTCCGCCCCGCCTTCGGTCCGACCGACACGGTGGGCGTGGAGGCGCCCCGGGAGGGCAAGCTCGGCACGATCACCGCCGGTCTGCTGGTTCAGTACGAAGACGATCCCCTGGTGCTGTACCGGTATGGCGACGAAGACGGCACCGTGATCCGCTCGCGCACCGCCTTCACCCTGGGCGCCAGCCTCGACTTCAGCAAGCGCTTCGGCGCTCGCCTCACCCTCCCGCTCGCCTACGACTTTCCCGGTACAGAGCCCGACTTCCAGGGTGATGCGTTCGGCGTCGGGGACATCGGCGTCGGCGCCCGCGCCCATGTCTGGCGGTGGGGCCCGATCGACCTCGGCGCCCACGCCGACGTGCTCATCCCCACCGGCACGACCACCGCGTGGAAGGGGGAGGGGAACATCCGCGGCCTCCCCGGCGTGCTCGTGGCCGCGAACTACGACATCTTCTCGCTACGCTCCGACACCGCGTTCATGCTCCGCGGCCCGGTGGACACCAACGCCGACTTCACCCTCGGCACGGAGCTGGTGGAGAACGCCGCCTTCGTGGCGGACCTCTGGCCGGAACACTTCTCGTTGAACGTCGGCGTGGTCTCGCGTGTCGGGCTGACGACGCTCACCAGCGGCGGCGCCGAGAACGTGGCGGAGCTCCTCGCGGGGACGGACATCAAGCCGGCCAAGGACTGGACCGTGTCGCTGACGATGGGGCGCGGTCTCACGGAGGGGTACGGCACCACCCGGTACCGCGTCGTGGCCGGCGTCACGTGGTCGCACGTGCCGAAGCCGCCGCCGAAGCCGGAGCCGGTGGTCGCGCCGATCACCCCCCCGGTCGAGGACCTCCCGGACTCCATCGTCATCGACAAGGTCCCCGAGCCGCCGCCGCCGCCGAAGGAGTGGAGCGCCACCGAGCTGGCGCGCCTGGAGCAGGACCAGATCGTCATCCGCGACCCGATCCAGTTCGAGTTCGCCAAGGACGTGATCCTCCCGGTGTCGCTCCCTACGTTGAAGTACGTCGGGAGCATCATGAACGCGCACCCGGACATCGTGCACGTGGTCATCGAGGGGCACGCCAGCGAAGAAGGCAGCTACTACTACAACTACGACCTCGCGAAGAAGCGCGCCGACGCGATCTGGCGCGCGCTCATCGAGGCGGGCGTCTCGCCCACGCGCATCTCGACGCGGTCCATGGGCGAGGTCGAGCCCAAGAACGGCGGCGAAGACGAGACGTCCCTCGCCGAGAATCGTCGGGTGGAGTTCCACATCGTCAAGCGGCTGGAGCCCGGCGAGACGCCGCCCGAGTACAAGCTCCAGATCAAGCAGCCGTGGACTGGCGAGCCGGAGACGCTCCCCGCCCCGCCGCCGCCCCCGCCGCTCATCGGCCCCGACGGCAAGCCGGTGCCCGTGGGGCCCGACGGCAAGCCGCTCGCCCCGCCGCCGCCGCCCGGCGTGGACGACCACACCTTCGATGACGACGAAGACGGGGGTAAACCATGATCCTCGCCCTGCTCTTCGCCGCTTCCGCCGACGATCACTGCAAGAACGACCTGTACCAGGACCTCAACTGCAACACGATCGAGGTCTACGACGACGCTGACGTGGACCTCACCGATCCGCTCTGCGCCGCGAACATCGACCCCACCACCGGCCTGCCGTACGTCAGCGCCGACTACTACTACGACTACTACTCGTTCGGCTGTTTGTACCCGGTCTCTGGCTACGACGCCGACGGCGACGGCATGAGCTACGGCACCATGCCCATCCCGCCCGACGCCGAGTTCCCCGACAAGGTTGCGGTCTTCCTCTGCGACAACTGCCCGGAGGACTACAACCGCGACCAGTCCGACCTCGACTGCGACAACGTAGGGGACATCTGCGACAACTGCCTGGAGGACGCCAACCCCGACCAGTCCGACCTCGACGGCGACACCTACGGCGACGTCTGCGACGACTGCCCCCTCTGGCCCGATCTCGGCCAGGAAGACCACGACGAAGACGGCGCCGGGGACGCCTGCGACAACTGCGCGAACCTCTACAACCCGGGCCAGGACGACAGCGACGGCGACCTCGTCGGCGACGACTGCGACAACTGCGTGGTCCTCCCCAACGGCGACCAGACCGACAGCGACGGCGACGGCTTCGGCGACGCCTGCGATCGCTGCCCCGACGACGCCACCGTCACCACGCAGGACCGCGACCAGGACGGCTTCGGCGACAAGTGCGACAACTGCCCCGACGTGATCAACGTCGACCAGGTGGACGTCGACGGCGACGGCGTGGGCGATCCCTGCGACGACTGCGTCTTCACCTACGACCCGGAGCAGTACAACCAGGACGACGACGCCCTCGGCGACCTCTGCGACAACTGCCCGACGGTCGACAACCTTGCCCAGGTGGACGACGACCAGGACGGCTTCGGCGACACGTGCGACGTCTGCCCGACCGTGGTCGACCCCGACCAGCTCGACAGCGACCTCGACGGGATCGGCGACGAATGCGACAACTGCCCGAGCGTGCCCAACGCCGACCAGGACGACTCGTCCGATGGCGATGGGGTCGGCGACGCGTGCGACAGCTTCAGCCTGCGCGGCGGGGGCTGCCGCGACGCGTCGAGCGCGCTGGTGCTGGCCGCGGGCGTGGGCGTCGCGATGCGGCTCGGTCGGAAGCGGCGTCGGGGGTAGGGCGGTGCGGGTCTGCGTGCTCCACCCGAGCTACGAGGGCTCGGACTCGCCGATGGCCGCCCATGATCCGCCGGCGTGCCCCGAGCGGTACTCACGTTTCCACACCTTCCACCACGCGTGGCTCCGGAAGGCGACCGCGGTCCGCGACCTGCGGCGCCTGGCCACCGAGGGCTACGACGCCTTCCTCAACCTCTGCGACGGCGCGGCGGACGAAGACCGCGCGGGCATCGAGGTCGTTTTGGAGCTCGAACGCCTGAACCTCCCGTTCACCGGGGCGGGATCGGCGTTCTACGAGCCGAGCCGGGCGGCGATGAAGCGGGCGTGCGCGAGCGTGGGCGTGCGGGCACCGGCGGGGCGCTTCGTGGGCCCGGGGGAGGACGCTGTGGTGGCCACTGCGGCGCTTCGGTGGCCGCGAATCGTGAAGCACCCCTCGAGCTACTCCAGCGTGGGGATGGGGCGCGACGCGCGAGTGGAGGACGAAGCGGGCCTCCGGGCGGTGGTCCGGCGGCTGGTGGCCGAGTTCGGGGGCGCGCTGGTCGAGGAGTTCATCGAAGGGCGCGAGTTCGTCGTGCTGGTCGCCGAGCCCGACCCCGGGGCCGGTCCCGGCGCGGCGCCGCGCACCTGGTCGCCCGTGGAGTTCCGGTTCCCCGTCGGCGAGTCCTTCAAACACTTCGACCTGAAGTGGCGCGACCACGCCGACATGCAGACCGTGCCGGTGACCGACGCCGCCCTGTCCGCGCGCCTCCAGGCCGACGCCGCCGCCTTCTTCCGGGCGGTGAACGGCAGCGGCTACGGCCGGGTGGACGTCCGGGTGGACGCCGAAGGTCACGCCTACACCCTGGAGATCAACCCCAACTGCGGCCTGTTCTACGCGCCCGAGGCCCCCGGCAGCGCCGACGCGATCCTCGCCCATGGCAAAGGCGGCGCCGCGGCCTTCCTCGACCACATCCTCGCCTGTGCGCTCGCCCGAGCCGAGCGGGAGCGCCCGCGCACCCGGGTCGCGCCGGCGTCGGCCCACGGCGAGACGTTGCTCGCGAACCGGGCGTTCGCGGCGGGGGAGGTGGTGCAGGCGTGGGAGGGCAAGCCGCACCCCCTGGTGAGCCGTCGCCACGTCGAGCGCGCGTGGGGCGAGCTGGAGAAGGCGTGGTTCGCCGCCTACGCGTGGCCGATCTCCGACGAGGTCTTCGTCACCTGGTCTGCCGACCCGGAGGCGTGGCAGCCGCTCAACCACGCCTGCGACCCCAACTGCTGGCTGGACGGCCTGGACCTCGTGGCGCGGCGCCCGATCGCCGAAGGCGAGGAGATCACGGTGGACTACGCCACCTTCTGCGGCCCGACGATGGCCCCGTTCGCCTGCGGCTGCGGCGCGCCGATCTGCCGGGGGGTGATCCGCGGAACCGACTACGCGTTGCCGGCGCTGGCCGAGCGGTACGGCGAGCACGTGAGCGCATGGGTGCGGGAGAAGCGAGGGTAGGGGCGCCATACACCGTAGGTGCTGGCCCGACGGTCGTCAGGCGCAACGACCGTCAGCGCTCCCCTTCCATCGCTGGCCGCGGCGGCGCTTCGTGGGGACGGGCGGCGCGGACGGGGCGCCGTGAGTCCCCTCATCCGGCGCTCCAGAGCCCCCGTGCCACCAGCCTCGGCCGCACGTCCTCCTCCCAGGTCGTGGCGTAGATGGCGGCGTAGTCGACGTGGTCGAGGAGCCCGCACGCGCGCTCCTCCGGGCTGACCGGCGGGGCGGGCGGCGGGTCGGCGTAGCCGCGGAGGTCGTGCACCAGGGCGGGCATCGCGGCGCGGAGCGGGGCCACGAGGGCCGGATCGAGGGTGAGCAGCGCGTCCAGGGCCTCCCAGCCGAAGGCGCGGTGGGTCGCCTCGTCGCGGAGGACGCGCTCGACCACGGCGCGGGCGCCGGGGTGGGTGGTGCCTCGGAGCATGGCGGCGAAGAAGGGCACCGCGAAGGTCTCGCCGAGGCAGAAGGCGCGGACCAGCGCGTGGGGGAACGGCCCGGCCACCTCGAGGTCGGCCGCGTCGAGCGGCACGGGCTCGGCCTCGCCGCCCATCGCCAAGAGCACCTCGTGCGAGAGGCGCGCGTGGTCGAGCTCGTCGGTGACGATGCGCGTGGCGAGGTGGAGCAGGTCCGGCGGCAGGCCTGCCTGGATCGCCCAGGTGAGCACCTGCGCGGTGACGCCGGCGCTGCGGTACTCGGCCGCCACCCGCCGCGCCCACTCTTCGCGGACGCGGGGCGTCACCGCCGCGGTTCGGGGTGGTCCCACCGCTGGATCAGGCCGGCAGGCTCCCCCTCCGGGCACTGGATCTGGGTGGAGTTTCGATCCGCGAGCTCGGCGCTGGTCTCCAGCACGAGGCCGCCCGCCGCGCGCTGCTTCGCGGGCGGCGGCACCATCCCGCCCATCCACTCTTTGTAGCAAGCGCCCGTGTCCCGGGCGACGACCAGCACCGGGAACGGCGGGTTCGTGGCGCCGGGCGGGTGGTGCGACGGCACCTGATCCCACGTGGGGAGCGGCGCCGGTGGGTTGGCGGTGGGCATCACCGGCGGGGTGGTCGGCGGCAGCGGCGGGTTCGTGGGCAGCTGGCCCGGGCCCGGGTGCAGCAGCTCGGGACCGCCCGGGGGGCCGGGCTGGCCGACCTCGGGGATGGTGCCGGTGGAGGACGCGGTGCCCCCCTCGGGCTCGGGCGGGTTTCCGGGGCCGGGATCGGGCGGCTTGGCGCAGCCCGCGAGGAGGGTGACGCCTACCACGCGCACGAAGGGTCGCATCCCCGCGGTGTATTCCGGCGGGGCGCCGCGCGGCACGCGAAGGCGAAGCGTCCGCGCCGGGCGCGTGGGGCTCCCGTTCGGTCGGCGTTACTCGCTGATCGGCGTCATGAACAACATCTCCGCGGGCACCCCGAGCTTCGCCAAGGCGCGGTCGTAGCGCTCGGCGATCGGGGTGTCGAAGATGAGCTCGGGCGCGGCGTCCACGTGGACCCAGGAGCCTTCTTCCAGCTCACGGTCGAGCTGGCCGGGGCCCCACCCGGCGTAGCCGAGGCAGAGATGAAACTCGGCGCCGGCGCCGATGAGCGCGGCGAGGCGCTCCTTGCTCGGGGAGACGGCGACGGTGCCGGCGGTCCACCCTTCGGGGGCGAGGCCCTTGTAGAGCACGAAGCCGGCGCCGCGCTCCACGGGACCGCCCCAGAGGGCCGGGCGCTGCAGCCGCGGCGCGGAGCTGGGCAGCTCCAGGTGGGTGACCACCTCGCCCACCCGCACGGTGGCCTCGCGGTTCACCACGAGCCCCAGCGCGCCCTGGTTGGTGTGCTGCACAAGGAGCACCACCGCCCGCTCGAAATTCGGATCGCGCATCTGCGGGCTCGCGACGAGCAGGCCGGGTTCCACTAGGCGACCGGAGCCCCGATCTCCCGAACCGGCTCGATGCGCGGCGCGGCGCCCTTGGTGACCACGTCCTC
The DNA here is from genome assembly GCA_903921785.1 of uncultured Pseudomonadota bacterium. Classification (GTDB taxonomy): domain Bacteria; phylum Myxococcota_A; class UBA796; order UBA796; family SXON01; genus SXON01. Next base: position 68,322 of record CAIXRH010000252.1, read on the forward strand.
GGTGATCTCCACTTCCTTGATGTTGTCCTGGCTGGGGAGCTCGAACATGATCTCGAGCATCACCGACTCCAGGATGGTGCGGAGCCCGCGGGCGCCCGCCTTGCGGGTGGTGGCGCGCTCGGCGATCGCGCGGAGCGCCTCGGGCGAGAACGAGAGCTTCACCTTCTCGAACTTGAAGAGCTTCTGGTACTGTTTCACCAGGCTGTTCCGCGGCTCGGTGAGCACGTGCACCATGTCATCCACCGAGAGCGCGTTCATGCAGGCGATGACCGGCACGCGCCCGATGAACTCGGGGATGAGGCCGAAGCGCTCGAGGTCCTCGGTCTGCACGTGCTTCATCAGCGCTTCGGGCTTCTCGCCGATCTCGCCGCGATCCTGGAGGAAGCCCACGGTCTTGCGGCCGAGGCGATCGGTGATCACCCGCTCGATGCCCTCGAAGGCGCCGCCACAGATGAAGAGGATGTTCGTGGTGTCGATCTGCAAGAACTCCTGGTTGGGGAGCCGCTTGTTCCCCTTCACCTGGATGTTGCAGTTGGACCCTTCGAGGATCTTCAACAGCGCCTGCTGCACGCCCTCACCGCTCACATCGCGGCTCACGGCGGAGGAGAAGCTCTTCCGCGCCAGCTTGTCCACCTCGTCGATGTAGACGATGCCGCGCTGGGTCTTCTCCACGCTGTTGCCCGAGGCGTGGAAGAGGTTGAGGATGATGTTCTCGACGTCTTCCCCGACGTACCCGGCCTCGGTGAGGGTGGTCGCGTCGGCCACGACGAAGGGAACGTCGAGCAGGCGGGCGAGGGTCTGGGCGAGGAGCGTCTTGCCGGTGCCGGTGGGGCCGAGGAGCAGGACGTTGGACTTCTGGATGTCCACATCTTCGCCGGGGCGGCCCGCCTTCGTGGAGTTCGCCTCAAGGCGCTTGTAGTGGTTGTAGACCGCCACGCTGAGCTTGCGCTTCGCCGAGTCCTGTCCGATCACATACTGATCGAGGAACGACTTGATCCGCGACGGCGAGGGGATCTTCCCGCCCCCGAAGCTGATGCCGGCCGCGCTCTTGTTTTCCCGGATGATGTCCAGGCACAGGCGGATGCACTCGTTGCAGATGTACACGTTGGGGCCGGCGACGATTTTCTCCACTTCCCGCTGGGGTTTGTGGCAGAAGCTGCAAGAGAGGCCCGCTGGGCTGGTGTACTTCGGCATCGGCTCCTCGAGCGCTTCGCGTCGAACCCACACTCTATGCGTCGCAGGAAGGGCGCGTCAATGCGGATCGGCTGCACGGTGCGGACCTTTACCTCGGAGCGACTCCTCCGGCGCGCTATGATGCGGAGCCGGAGCGTGGAATGGCCGGAGTTGGGGACTACTACGCGGTGCTCGGCCTGAAGCCGGACGCGTCAGAGAAGGAGATCAAGCAGGCCTTCCGGCGGCTGGCGCACGAGCACCACCCCGATCGCGCGGGGGACGACCCGGCGTCGGCCGAGAAGTTCAAGTCCGTCCGCGAGGCCTACGAGACGTTGTCGGACGCCGCGCGCCGCGCCGCCTACGACCGGCGGAACGAACGCCGCTCCAGCAACAGCCCTTTTTACGGCTCGCACTGGAAGCACGCGGGCGCGCCCGCCGCGGGCGGTGGCTACGGCACCAAGGCCACGGCTGCGGCCGGCAACAACATCGACCTCGAGGACATCTTCAACGACTTCGGCGGGGTCGACTTCGGCTTCGGCAAGAAGGGCGGCGCGAAGGGCGCGCCGGGCCCGGCGCCGACGGGCGGCCGCCCGCGCACCAACGCCCACCAGTGGGACCCGATCAAGGACTTCAAGAAGGCCGCCGAGCAGGACACCTGGCCCGGCGCCGGGGAAGGCGCGGGCGGTCCCGGGGCGGGGAACCCCGGCGGTCCGGGCGGCGGCCCCCGCGGCCAGGGTTCCGCGTCAAACGCCGGCGCTCCGCCCCGTGGTTTCGGCTTCGGCGATGGCGGCTGGGCTACGCGCGGCACCGGCCGCGCCGAGGCGCCGCGTACGCACGCGCCCCGCGCCGACGGCCCCCCGCCCGGCGACACGAATCGGGGCGCCCCCGCCGAGGCCGGCGATGACATCCACGTGGAAGTACAGCTCGCGAGCACGCTCCTCGGCGTTGGTGGCCTGGTCACGGTGGAGTATGACCGCACCATCCGCGCCGACGACGGGCAGAGCCTGCTCTCGATCAAGGAGCTCCACGAGCTCCGCGTGCCCCCGGATGTCCGCGATGGGGACGAGCTCCGCGTCCCCAAACACGGCCACGCCGGGGCCCGCGGCGGCCCCTACGGCGATCTCGTGGCGAAGGTCCGGGTGATCGCCGCCGGCCCGCGGATGCGCATGCCCTCCCGGGAACCGGCCCGGGCCGACGACGTGATCGTGGTGGACGTGCCGTTCACCGAGGCGATCCTCGGGGGCCGGGTGGAAGTGCAGACCCCCCAGGGGCGCGTCCGCGTGTCCGTCCCCGCCGGCACCTCCTCGGGCACCCGCTTCCGCCTCAAGGGCAAGGGCAAGGCGGACGCGACCGGCGCCCCGGGGGACGCCTATGCCGAGGTCCGGATCACCGTGCCCAAGGCGCTGGACGAAGAGTCCAGGCGCCTGATCGAGCGCTTCGCGGAGCTGAATCCGACGGAGGAGTAGGCGCCCGGGGGGCCGCGGTGCTGCGGCGGTGCCGCTCCCGCCGGTGCGGAAGCCGCCGACGTCGGTCCTGGCTCGCCGTGGCCGACCCTCGGGACGAGAGGGGGAACCCTAATTCTTGGGATCGTCCGCGGGCTGGCCGGGCTCCGCCTCGCCGCTCCCGCTTGAACCGCCGCTCCCGCCCGAACCGCCGCTCGCGTCCTGATCGTCGGCGATCGGCTGGCTGTAGCCGAGCGCCTCCAGCGCGCCGGTGAGCTCGCCGTTGCTGCCGACCAGCGCGTCGCCCGCGGGGACCGGGAGCACCGCCCAGGTGACCGCCACGCTGGTGGAGCCGGAGCGGACCACGCCGAGCGGGGTGCCGCTGCCGTCGTTGGGATGCGGAGAGAGCCGCTCATAGCTGGTCATCTTCCCGGCGATGCGCACCGCCACCTCGCCCGCGACCTCCTCGCTGGGGCGGTTGGGGACGATGAAGACCTCTCGGTGGTCCTTGAGCTTGCTCTCAAACGCGAGGTGCACAAAGTCGCCGTCCACCGAACGGATCTCGGCGATGGTGACGCTGGTGGGATCGTCGCCCACCCAGGCCGTGGCCACACCGCCGGGCACCTGCACGTCGATGAGGATCTCCTTGTTCGCGCGCCCGACCGGCGAGATGCGGAAGGCCTGCACCACGTCGCGGTGCGTCCCCTCGGCGAGGGCCTGCCGGCCAGGACTCACGTCGCCGCCGAAGGCCGCGAGGTCCTTCTGCTCGCCGGGATCGGTGTGGGTGTCGAAGAGGTATTCGCGACCTTTGAGCGAGATGTACTTCTGGCCTTCTTTGAGGCTGCCCCACGCCACCCCGCCGTAGAGCGTGCGGCCGATGGCGAGCGGGCGGTGCACGAAGGCTTCGTCGGGGCCGCCCTTGGCGAGCGCGACGAGGCTCGAGCCCTCAAGCGACGGTCCGAGGGTGTCCGCGGGGAGACCGAGGAGCTCGAGGAGGGTGGGCGCGACGTCCATCAGGGAGACGGGGGCCTTCACGCGCGCCGCCGTGAGGCCCGGCGACTTCACGATCAGCGGCACCCGCAGGAGCTCGTCGTAGAGGGTGTGGCCGTGCTCCACGTCGCCGTGATCGAAGAATTCTTCGCCGTGGTCCGCCATCAGCACCACGGTGGTGTCGTCGGCGAGGCCGCCGAGGAAGGCGGAGAGCTCGTCGTCCACGTAGCGGAGGTTTTGATCGTACCGATCGATGAGGTACGGGCGGATGAGCTCCCGCTGGTGCTCCGCCACCCGCATCAGGATCGTGCGGTTGAACAGCTCCTCCAGCCCGTTGGGGTCCGCCTTTGCCCAGAGGTGCCGGTACCGCGACGGCTCCTTGTAGGGGAGGTGGAGGTCCATGAAGTGGACGAGCACCAGCGCGTCTTCATCCTGGTGCCGCCGGAGGAAGTCGCGGGCGCGCCAGGTCTCGTAGGCGGCAGGCGGCCAGTTGAGGCATCCGTGTTCCCCCCAGCCCCGATCCATGTCGAAGTTGGACGAGAGGTACACGTTTCCCACGAAGGCGCCGGTGGCCCAGCCCTGCTTGCGCAGCGCCTGCTGGATCGTGGTCGCGGCGGACCAGTCTTCGGGCTGACGGCCGGTCCAGAACGCGCGGGTGGAGGGGAGGGTCCACGGGGCGATGGAGCGGGCGTCGTCGAAGACCACGGCGTTCTTCGCCCACCCATCGAGTTTGGGAGCGCTCGCCCGCTCGTAGCCGTAGGTGGGGAGGTGGTCGCGCCGCAGCGTGTCGATGAACGCCAGCACCACCTTCTGGTGCTTCGCTTCGGGGGTGACGACCGACGGCGAAGCGACGAAGACCGAGTCCCAGGCGGGGTTCGGGTCGTGTGTGCGCAGGGCGATGGCGTGCTCGCCGCCGTTCCCCGGGAGGGGCACGTCGATCTTCTCGAACTCCCCGAGGGTGACGCGCAGCGTCTGCACCACCGTGCCGTCGACCACCACGTCGAGGTCGGCGCCGTCGGACTCCTCGGTGTCGGCCGCGATCTCGCGGGGAAGTACGCCAAGCTCGGCGCGGAAGTGTGCGCCGTCGGGCAGGGTGACCTTCCAGGCGGCCTCGGCGCCGGTGGGCAGGAGCACGCCGTGGCGGGAGACGTCGTCCACCTGGGCGGAGCGGATCGCCCACGCCGTGGCGTCGCCCCCGCGGAAGCGAAGGGCCTCTTCGCGCTCCGTGGCGGGCGGATACGCGAGGGTGTAGGTCGTGTCGTCGGGGCGGGGGCCGTCCGCGCGCACCCGCACCATCAACGAACGGGCGTTGATCTCCCACGTGCCGGGGATGCCGCGGTCGAGGGGGTCGGCGTCGTACATGATCGGCCGCCCGCCGCGTTGGAGCTCCATCTCCAGCGGCTGGCGTTCGTAGTACAACGCGCGAGGCCGGAGCGGGAGCGGCGCTTCATACGTGCGCACCCCATCGAGCACACCCGCGAGGCGGAACGGCCCAGAGACCTTGATCGTCTCGGGCGCCGCCGGCAGCTTGCTCACCGGCACGGTGATCGAGGTGGGGGACACATAGTCCAGGCCCACGGCGCCCTCCGCCGCGAGCGCGACGCCGATCCCCCAGATCAGGAGCACGACAGGCCGAGGCTACCCGCGGCGGCGGCGACGGATCGCGGCCAGCCCGGCCAGCGCCGCCCCGACGAGCGAGAGCTGCGGGGTGGAGGAGCACGAGGCGGCGGCGGCGCCGAGGTCAGTGACCTCGATCGTCATCTTTCCGGCGGCGAGGCCGCCCGGACCGCCCACGTTCATGAGCACCGTGTAGGTGCCCTCCTTCGGGAAGCTGATCTTCGGGGCCCAGGCGCCGATGGTGTCGCCCTCGCCGTTGCCGTCGAGATCGACGAGCTTGGCGGGATCCACGTCGGAGCCTTCGTAGACCTCCCACTGGATCGTGTCCACGCAGCCGTAGGTGGACATGTCGGTGCGGTTGATGGTCTGCCAGGTGAGGCCGCTGAGCGGCTTGACCTGGAAGAACCCGTCCGCGCCTTCTTCCGGGAGGGGCGCCGTACAGGTGAGCACGTATCCGATCTCGGTCTGCTCGTAGTCGGTGGTGCCGCACTCCGGATCGTCCAGCGTCATCTTGGCGTACACCGAGTAGGCGCCGCTCTTGACGTAGGTGTGGGAGATCTCCGGGGCGCCATCGCCCTCTTCGCCGTCGCCGAACTTCCAGTGGGCCGCGCTGACGTTGGCGTCGGAGCGGATGGCGAACGTCACGTCGAGCGGGGCGGGGCCGGACGTGGGGGTGGTCGCCTCGAAGTTGCCGAAAACGCCATAGAGCGCGTAGATGCTGCTGACGTCGTCGATGTTGGGATCGATGGCGCTGATGTTGCAAGTGCCTTCGGACCAGTACATCGTGGCCTCGAGCAGGTCCTGATCGGTGCAGGTCTCGTTCTGCTCGCAGGAGTGATCGAGCCCGTGGAGGTGACCGATCTCGTGGGTGGCCACCGCCTCGATCGAGGTCTGGCTGGTGCAGCCGCCGCCGGCGATCTCCTCGGTGGTGCCGAAGTCGACGTCGTTGTTGAAGACGATGTCGGCGTCGGCGAGCTCGGTGTAGACCATGCCGTTGGCGGTCTTGCTCTTCACGCCGTTGCCGACGGAGTAGGTGACGCCGAGCACGCCGTTGTCGGCCTCATCGCCCGGGTCTTCCCAGTAGACGACGTTGTGGCCGTCTTCGGTGTGGCGGGTCTCGTCGTCCTGCACGCCCATGTAGATGTTCGAGAGCCCGGCGCAGGGGGCGTATTCCGGCCAGTTGTCGTAGCTGTCCTGGATGATCTGGATCTGCGTGGTGGGGTCGTCTTCGGCGAAGCCGGGGAGGGAGTCCTCCAACGGCGCCGTGTCCATCCACCACTGGAGGGGGAACTTGTCGTCGGGCCAGTAGAAGCCGGTGTGCTTCCAGGCGAAGGCGGGGCTCGCCAGCAGCAGGAGACCAAACATCACTTCACCCCCGGCTGCAGCTTGTTGATCAGGCGGAGGTGCTCGGCGGGGACGCCCGGGATGGGCTGCCCATCCCAGCCCTTGGCGACGCTCAGCGCCACCTGGGACTCCATCGAGGCGAGGCTCACGCGGTCCTCGACCTTGGGGCTCGGCAGGAAGCGCGGGTCCCACGCCTTGTGGTAGGGAACGGTGAAGCGGGTGACCATGTCGGACCCATCCACCGAGTTCTGGCGGATGGTGAACTTGCCCATCATCATGCCGACGCTGCCGTACACCGTGCCGAGGCGCTTTTCGTTCAGGTAGACCAGCGTTCGCTCGCCCGCCGCATAGCGGGCTGCGAGGCTCACGTCGGAGATCCGGCCGTCGGCCATCACGCCGCCCGGGGACTCCACCGTGACCACATCGCCCTGCGCGGCGTGGCCCTTGAGCACCCGATCGACCTGCAGCTCGGCGCGGGTGAAGATGTGGCCGTGCTCATCTTCTTCGGCCCAGGTGCGAAGGACGGTGCCCTCCACGATGAGGTCGGAGGCCGAGACCATCTGGTCGTGGGTGAGCGGCGCGAGCGAGGTCGCGGACGCCCGGGGAGGCCCGGCGACAGCGGCGACGAGGGCGAACGCCGCGATCATGCGTACGAATCGGTTCATGGAGGCCCCGAACGTGGTTTGGGAACGTCGGACTCTATGCGTGCGGGGCCACCTCGTCAACTGTTCGTGCCGGGGCGCCTCCGGGTCCCGCGTGGTTGACTTCCGGGTGCCGACCCGGTATGTGCTGCCGTTCCGTCAACCCCACCCGCGCCTCCCCAGGGCGCGGTAGACCCGGGCAGGACTCTCATGCTGATGAACCTGAACCGCCTCCGCGCCCCGTCGCTCGGCCTCCTGGTCGTTCCCGTGGCCCTCGTGGCGTTGCCGCAACACGCCATGGCCGCCGCAACGGGCACCATCAAGGGCGTCGTCCGCGACAGCGACGACATCAGCATCCCGGGCGTCACGCTCACGCTGAAGTCGCCCAAGCTGATCGGCGGCGCGATGCAGTACGAGTCCGACGCGGAGGGGGCCTACCAGTTCCCCGAGCTGGCTCCGGGCGAGTACACCCTCGAGGCGGTGAAGTCGGGCTTCGGTCCGGTCACCAAGCGCGGGATCGTCGTGGCGGTCGGTCGGGTCACGACCCAGAACTTCACGATGGTCTACGGCGGCATCACGATCGACGTGGTGGCGGAGAAGCCGGTCGTCGACACCGAGAACGCCGCGCAGTCCACGACGTTCTCCAAGAACTACCTCGCGAAGGTGCCGAGCGGCCGCAGCTACCAGCAGGTCATCGGCAACACGGCCGGCGTGGTGGGCGGCGGCAACAGCAGCTCGGCCGGCGCCAGCGGCGACGAGAACACCTGGATGCAGGACGGGGTGAACGTCACCGACCCCGTCACCGGCACCTTCTCCACCAACTTCAACTTCGACGCGATCGAAGAAATCCAGGTTGTCACCGGCGGCTACGACCCGGAGTACGGCAACTCCCTCGGCGGCCTCTACTCGGTGGTCACCAAGTCCGGCGGCAACACGCTGGAGGTCATCGCCTCCGGGGAGTACTCCAACGGCAACTGGGCCCCCAAGCTCGATGCCCGCTACGGCGCCGATGGCACGCAGCTCGCCCCGACCGGGTTCGACTCCAACTACCAGGCCGGCCGCGTGTCGACCACGGTCTCCGGCCCGCTCATCCGCGACAAGGTGTGGTTCCTCGGGAGCTATGAGTACGACCGTTCGTTGTTCACGAACGTCGGCATCAAGAACCCGCGCGACTACGACGCCCATTACTTCTTCGGCAAGCTCACGATGCAGCCGGTGGCCGCCCACCGCATCACCTTGAGCCTCACCACCGACCCGACCACGGTCGACAACATCGACCAGGGCGATCGCTACACCCTCCCCGAGGCCCAGGCCCGGCAGATGCAGGGCGGGTACGTCATCACCGGCAAGTGGAACTGGTTCCTCAACGAGGACACCAACCTTGAGACCACTGGCTCCATCCAGAAGTCGTTCCTCGAGATCAGCGGCGTGCCCTGCACGCACGACACCGAGCTCGG
>CAIXRH010000253.1 GCA_903921785.1 uncultured Pseudomonadota bacterium
CTCGGGCGGGGAGACCTGCATCGGCGCCGGGTACACCGGACGCGGCCGCGCGGACGGCTCGGCGGCCTGCGCCGGCGTGCGCATCGCCGTGGGGCGCTGCACGGGGGGCAACGCCGGCTCCGGCGGCGGCTCCGGTGGACCGGCCACGGGGCGGGGCGGCTCGCGGAGCGCGGGTTCGCGCACGGGCGGCGCCGTGGGGGCGGGGGGCGGTGCGACCGGGGGCGGGATGATCCGGGAGGGCGGCTCCACATCCACCCGCGGCTGGGTGACCTGCGTCGGCTCGCGCTGGAACGGCAGGGCGGCGGTGGGGGGCGCCTCGGCCGGCGGAACCCAGCCCGGCGCAGCGCGGATATCGAATTCGGTCTCGGCGGCGGCGGGGGGCTGGCCGCTGTCCCGGATGGCGAACGCCACCTTCGCCCGGTACGGCCCGGGGCTGAGCCCGGAGACCCGGAAGGCGAAGCGGTAGCGACCGCTGGGGTGTTTGTCGACCGTGTAGCCGAGGTCGAGGTCCTTGACGCGGGTGTCCTTCGCGAGGTCGAAGACGGCGATGCCGACGCCGATCTCCTCCCGGCCCTCCACGCCCGCCGTGGCGCCCACGGTGACCGAGAAAGCGACGGCCTCGTCCGTGTCGAACCAGGGCTTGGCGGCCGGCCGGTCGTGGAGCACCTTGCCCACGTTGGTGACCTGCGGGCGGATGAGCGCCGCGATCTCTTCCAGGCGCTGCACGAACTCTTCGAGGCGGGTGAAGCGGAACGGCGGCGACGGCGCCACCTCCAACGACAGCGCCCGCGAGAGCAGCACGCCGACGCGCTCGGCGAGGCGGGAGTGGAAGCGGGGGTTGCTGTCCTCCGCCTTCATGCGCTCGATGAGGCGATCCTTCACCGAGCTGACGGCACCCTTGTCCAACCCGCGGGTGGGCCAAGCGATCGGCGCTTCGGGACCGACGATGCCACGCCACAGCAGCATGGCCATCGCCCACGTGTCGACCACGGGAGACCAGATCGGCTCGGTCGTGGCGCTGGCGTACTCCGGCGGCGCCCAGGGGTTGCCGCCTGGCGCCAGCCCGCTGAACGCGCCGAGGTTGCGGCGCACGGCAGGCGTGGCGACGTCGGTGAGGAAGACCTCGCCGCGCTCGGAGAAGAGGATGTTGGTGGCGCGCAACGACCCGTGCGCCGGGGCCCCGCTGACCCCGCTGCTCGCGAGCTGCCGCACGTGCTTGGCGACGACGAGGAGCACGTCGATCAGGCCGGAGAGCGGGAGCCCGTCCTGGATGCGGCGCTCGAGCGACTCGGCCAGCCGGGGGAGGAGCACCGCCGGCTGCCCGTCGGGCGCGGTGAACCGGGCTTCGAGCCGGGGGAGGAACGGGAGCTGGCCCTGCTCGTAGAGCCGGGCCTCTTCCATGAGCGCGTCCCGACAGGCGGCGAAGAACGCCTCGGGCGCACCGCCCTCGCCGCGAAGATCGTCCGCGGTGAGCGGCACCTTCAGCACGAAGAGCTGATCGTTGGTCTCGCGGCGGGCAAGAAAACTCTTGCCCCACAACCCACGCCCGAGCTGTTGCCCGACCTGGTACGCGTTGCCCTGGCCATCGCGGACGGTGTCCCCGGTGCGCATTCCCTACCCGAAGGCCGCGAACCTAACGGGCCCGCTCCCCGGCGGCTACCGCCGGAGTTAGCCCGGGAACGTGTTCTTCCCGCCCGACGGTCACGGCCCGTACCGGCTCCTCCGCGCGTTCGGGGGCGCGCCGGTCGAGCGGTTCCACGAGAGCCTCGGGGCGCCGGAAGCTACGCAGCGGGCGCGGCTCGCGGCGATCGCGGCGGGCGCCGCAGGTACGGCGTTCGCCCGGGATCACGGCCTCACCGGTCGGGAGGACCTCGCGGCGTGGCGAGCGGCGATCCCCGTGCGAGAGCACGCCGCGCTCCTGCCGTGGCTCGACCGGGTGGAAGCCGGGGAGCCGGCCGTGCTCACCTGGGCGCCGGTGCGGCAGCTCGTGCAGACCAGCGGCACCACCGGCCGCCCGAAGCGGGTGCCGGTCACCGACGCGTGGGCGGAGAGTGTGGCGGCGGCGCAGCGCCTGTGGGTGCTCGGCCTCCTCCGCGACGAAGAGGCGCTCGCCGGTGGCTCGGCGCTCTCCATCGTCTCCCCGGCGGTGGCGGGGAGGACCGCGGGCGGGGTGCCGTTCGGGAGCAACACTGGGCGGATGTTCCTTGCCCAGCCGTTCTGGGTGCGGTGGCGCGCACCGGTGCCCTACGCCGTGTACACGATTGACGACGTCCCCACCCGCCAGTACGCCATCCTCCGCCACGCCCTCGCCGCCGACGTGCGGAGCTGGACCGCCGCCAACCCCTCTTCGATCCTCCTCTACACCCGCCTCCGCGACCAGTGGTGGGAGGAGCTCCGGCGCGACCTCGCGGAGGGCACGCTCGGCCGCACCGGCGCCCGAGGCCTCCCGAAGCGCGCGCTCCCCGAGGCGCCGGCCTGGCCCTGGCAGCTCCGCCGGCTCAACTGCTGGAAGGGCGGACCCGCGGCCTTCTTCGTGCCGAAGCTCACCGCCGCGATCGGCGCGGACCTCCCGGTGCGCGAGGTTGGAGTCACGGCGTCCGAGGGGTTCTTCGCGGTGCCGGTGGACGACGGCGACCCCGTGGCGTGGCTCGGCGGCCACGTCTTGGAGTTCGTCGACGAAGCCGGGCAGGTGCGGTGGGCCTGGGAGCTGGAGGTCGGCGGGGTGTACCGCCTGGTCGTGAGCACCGAGGCGGGCTTGTACAGGTACGACCTTGGCGATCTGGTGCAGGTCACCGGCTTTGCGGAGCGGGTGCCGCGCTTCGTCTTCCTTCGCCGCGCCGGCGCCGAGCTCAGCTCCGTCGGCGAGCGGGTGACGGAGGCGCAGCTCCAGGACGCGGCTCGCGTCGTGTGCCCCGAGGCGGTGGCGGTCGCCGCCTGCCTCCGCTGGGCAGAGGTGCCGAACCTGCGGGTGGCGGTGGGGATTCCGGGAAGCGCGCCCGGCCCGACCCCGTCGCCCGCCGCCGCCCTCTCGGCCGCGCTGGACGCGGCCCTCCGGACCATCAACCTCGAATATGACGATCGCCGGGAGACGGGCCGCATGGGCCCGCCGGAGGTCGAGATCGTCCCGGGCGCGGCCTGGGAGCGCTGGAAGGCCGAGCGGGTCGCCGCCGGCGCGCCCGAAGCCCAGGTGAAGGACCCCGTCGTCCTCGATGCCGCGCGCTTCGAAGCGCTGCGGTCGTTGGGCGCGGGCGGTTAGCCGTCCGCCGTGGCGCTCCTCCTCCTTGTCGGCGGCATCGGGTTCTTCTGGGCGGGCGTGGCGCTCCGGGTGGCGCGCGGTCGTGCCGACACCCGGTGGAAGCTCGGGCTCGACGCACCGGTCGCCGAGGACCTCCCGACGCTCGTCGTGGTGATCCCCGCGCGGGACGAAGCGCGCAACATCGGCGCCTGCGTGGCGGCGCTTCGTGCTTCCGACCATCCGAACCTGCGCATCGTGGTGTTCGACGACGGCTCCACCGACGGTACGGCCGACCTCGCGAGGGATGCCGGTGCGACGGTGGTCGAGGGCGGCGGCGCGGAGCTCCCCCCGGGATGGAAGGGCAAGCCCTGGGCGCTGGAACGCGCCCGCGCCAACCTCGGCGAAGGCGACTGGCTCGTGTTCGTGGACGCCGACGTGCGCGTGGCCCGCGGCGCCCTCTCCCGGCTGCACACCTACGCGATCACCGGGGGGGTCGACCTGCTCTCCGGCTTTGGTCGCCTGGAGATGGCGAGTTTCTGGGAGTACGTGGTGCAACCCTCGGTCGGCGGGCTCATCCTCGCGGGCAACGACCTCGCCAAGATGAACGACGACGCGAACGCGGAGAAGGCGATCGCCAATGGCCAGCTCATCCTGGTCCGGCGCTCCGCGTACGACGCCGTGGGCGGCCACGCTGCCGTGAAGGACGACATCCTCGACGACATCGGCATGGCCAAGGCGTTCAAGGCAGCGGACTTCAAGGTGCGCTGCCTGATGATCCGCGAGCTGTTCTCCTGCCGGATGTACACCGGCTTCTCCGAGCTCTGGCACGGGTGGACGAAGAACCTCTACCCGGGCATGGAGTTCAAGACCGGCGTCGTCGTGCTCGTGGCCGTGCTCGTGCTCGTCGAGTTCTTGTCGCCCTATGCGATCACCCTCTACGCCGCGCTCGCGGGTGACACGACGCTCTTCGCGGCCAGCCTCGCGCTCCTCCTGCTCATCCACGGCGTCCGTGCCTGGATGGACCGCATCTTCGATCAGCCGCTGCCCTACGGGCTGCTCCAGCCGCTCGGCGCGACGATCCTCCTCGGGCTCCTGTTCGACTCGGTGCGGCGCACCCGAGCGGGAACCCGGACGTGGAAGGGGCGCACCTACTAGGCGCGCCCCTTGGTTCCCGGCGGAGACCCGCTACTGCGCGGCGGAGGCGACCTGACGGTCGAGCTGCGCGGACAGCTCGGCGACGCGAGCGGAGAAGTCGGTCATCAGCTCGGGCGGGAGCTTGCGGCGGAGGGTGCCGTGGTAGTCGATCGGGTCGACGACCTTGCCGCCCTTCTCGATCTGGTAGTGGAGGTGCGGACCGGTGGATCGGCCCGTGTTGCCCGACTTGGCGATGATCTGCCCCGCCGTGACCGTCTGCCCCTCGGTGACGTTGTTCTCGTTGAGGTGCAGGAACTTGGCGGTCGCGCCGTCGCTGAACTGGAGCTCGACGCAATTGCCGTTGGCGGCGTGGTTCCAGTTGACGCGGGTGACCTTTCCGGCGCGCGGCGCGTGGACTTCGGTGCCGATCGGCGTCTTGAAGTCCATGCCTTCGTGGGTGGGGCGGTCCTTCAAAAGGCTGGTGATCTGCTCGTAGTCGCCGAGCGGTCCGTCGATGAGGCGCTTGGGGACCTCGGTGCCGTCGCTCGCCCAGTAGCTGGGGAAGCGGTCGCCCTGCGCCTGGTACCGGAACGCATCCACCTTCCGCTCGGTCGGCGTGCCGGGGAGCAGGGTGAGGCGGGCCGCGAGGACGAGCGGCTCCACGCCGTCGGTGTCCTCGTAGAGCACGGAGACGAGGTCGTTCTTGTGGAGATCGTGGCGCAGGTCCACGTCCCAGACCATGAGCCGGGCGAAGACCGCGGACAGCGCGGCGGGAGACTTCGCGTCGGCCGCCTGGAAGGTGGCGGAGAGCGAGCCGGACACGGGGGACCCGAAGACGTGCGTGCCGGCGCGGGCGCTCACGCCGAGCGGCTCGGGGAGCGGAGGGACGGCTTCCGGCGGCAGGGGAGCGTTGCCGCCGTCCTGCGCGACCGCGACCGCGGCTTCCGCGCCGGGAGCGGGTGCCGCCTCCGCGACCGGAGCCTCCTCCGCCTCGCCGCCGCCGTTGGAGCGGAGGGCGAGCGTGAGGTTGACCACCAGGCTGGCGCCGAGGAAGGCGTAGAGGAGCCAGGGCTTGCCGAGAGGGGGATTCTTGAGGAATTCGGGGAGCATGATGGGCTTCGTCTGCGGCGGGAGGTGGGACCAGCGGGGAGCGCGAGCGGTCCGTACAGGATCACACGTCAGCCCTTGTCACGTCAAGAGTTTTGGGAAGAAAAAATCATTGAATTTCGGGGAGGTGGGAAAAGCTGGCTTGGGAGATCGCTTTCGCGCGCGTCCGCGTCGCGCGAGGGCGGCCGGGGCGGATAGGTCCTGGCCATGGGTCGGACCTTTCTGGCGGTGGTGGCGGCGCTCGTCCTGGGCACCGTGATCGGGGCGTGGTCGCCGCGCGCGGAGCTGCTCGCGATGCGGGCGCGGGTGGCGGACATGCAGAAGGAGACCCGGGAGTGTCAACGAGGTGCCGCCACGTCGGGCATCGCCGAGATCCTCGGCGGCGCCGGTCGTGAACATCGAGGCGCCCACCGCGACGGTCCTCCCGAGGTCCCCCCGGGAGAGGACCAGGCGGGGACCACGCCGCAGGGCGTACCGGACGACAACATGAAGCGTGCGGGAGGAGAAGAAGGCGCCGGCAACGGGGCCAACGACCTCCCCGACACCCCGGCCGCGATGGCCGAGGCGCTCGATGCCCGCGCGGCCCAGGCCCGCGCCGCGCTCATCGAGCAGGTGGATCCCGACGAAGAGCAGCTCGCCGCGCTCGACGCCGCGGTGGAGAAGATGAACCAGAAGCTCAAGGCCCAGGTCGATGCGTTCGTCGCCGAGGCCGCCGCTGGCAAGGAGCCCGACCGGCGCGAGATGATGGAGTTCGGCGCCGAAGCGCTCGATGCGGTGATCGAGGCGGACGACGCCTTCCGCGACGTGATCCCCGAGGACCAACGGGCGGAGATCGACGACGAGACCCTCGATCCGTTCTCCTACATCGACGGCGCCACGGTCGGCGCGCTCGCCGGGCTGGAAGGGGCGGGGGCGGGGCAGTGAGCGACGCCCCGCCCGGGAGAGGACGCTTCCTGGCCGATATCTTCGTGGTGGCGGCGTACGAGCTCCAGCAGGCGCGGCGGACCCGCCTGCTGCAGGTGGGCCTCCTGCTCTACGCGGCGGGCACGGCCGCGGCAGACTGGGGTTTCGTCCAGGCGCTCCGCGAAGCCGAGCGGTCCGTTGCGCAGGCGATGCACGTGCCGGCCACGGAGAAGCCCGGCACCCTCATCGCCGAGGTGCTGAAGTCCGACGATCTGCGCGACTTCCTCGGCGGCCTCATCGGCTCCACCGAGCTCTTCGACCGCCTGGCGACCGAGCCGGTGCTCGGGTTGTGGTCGGGGGCGGTGGCGATGGTGCTCCTGCCGCTCCTCCTCCTCCTCGGCACGAGCGTAAGTGTATCCACGGAGGTCGAGTCCCGCTCCATCCGCTTCCTGGCGCTGCGCACCGAGCGGGTCCCGATCGTGCTCGGGAAGCTCCTTGGGCAGGTGGCGATGGCGGGGCTCGCGGCGCTCGTCGGCGTGCTCGTCACCGAGATCATCGGGCAGACCTTGATGGTGCAGGTCCCGATCCTGGGGCTCGCGCTCTCCTCCACCCGCCGGGCGGCCTGCGCGCTCGCCTACGCGCTGCCGTTCGCGGGGCTCGGGCTGTGCGTGAGCCAGTGGATCGGCAGGTCCAACCCGGCGCGGGTCGTCGCGGTGGTGTTCCTCCTCGCCATCCTCGTCTTCGGTGAATGGCCGCCCGCAACCTGGCTCCCCGACTGGATCGCCCCCGGCGTCGAGGTCCTCCGCGGCTTCCTCCCCGGCCGCGGGTGGGACGAAGCCTGGACCGACGACCCGCTCGCGTTCGGCATGGGCCTCGCCCGGTACGCGCTCAACACCCTGGCGTGGGTCGGCCTCGGCTACGTACGGTTCGACCGGAGGGACCTGTGACGACGCCTCCGCCTGGCGTCCCTGCGCCCGCCCTGCAGGCCGGCCCGTCGCCTTCGCGCCGCACCTCCGACGCCGCGGTCACCATGACTGGCGTCGTTCGACGGTTCGGGCGCAGCCTCGCGCTCGATGGCGTCAGCTTCACCGTCCCGCGGGGCTCGCTCAGCGCCCTGGTGGGCGAAAACGGCGCCGGCAAGACCACGACGCTCTCGGTCCTCGCCGGGTTCCTCAACCCCGACGCCGGCTCCGTCGATGTGCTCGGTCTCGGCCCTTACCACGTCTCCACCCATCGGGGTCGGGTAGGAATCCTCCCTCAGGACGCCGAGCTTCCCGGGGCCAGCACCCCACGGGAGCTGCTCTACGCCTGGGCGCGGCTGCAAGGCCTCACCGCCGTCGCCGCCCGTCGTTCCGCGGACGAGTGCCTGGAGACCGTGCTGCTGACGGACCGCTCCGACCACCGGGTTTCCACGCTGTCTCACGGCATGCGCCGGCGGCTCACCGTGGCCAGCGCCCTCGTCGGCGATCCCGAGCTCATCCTCCTCGACGAGCCCACCGCCGGGCTCGATCCCGCGCAAGCGCGTCACTTGCGCAGCGCCCTCGCCGAGCGGCGCGGCCGCGCGACGGTCCTCATCAGCTCCCACAATCTCCCGGAGCTGGAGTCCCTCTGCGATCACGTGGTGATCCTCGAGAAGGGTCGTTGCCTCCTCCACGACGCGATGGACGTGGTGACCGGGCGGGACCGGGAGGTCGAGGTGATCCTCGCCGAGCCCTTCCCCCCCGGGCGGAGCGAGCGGGTGCACCTGCGGCTGCCCCCGGGAGACCGGAGGGAGCTCCCCGACGCGACCTCGGCCTTGCTCCGGGAGCTGCTCGCGGAGGGCGCGCGGATCGTGGAGGTGCGCCGCGGCGGGGCGCTCGAAGAGCGTTACTTCGGGGAACGATGATCCCGCTCGCGCTCTTCTTCGCAGCCACCCCGGCCGACCTCGCGCCGGGAGCACAGGAGCTCGCGGCGGCGCAGACCCGCTACGAGGAGGTCTACGCGGAGGCCGAGGCCACGGGCACCGCGACCTTACAACTCCAGGCGCGGTGGGTGGTCGGGAAGCCGCCCAAATCACCCTGCGACGACCACGATCGCCTGGCGCTCGGCTGGCGGATGGAGCGGTTCGGAGCGGCATGGCGGGAGGCCAGCCAGGCGCTTCGGGCGCAGGGTACGCGGCTCCGCGAGCTGGTCGTCGCGCCCACCGTCGCGCCGCTCTTGCTCGGAGACTCGGCCGCGAAGCTTGAAGCACGCCTCGCCCGGGGGGATGCGGCCGTGGCGCGCTTCCTACAAGCGAGCGCCTGGGAGGTGGCCTACGTGCGGCCCACGCTGGCGGCCTGTCCGCTCGCCGGCGAGGGCCTCGACGTCGGGATTACCACCCAACCGGTGCGCGCGTCGGGCGAGGGGGATCGACTCGTGGCGGTGCTCGCGTCGGGAAGCGGAGTGGTCTGCCCCGGCGCCATCCCCGCGGACGACGCGGTGGTTTTCGTGAAGCAGGGAGAGGCATGTTGGGCGCCCGACGCGGGCTGCTCCTGCACCCCGGAGCCGGTCTTCCCCGGCGCGGTGCTCGGCCCCCCGATCGTGGAGGGAGAGGTCCCCTCGGAGCCGGCGCCGCC
Organism: uncultured Pseudomonadota bacterium; assembly: GCA_903921785.1. Classification (GTDB taxonomy): domain Bacteria; phylum Myxococcota_A; class UBA796; order UBA796; family SXON01; genus SXON01. The sequence goes on from CAIXRH010000253.1 coordinate 8,974, forward strand.
GCCGAGTGGTCCGCCAGAGCCCTCGAAGTAGCCTGTCTTCCCGGCGAAGGGAGCGAAGAACACGGCGGCCCGGCGGGCCAGAGGCCCGCCGTCGGGCCCCTCCGGGCTCGGCTGTCGCCTCGGTCCCGGCGGAGCCGGGACCGGCCGGGCGGAGCCCGGCCGCCGCTCCGGTCCCCTGCCGCGGCGCCGCCGGGGCGCCCGACGGTCCGGCACGTTAGCCGCCCGGCCGTGGGCATGCTGGGCCAGCTCATCCGCTCCCTCGCGGACCTGACGGAGCCGTACGTTCCGCGCTGGGCGTGGATCGTCGGTGTACTCGTGCTCGCCGCGCTCGCGTGGCCGTCGGTCCGGCGCAGCACGAAGGCCGAAGCCGCCCGCAAACACTTCCGCACCGCCGTGCGGTACGGCTACGAAGAGCGCCTCCGCCGTGAAGACGAGGCGATCGCCATGATGGGCGAGGACATCGACGGGCTGGTCACCCTCGCGGACCTCGCGTTGGCGGAGGGGCGCCCGCGGATCGTGAGCGGGTTGGTGGAGCGCGTCCGGGCCTCTGGCAAGCGCCCGGACGCGGTCAAGCGGCTCACGGTGGCGGTGGAAGGTCCGCTTCCGGGGAGCGCCATGGAGGCGGTCATCCTGGTTGAGCGCTTCTGGGCCCAGGGGCAGCAGGGCGAGGCGCGCAAGCGGCTCGCCCGCGCCCGCGAACGTTGGCCGAACGACGAGGACCTCGATGCGCTCGCCCTCCGCCTGGACGCACCGGCTGCGGGCGAGGGCGGTGGGTGACCGCCCGGTCGAGCTGAGTCTGCCGTCCCCGCCGGCTTCCGGGAACCGGTCGCCCGCCACGCGGTCGAAATGACGTGGACGGTGTAAGCTCTCGGCCACGCCGTCGTTGTCGCCCGCACCCCGACGGAGTCCACCATGTTCATCCTCGCCTTCGCCCTCTCCTTCGTCTCCCCCGCCGACGCCTGCGCCATGCCGCGGTTCGAGGAGGTCGCGGTCAAGCCGGCGCAGCCGGTCCAGGTGGCCGACGCAAAGAAGGCCGCGAACGCCCAGGCCGCCCAGGTTCCGCAGCCCGCTCAGCCGGTCGCGCCGGCCCCGAAGTCGCTCGAGGATGCCCTCGCGCAGATCGACGCCGCGGGGATTCCTGAGATGCAGGCCGCCCCGCCCACGGCGGTGGCGAAGGCCGAGTGAGATGACGCCGCGACGCTCGATGCGCGCCCTGTGGGGCGCGCTCGCGTTCGCGGCGTCCGTGTTCCTGGGGCTCACGAGCGCCCGTGCCGGGGGACAACCCCTGGACGGGCGCTCGATCGTTGCGGGGGCGGAGTGTGCGGCGTGCCACGCCGTCCCCGACGTCGCGGCCCCGATCCGCACCGCGAGTTGCACCGGATGCCACCAGTGGGTCAAGACGGTCTCCGCCAACCCCGCGCAACGCGCGAAGGCGATGCAGATCTTCCCGAAGTGGGCGCGATACGAGCACAATGTGAAGAGCTACTTCGCGGTGCCCGACCTCGAGGTCGCCTTCGCGCGGCTCGATCCCGCCTGGATGCGCGCCTACCTCGCCGATCCCTACGACATCCGTCCGACGATGGACGAGGGCATGGTGCGCCTGGGGCTCAACGCCGCGCAGATCGACGCGGTGGTGAGCTGGGCGAGCACCCGGGCCTACAAGCCCGCGCCGAGCCCCGCGCCGAGCGCGGCCAACGTCCCGAAGGGGGAGGCGCTCTTCGCCGAGCGTGGCTGCGTCGCGTGCCACACCTTCGGCAAGCGCCACCTCGGCCCGGGCATCCCCGCCGCGCCAGACCTCCGCTGGGCCCGCGACCGGATGACCGACGACATGCTCGCTGCCTGGATCCAGGACCCCACGGCGATCAGCCCGAAGACCACCATGCCCAAGCTCGGGCTCTCTACCGCGGAGGCGCTCGCGCTCCGTGACTACCTCGTGCTCGCGAACCCGGACACGCCGGGCGCCAGCGCGAGCGGGGCACCCGCGGGCGCCACCGCGACGGCGGCGGCGGTCGCCGCGCCCCGCTGGGATGACGTCGAAGCGCGGGTCTTCGGGAAGATCTGCATCCACTGCCACATGGACCCGGCGCAGAACGAAGGACGCGCCGGCCCGGGCAACGCCGGCGGCTTCGGCTGGCCGGCAACCGGCATCGAGCTTCAGACCTACGAGGGCGTCGTGGCGCACAAGGACCAGATCCTCGCCGCGATTGCCCGGCGGAACGTGGAGGATCCCCGGGATCACCTGGCGCCGGGAGAGGTGCCGGCGAAGGTGAAACGTCCGGAGCTGCCGGGGATGCCGCTCGGGCAGCCGGCCCTGCCCGAGGCGGATCAGGCGCTGGTCCGGGCGTGGTTCGCGGCGGGCGCGCCCCGGTGATCGTGCTCCCCTCTCCGGAGCAGGTGGACCGCCGCCTCCGCCAGATGCTCGCGACCGACAGCGTCCAGACCGGCGAGAACGCCGTCACCGACCGCCTGATGTTGATGCTGACCCGGAGCTGTGAGCTGCGGTGTGCGTATTGTTTCGTCGGCCTCACGGAGGTGGCCTACGGCCAGCCGCACCCGGGCACGGTCGAGGCCGCTTCTGCCGATTCGGCGCCGGTCGGCGACCTCGCGCCGGAGACTGCGAAACGCGCGATCGACCTGCTGATGACCAGCCCGAAGCCCCGCCTCGCGATCCAGCTCTTCGGCGGCGAGCCGACCCGCCGTTGGGACCTCGTGACCGCGATCGTGGCGCACGCGATCGGCCACCGCGGGCGCCGCGGGCGGGAGCTGGCGTTGCAGCTGACGACCAACGGGCTAGGCTTCGACGTCGGGCGGCTGGACGCGCTCGCCCGTTGGGGCGTCACCGTGCAGCTCTCGGTGGACGGCGTGGGCCCCGGAAACCGGTTCCGACGCCCGCATCTGCTCCCCGCCGCGGAGGCGGACGCGCGCTGGGCCGCCGCGGTCGCTGCGCTGCGGGCGAGCGGCGCCCGTTGGTTCCTGAACGTCACGGTGCCCCCGGCGGCGGCGAACGAGCTGCCCGCGCGCTTCGCCGACGCGCGGACGCTCGGGGTGCCCGCGTTGCAGCTCAACTATGCGACGGGCGTGCCTTTCGCCGGGGACGCCGCTGAAGCCTACCTCCGGGGCCTCGCCGTCGTGCTCGAAGACCTGGCGGGCGCGCCCGACCTCCGCGTCTTCAACCGCCACCCCGGCGCCGACCCCGCGCCGCTCTGCGGCGACACCCTCTGCGACGTGGACGGCACGCTCCTCCAGATCGGCGGGGTGTTCTTCGAGAAGCGGTTCCCGCAGCTCCGTCGGCTGTACACCCACGGTCACGTCGGGTCGGCGGCTCGTTGGGAGGGCAACCGGGCCACGCTCGGCGAGCTGTGGCGGCGCACGAAGGCGGCGCTTCCCCCCGAAGACACCGCCTTGTTCCTGGATGGGATGCGGCTCGGCGCGGCGAGCGATCTGGTCGCCCGGGTGGTGGCGGCGCGGGCCTGATCCTGTCCGCGCCTGATACGGTCTGCCCGTGATGAAGATCGTCCACTCGTCACGCCGACGCGGAGCGAGCCCGTGCAGCAAGTCATTGCGGACTTGCCGGCGTCGCGTGAAAACCTTGCCCTTGTTCGCCGATGGTTCAGGGTGAGGTGACGGGCCCGGAAGTGGGCCAGCCCGGAAGTGGGCCAGCCCGGAAGTGGGCCAGCCCGGAAGTGGGCCAGCCCGAAAGTGGGCCAGCCGTGTGACGTCGCCGGCGGCGGGCGGAGCGAAGCGACCGCCCGTCGATGGCGGCGGCAGGACCCAGCGCCGACGCCCACTGTTTCCTTGGCTACAGCGGTGCGACTCGCGATGCCGGGAATCCCGCCCCCCGGCGCCGCGTCCTCGCCGGGCGAGCGGAAATCAGGCTCAAACCGTATCACCCGTCCCGGCGGCTACGCGTGAGGCGGACTGGCGGGCGGCCGCGGCGCGCTGGCGTTCGACGGTGTGGGCACCTGGGCCGCGGCCGGTCGGCGCGCGCGGGGCGCGCCGACCGAGCGCGAAGCGCGAGCCCAGAAGGAGGCCGACCGCGACCGCAGGGAGCGGGCACGCCCGGGGCGCCTACGCCGGACCGACGCTCCAGACCTCGATCGGCTCCGCCTTCCCGCGCACCCGCTGAGGAGGCAGTTGTTTCCAGGCGAAGTCGTCGCCGGCGACGGCGCGGGTGGCGCCGCTGACCAGCACCGCCACGCCGAGCTCTTTGGTGAGGCCTTCCACGCGGCTGGCCACGTTCACCGCGTCGCCAATCGCCGTGTACTCGCGCCGTGATTCAGGTCCGACATCGCCGACGAGCGCGCGGCCGGTGTGCAGGCCGATGCCGACCTTCAGCGCGGGGAGCCCCTGCGCGAGGCGGGTCGCGTTGACCTCCTCCAAGGCGACCAGCATCTCCAGCGCGCATCGGGTGGCGCGGATGGCGTGGTCCGCCTGGTCGACCGGGGCGCCGAACCAGGCGAGGATCCCGTCACCGAGGAACTTGTCGAGGGTGCCGCCGTTGCGGAAGATCACCTCGACCATCGCGGCGAAGTAGGCGTCGAGCCACGCCACGACCACGTCGGCCTCGGCGTTGGACGCCAGCGCGGTGAAGCCGCGGATGTCGGCGACGAGCACCGTGATCACCCGGTGCGCGCCCCGGACTTCTTCGCGTCCTCCCTCGAGGATGTGGTCGGCGACGGCGGGGGAGAAGTAGCGCTGCATCCGATTCCGCGCGGCCATCTCCGTGCTCGCGATCCCCACCAGGCGGTGGGACTGAGCGATCAACGCGGCGATCCCGCCCGCGGCGATGCCGTAGACGAGCGTGGCGCCGATCACCCGGCTCACCGTGAGTTCGTCGGCGGCGAGCATGATCGTGATCTGGCTGGCCAGGCAGAGCCCGGCGAGCGTCCACGTGAGGGAGGGGCGGAGCGCGAATGCGGAGCCGACGAGGACCAACGCCAACATCGCGTTGTCCATCGCCATCACGTAGTCCACCGTCTCGTCGGCGGCGCCGACGGCGTGCCACTGCGCGAGCATCATCATCGGCATGTCGAGGACGGCGAGGGCCCAGAAGCTGACTTCGAGCAGGTGAGTCCAGCGACGTACCCCCAGCCAGAGGATCGCGCTGAGGCCGAGGTAGCTCAGGATCGCGGGCTGTTGCGGCTGCCACCCGAGCAGGATCGCGGAGCAGGCCCAGGCGATGGTCCCGAACAGGCGCACCGTCGTCATCCGCCGCGCATTGAGGCGACGTTCGGCGGCGAAGGCGCGTTCGGTGGAGTCGGGCACTACAGCCGCTCGAGGACGCGGAGCCCGAGGAGCCGGAGGGCGAAGCACAGCACACGGTCGGTCGCTTCGACCAGGGCGAGGCGGCTGTCGCGGGCGTCGCCGCCTTCGAGGACCCGAAGTTCGAAGTAGAAGCGGTTGAACGCTTCACAGAGGCGGTACGTCGCGTCGGCGGCGAGGTTGGGGGCGGCGGTGCGGAGCGCGGCCTCCACCGCCTCGGGGAACCGCAAAAGGGTGAGCGCCAGCTCGCGCTCCAGCGGGTGATCGAAGCGGAGGTTCGCAAGATCAGGGGAGGGGACGCCCGCTTCCGCGGCCTTGCGCTTCACGCTGGTGGCGCGGGCGCGGGTGTAGAGCAGGTACGGGGCGCTGTTGCCGTCCATCGCGAGCATCCGCGCCCAGTCGAACGTGATGTCGGTGCCGGGGGCCTGCACGAGGTCCTGGTAGCGCACGGCGCCGACGCCGACGGCCTCGGCGATCGCCGCGCGTTCTTCATCGGGGAAAATCGCCGACTTCTCGTCGACGACGGCGCGGGCGCGCGCCACGGCTTCGTCGAGGAGGTCCACCAGGCGGATGACGTTGCCCTTGCGGGTGCTCATCGCGCCTTCCGGCAGCTTCAACATGCCGAAGCCGAGGTGAACCAGCTCGGCGGTGTAGCCCCACTTCCCGGCGATCGCGAAGAAGTTGGCGAAGTGTTGCGCCTGCCGGATGTCGGTGACGTAGACCATCTTCGCCGGATTCCACCGCTCGACACGGTACTTCACGCAGGCGAGGTCGGTCGCGGTGTAGGTGGCGGCGCCGTCCTTCTTCTGCACCACGCTCACCTGGTTGCCCAGGCGGATGATCATCGCGCCTTCGCTCGCTTCGACCAGCCCGGCCTCACGCAGGCCCCGCACGACCTCGTCGGTCATCGGGCCGTAGGCAGACTCGCCGAGGACCACGTCGAATTGCACGCCCACGCGGCGGTAGACCGCCTCGTACTCCTGGAGCGACTTCGCCCGGAAGTCCTCCCAGAGCGCACGATTGCGGGCGTCGCCGCGCTGGAGCTTCGCGGTCTCTTCCCGGGAGCGGTCGTTGAGCGTGGCGACGGCCGCGGGGTCGAGGCCCGGGTTCTCCTTGAGGTTCGTCGCGTCGCCGAACTTCACGTACAGGCGCTCGAGCTCGCCGACCGGATCGGCCGCGTAGGCCGCTTCATCGCGCCATTCGTCCCAGGCGACGATCAGCTTGCCGAACGGGGTGCCCCAGTCACCGATGTGGTTGTCGCCGATGACGGTCCAGCCCGCGGCGCGGTGGAGGTTGCCCACCACGTGGCCGATGTGGGTGCTCCGCATGTGGCCGACGTGCATGCGCTTCGCCACGTTCGGCGAGGAGAAATCGAGGATGAGGGTGCGACCTTCGCCCGACTGGGGCACCCCGCACGCGGCCTCCGCCACCTGCTCGCGGAGCGAAGCGGCGAGCCAGGCGTCGTCGAGCTTTAGGTTGATGAAGCCGGGCCCAGCCACGCTGGCCGCCGCGATGCCGGGCTTCCCGGCGAAAGAACCGACCAGCCTCTCGGCGAGCGCCCGCGGGTTCTCCTTGCGCGCCTTCGCGAGGCGGAACGCGAAGTTCCACTGGTAGTCGCCGTGAGCGGCGTTGTTGGTGGGCACCAGCGTGTCCACCTCGGCGGCGGGATCGACGGTGGCGGCGGCTTCGGCGCAGAGGGGGAGGAGGCGGGCGGGGATCATCGCGCCGCGGGTATAGCCTGTGGTGGCGCGGCGTCACGCGCGCAGGCGTCGTCCGCCCACGTCGCGAGCCAGGTGGACGTGTCCGGGGTGACGGCCCAACCGGTGACGGAGACCGGCGGAGTCGCGCAGAACCCGGCTCGATCCGCTCGGAACGTCGCGCGGAGCGACTCGAAGAAGGTCTCCCGGGCGGCGTCGGTGCAGGCTTCGTCGGGGCAGCCGGTGGGGTCGTCGACGGCGCCGCTGCCGCGGCGCTCGCGGAAGTACGCCTTCCAGTACAGCTTCGGCGCGTCGTGGGCGCCGGGCTCGGCGAGCCAGGGGGTGAGCGCGGCGGCCGCGGTGGCCGGGGGTTGGTCGAGCACCGTGCGCGCGCTCTCCCGGAGCAGGTGGTAGGTACACTCCCGTGCGAACGGGGTGCTGACGCAGAGCGCGGTGGCGGCACCCGGATCGCCCGCGCGGACCAGCCGCTCCGCGGCCCGGAACCGGCATTCCCCGCGCCACCGCTCGCCGGGCACCCGATCACACCAGGCGGCCTCGACGGCGAACCGATCCGCCTGGGCGACGAGGCAGCGGTCGCGCGAATCGCCGGGCAGGGTGTCGCACAGCGCGGCGGCCATGGACGCGTCGGCGGCGGCGCCGGCCGCCGCGAGCTGCTCCGCCTCCGACGGCGAGCACCCTCCCAGGGAACCGCCGAGGATCGTTGCGCATGCGACGCTGAATGGGAGCAACCCCGCTGTATTGCGCCCAAAATACCTCGAAGCGCCGACCGGGCCGGCCAACGCCGACCGGGGCTCGGAGCGCCGACCTCCCTTCACTCGAAGTCGCAGCTACCCGCCTGGCTGCAATGGCCGCAGCCGCCGCCCGTGGGCGCCTCGCAGGCGCTGGGGCCCGCGTCGCGGAACGCCCCGCCGCCGCCGTGCCCGACCACGTGCGCGGAGATCAGCTTCTTGAGGGAGCCCTCGGTGTCGCAGAAATGACCAGCCTCGGGGCCGATCTTCGGCTCGCGCCCGCCGCGGACCAGCGCCTCCACCACCTCGCCACACTCGCACCGGTACTCGTAGATCGGCATGTCGGAACCCGTTTGGCGCAGCCTAACCACGCGCCGACGGGCGCAAAGGGTCGCCGCGACCGGAGACGGGGAGGGCTACACCTTCGCCGGCGGTCGGCGGTGGACGGTGCCCAGGGTGGTGTACGCGTCGCCGCCCAAGCGGCCGAGCGGGCGGAACCCTGAGAGATCAACCTCGCCGTGGTTCCAGAGTTCGTCTGCCACGAACCAGCCGATGACCTCGCCGACGAACATCGTGCTGTTGCCGACCTCGTGGTGCTGCCGGAGCACACACTCCATCGCCACCCGCGCGGCCGCCACCCGGGGCGCCCGGATGTGCACGCTCGTGCCGCGGGCGATGCCCACGGCGTCGAACTCGCTGTCGGCGTACGCCGCGCTGGTCTGGTGCATCGTGTCGAGCAGCGGCTCTTCGGCGATGGACACCGTGAACTCGCCGGTGGCCAGCACGTTTCGCGCGGTGTGTTTGTGCGTGCCGTCGCGGAGGCGCGCGGCCGCGAACGCGAGCATCGGGGGCACCGAGCTCACGCCCATGAAGTACGAGTACGGCGCGAGGTTGTCGGTGCCATCGGCCGCCAGACTCCCCACCCATGCGATGGGCCGGGGGATCACGGCGCTGATGAACAGCCGGTACGCCGCGGCGCGATCGAGTTCAGCAGAGGCGACGAACAACGCGGGAGCTTAGCGGATGAGCCAGCGCTCGCCGGTCTTCTTCAGCTTCCGCTCGCGCTCGAGCTTGCGGAGCTCGGCCTTGATCTCGGTCTCGGTCATGTCGGAGAAGGGGCTGCGGTGCTTGATGCCCGCGAGCAGCACGTTCTCCTTGATGCCGCGCTCGAGGTGCTGCAGCGTGGCCGTGACGTCCTGACGGACGTAGGCGCCGCGGCGCGGATCGATGTCGGCGGCGGGGGTCTTGGGGACCGCCACCTTCTTCGGGGCCTTCTCCACCTTGCGGGGGGGATCGCCGGCGACCGCGGCCTTCTGGGCGACGCGGCTCTTCTTCGAGGGCAGCACCACCGCCTGCGGCGGCTCGCTCTCCCAACGCTGCACCAGGGTTTCCACCACCGCGATCGTCTCGGCGGAGGAGGTGGCGGTGAGCCCGGAGACGGCCTCACGGAGCCGCTCGGACACCAGCTTCGGCGGGATCGCGGCGACCTCGGCGAGGAAGCCGCGGCGCGCTTCGCCATCCGGGGTGTCGAGCACCTCGCGGGTGGCGCGGCCGGCCCAAGCCTTCAGGTCGGCGCCCAAGGAGCCGGGGATCCCCGCATCGGCCAGCGCGAACAGGTCGGCGACCACGACGGTCTCGATCCGATCGATGTGAAGGCGGAGGAGGTCGGCGACAAGCACCTGCACCGTGACGGCGTCGCTGTTCCGCAGGTTGTCTACGCTCGCCTTCTGCACGACTCCCGACACGCTTACCTCCCAGGGAGCCGCGCTCTAACCCGTCGCGGCCGCCGCGGGGGGCCGGATCCCGCTTCATCGTGAAGTCGAAGGGGCCGATGAGCCCGTTTGCCGCCTCCGATCGGCGACAACGCCGCTCAACCTTTCGGGCGCTCCCACAGGTACTCGGGCTCGCCGAGCTGCTTCGCTGCCCACCTTCCGAGCACGAAGAGGTAGTCAGAAAGCCGGTTGAGGTACTTCATGGGCATCACGCCGGTCTCGGGCTCCTCCCGGAGCAACGCCACGACCTCCCGCTCCGCGCGCCGACACACCGTACGCGCTTGATGCAGGAACGCACCGACGGGCCCGCCACCGGGGAGGATGAACTCCTTGAGCGGCCCCACGTCTTCGTTGAGCGTGTCGATCCACCCCTCGAGCCGCTCCACGTCGGCCTCGGTGATGCGGATCATCCCCGGCCAGCGGTCTCCGGGGCGGGTGGCGAGGTCGCTGCCCACGTTGAAGAGGTCGTTCTGGATGCGGTGGAGCATCTCGTCGATCCGCGCGACGGCGTCGGCCGCGGCGCCCGAACCCCGGTTCTGCCAGCGTACGATCCCGAGGATCGCGTTGAGCTCGTCGGTGGTGCCGTACGAGGCGATGCGGACGTGGTCCTTGGGGACCTGCTGCCCGCCGACCAGGCGGGTCTGCCCCTGGTCGCCGGTCTTGGTGTAGACACGAGTGATGCGCATCTGAACCGCTATCCGAGCCGCGCGATCACCAACTGTGCCCCATCCCCCCCAAGGGAGAGGCTCAGCTGCGTGGGGCCGCCGAGGAGCAGCTCGGCGTCCCCATGCCCCGCGTCGTTGGCCCGCATGGTGATCGAGGCCAGTGGCACCTGGATCGGCGGGTAGAACAGGGCGAACGGGCCGCCGACGGTGAGCCACACCGCGTCGTCGCTCACCGCGACCGTGCAGAGGCGCCACAACCGCGGGCGCCCGGTGAGGCCGACGCTCTGCCCGGAGACCCGATGGGCGTTCGGGGGCGACGCCGAAACGAGCGGGAATGCCGCCGCGATCCTCAGCCAACCGGTGGCCCACCGCCCCGCTCCGGCGAGGATCACCATCAGCGGCGGCATGCCCAGGAGCACCATCGCCGCGATCAGGGGCGGCGTGAGCGCCATCGGACGCTCAGGCGCCCCGGCTCGATTCCATCGACCACACGCTGTGGATGCGCACCCGCGCTCCGCTTCCGGAGATCCGGGCGTGGCACGCGAGGCGCTGGCCGGGCTTCGCCTTCTCCCGGAGCAGCTTCGCCTCGGCGTCCGTCGGGGCGGCGAGGCCGCGCTCATCGAGCACATCCACGGCGCAATTCCCGCAGTGCCCGTCGGGGCAGCCGGTGGCGATGGGCGTCTCCAGGCTCTGCGACGCCATCACCAGGGTGTAGCGTTCTTCGGCCTGCACCTCGTGTGCGCTCCCGTCGGGCAGCACCAGGGTGAGAGTGTAGCCGGCGGTGCGCTCGGCCTTCGGGCGGCCGAGCGCGGACTTGATGCGGTTGCGGATGCCCCAGGGGGTCATTTCGGCGCCTCCTTCTCGGTGGAGTCCAGCGCGGTGGTGAGGAAGTGAAACGCGTCGTCCACGCTGTCGGTGTGGTGGAGCAGCTCGCGATCACTCTCGGAGATCGTGCCCCACTCGATGAGCTTCTCGATGTTGATCACGTCGTTCCAGTACTCGCTGCCGAAGAGCACCATCGGCAACGGCTTGGTGATCTTCTTGGTCTGCCGCAGGGTGAGGATCTCGCACATCTCGTCGAGCGTGCCGTAGCCCCCGGGCATGACCACCATCGCCTTGGCGAGGTAGGTGAACCAGTACTTCCGCATGAAGAAGTAGTGGAACTCGAAGGCGAGGTCGGGATCGACCCAGCGGTTGACCTTCTCCTCGAAGGGGAGGGAGATGCCGAGGCCCACGCTGCGGCCGCCGGGCACGTCGGACGCACCACGGTTGGCCGCCTCCATGATCCCCGGCCCGCCGCCGGTGGCGATGAGCAGCCGCCGGTGGTGGTGCGGCCGCTTCATGCTCCACTCGGTGAGCCGGCGGGAGAGCTCCCGGGTGTCGGCGTAGTAGCGGGAGAGGCGCACCGCCTGGCGGGCGGCCTTGATCGCCGCTGCGTCCCCGCTCTGATCCGCCGCCACGAGCAGCTGCGCAGCGACGTCCGGCGGCTTGACCCGCGCGGAGCCGAACACCACGATGGTGTCCCGCACATTCTGGTGGTGGAACCGATCCCGCGGCTCTTCATACTCGCACAGGATGCGGATGTGCCGGGCGGCGGGACTGTTGAGGAACGTGAGGTTCTTGTAGGCTTTTGTCGGCTGCGACAACGGGACTCCAGTGCGGCGCTTCGCACGCCACGAGCCATGTAGCACGCGCGGGGGGATACACGGCGCCCTCGATGGACCTGCGACGAGCCTTGACCCTGGTTGCGGTGGTGGTCTTCACGATCCACGCGCTCCACTACTGGCCCGCGTGGATCGATGACGCGTTCATCACGTTCCGCTACGCCCGCGACCTGCGCAGCGGCGTGGGGATGGTCTACAACGCGGGCGAGCCGGTGGAGGGCATCACCAACCTCGGCTGGGCGCTCCTCTTGGTCCCCTTCGCGAACGGCGACGCCCTGTTCGCCTCGAAGCTCCTCGGCCTGGCGTTCGGGATCGGCACCGTGGTGCTCTTGGGCGAGTGGCTCCGTGCGCAGGCCCTCCCGCTGGCGGCCATGGCCCTCGGGCTGGCCTTTGCTGTTCTCTATCCCTGGCTTCCTTCCTACGCGATGTACGGCCTGGAGACGGACGCCGCGGCCTTCTTCGTGACCCTGGCGTGGACTCGCCACGGGGCCGAGGCCGACGGGCGCTCACGCCTGCCCCTGGCCGCGATCGGCATGGCCCTCGCGCCGTGGATGCGGCCGGACGGCGCGCTCGCGGCGATCGTGGTCGGCGCGTGGCACTTCCTGCGTCGAGGGCCGAAGCTCACGCGGTCCGCGGCCGTGGCGGTGGCCGTCGTCGCGCTGGGCGCGGGCGCGCTCGTGGCGCTGAAGCTGCATTGGTACGGCGCCATCCTCCCGAACACGGCGCTGACGAAGCTCCGGGAGTGGCCCCCGGCCCGGGGGTATGTCTACCTGGAATCGGCGCTGAAGTGGCCGTCTCCGGCGCTGGCGTGGCTCGCTGCGACCGCGCTCGGGTGGGGAGTTTTGCGGGGGGTGCGCCGGGACGACCGCGCGCTGCCGGGACTCTTCGGGGCGGTGGCCATCGCCGCTGCGGTCGCGCAGAACGGCGACTTCATGCAGAACTTCCGCTTCTTCGTGCCCGCGTGGCCGGCCGTGGCGGGCGCGGTGGCGGTGCTGGCGGCGGACCTCGCGCGGGTGCATCGGTGGGCGCCCGCGGGCGTTTTGGCGGCGACCTCGCTCGCCTGGCCCGGCGTGACGGCGGTGCTCGAGGCCGACCGCCTACACGAGGCTGACTTCCTCAGCTCGGTGCAGGTGAAGTCTCACTCGTTTTTCCTGCCGCTCTCGGGTGATCTCTCGTGGAGCTTCACCCAGCGGTTCTCGTTCCCGGCGGCGTGGTCGGTCGTCCACCGGACCGAGCGCGACACGCTGGCCTACGTCAACATCGGCCTCCTCGGCTGGTCGTCGGACGGTCCGCTGCTCGACCTGCTCGGGCTGACCGACCCGGTCATGGGGCGCCGCTTCTCCAAGCGCGACGGGGACACGGCCTGGGAGCACGTCGCGGCGACAACGACCTTCCTGATGCTGGACGTGCCCGACGGGGAGTGGTCGCGCTATCGGCAGCGCCTCACGGACGCCGACTGGGTGCTCTACGACGGCTGTCCGCCCTACTGGATCTTCGCGAACCCAAGGAAGAGCGATGCGTATCAGGCGCCGTCGTTGGAGGTGATTCGCGCGAGGCTCGCGGTGGCCCTCGCCCGCAACCCCCGGAACCCGGCCTTGTTGACCGCAATTGGTCGGGAGCTGGCCTGGGTTCCGGCCGATCCGCAGCTGTTTGAGGATTGGTCGACGGCGATCGCCCCGAAGGTGACGCCCGAGCGGCTCGCCGCGATGCGCTGCGACGCGGGGATGCAGGCGGGGTGCAGTTGGCGACCCGCCTGCGACGTCGGCCAGACCCGCCTGGAGCTCGCCGAGCGGTCCGACCCCTCGACCTGGCCTTCGCCGAGCGGCAGGGCGGTCGAGCGGGCGGTGCGCAAGAAGGCTTCCGGAGCGGAGCCGGGGCCGACGGACGCGGGGCCACGCGAGGGGGAGGCGCCCGCGAACGCCCCGCCTTGATACACCGCCCCCGTGGCCGATCGCATCCTCCTCATCGAAGACGACCCCTCCATCGTACGCGGGCTCGAGCTCAACCTGAGCCTCGACGGCTACGAGGTGCGCGCCGCGCTCGACGGCCCCTCCGGCCTGCGGGTGGCCACCGAGTGGAAACCCGACCTGCTGCTGCTCGACGTGATGCTCCCGGCCATGAACGGCTTCGAGGTGTGTCGTGAGCTGCGAAGGCGGGGGCTCACCATGCCGATCATCATCCTCAGCGCGAAGGGCTCCGAGCCCGACAAGGTGATGGGGCTCGACACCGGCGCGGACGACTTCGTCACCAAGCCCTTCGGGCTCGCGGAGCTGCTCGCCCGCATCAAGGCCCAGCTGCGCCGCGGGCGTCCGCAGCCGGCGGCAGCGCTCCGCTTCGGTGAGGTGGAGGCGGATTTCTCGGCGGGCGAGGTGCGCCGCGGCGGGGCGATCGTGGAGATGACGGCCCGCGAGCTCCAGCTCCTCCAATACCTGGCCAAGCACGAGGGCCGCGTGGTCACGCGGCAGATGATCCTCGACGCGGTGTGGGGCGAGAACTACTTCGGCACCGAGCGTACGGTGGACAACTTCATCACCCGCCTCCGCCAGAAGCTCGACGACGAAGACCCCAAACACTTCTTCACCGTTCGCGGCTTGGGATACCGGTTCAAGCTCGAGGCTCAACGATGAGGGGTGTCGGGATGGTGCTGGCGCTGCTCCTGAGCGGTTGCCCTCATTCCGAGCCGCCGCCCGAGGTGAAGGCGGAGCCGGCGCCGCCCCCGCCGCCGCCCCCCCCGAAGCCCGACCCGCTCCCCAACTGGCGGGCGGGCTGGACCTCGGCCGACGGCATCGTGCGGAAGCCCTCAGAGTCGTGGACGATCACCCTGTCCGGTCCGGTCACGGCGGCGCTCTGTGCGGACGGCGATCAGGTCTACGCGGTGGCCGACGGCGTGGTGTCCGCGCTCTCCGCGGATGGGCACGAGGTGTGGCACACGCGGATTGCCGGCGTCCAGGGGGTGGCGTTGGCGGGCGAGGTGGTGGTCGGCGGCGGGGCGGACGGGCGTCTGCACTTCCTCGACCGGACGTCGGGCCGGGACCGCTCGGTGTCGGACGCGGGCGCGCCGATCGTGACGGCGCCCGTTTCGGTGGACGGCGGGTGGGCCTGGGTGACGGCCGACGGCACCGTGGCCACGACGGCCGGGTGGAAGCAGGCGGCGGGGCACCCGCCGGCCGGGCGCCCGGCGGCGGACGGCAGCACCGTCTTCGTGGCCACGACCGACGGGTTCCTCATGGCGGTCGGCCCCAAGGGCGTGGAGTGGAGCGTGGCGCTCCCCGCGGCGGCCGTCGACGGGCCGGCGCTCTCGGAAGACGGCGTCTTCGTGGGCTTCGCGGCGACGAAGGGCCAGCCCGGCGGAGTGATCGCCCTGGACCGGGAGCACGCGGGAGCCACGCGCTGGGTGTTCCACTCCGAGTTCCAGCCGCTCGCCGCCCCGGCGGTCGAGGAGGCCGTGTACGTCCCGGACAAGGACGGCCACGTCTACGGCCTCGACCCGGTCACTGGCGCACGCCTATGGGCCACCGAAGGCTACGGCGAATTCACCACCCAGCCGCTGGTCGCGCGCGGGTCCGTCTACGTGGGCAACCGCGACGGGCACCTGACCCGCATCGACCCGCAGGACGGGAGCGCGGCCTGGGAGGTCACGCTCGGCGGGCCGATCTCCGCGGTGCCGGTGATCGTGGGGAAGCGCCTCGTGGTCGGGCTCACGAACGGGCGGGTCGTCGGGCTGGAGTAGCTCAGGGCAGCGGCGCCGCGCTGATTTCCACGTAGTCGAAGGTGTCCACGTGGCCGCCGCCGGTTGGGTAGTTCGACATCCCGTAGGTGAGGAAGAGCGCGTCCAGGCCGCTCACCACCAGACGGAGGTCGCCAATCGACCCTTCCGCGTCGACCAGCGCGGGGTGGACGGCGCTGGCCACGACCACGCCGGATTCGTCGAGGCGGGAGACGGTGCCGTCGCGGGTGACGACGAGCACGCCGTCGTCGAGCGCGGCGACTTGCGTGGCGCCGCCCGGCGGCGTGTACCGCCAGGCCTCGGCGAGGTCGGCGCCGAGGGCCGCGACACCGGCACTGGTCGGGCCGGTCCAGCCGAGGACGACCCCACCGGCGGTGGCGACGAGGGAGGGACGCTGGGACCAACCGCACGTGGCGCCGGCCACCGGGGCGCTCCCGAGGACGGCGCCCACGGCGTCGAGCTGCCAGAGGGTGAGCTGCCCGTCGGCGTCGGCGCAAGTGGCGACCGTGAACCCTGCGCCCGTGGCCACGATCGCGGCCTCGGCCGCGCCGCTCGTGAGGCGCTGCGGGGCCGGCGCAGCGAGCGTCGGGTCGGCTCCGAGGGGCACGGGGGCGAGCCACACCGCGCCGCTCCAGGTGACGGCCACGGCGAGCGGGTAGGCGCCGATCGCGAGGTCGACGTGCCCGATGTCTTCGCCGACCTCCACGCGGACAGGTCCGGCAACGGTGGACCCAGACGCATCGAGTCGCGCGGCGACGATCCCATAGGTGCCCGAAGCGCCGCCGACGTCGACGTCGTTTGCCAGGGTGGTGCCCGCCCACGACACGATCCACCCCTCGCCGAGGGCCGTGAGGGTGCCGGAGCCGGGCACGGCCGAGCAGTCGCCCTTCGCCACGAAGGTGGAGGCGATCCGCTCGAACGCAGGGTTGTAGGTGGCGAAGCGGACGCCGCCCTCCTTGTCTTGGTCGCAATAGAGCACCGCCGGCGCAGCGGCGGTGCCGCCGAGGCCGAGGGCGCCGACGAGGTTCTCTACGCCGCAAGGTGGCGCCGCCGCGGTGGACCCGGCGGTGGGGGCGAGCGTTCCGACGTGCGGTCCGATCGCCCCAGGGTCTTCCTCCTCATTGGTGATGCTGCCCAGCTCCGGGCTCACCCGCGCGCACCAGCTCACCGGGAGCGTACCCTCCGCCTGCGACCAGCCGTTGTCGCCGCCACAGGCCTCGACGTGGGTGGGGGTGGAGGGGGGCGCCGCCTGCCCGGTGGGCGGGGCCTCCTGCACTCCCCCGGTCACGCCGGCCGGACCCGCTTCGGGGCCGACGCACGCGAGCAGGAGCGCCACGATCATGCGGGTACGCTAGCCGGTGCTCTCGGGCGCCGCCATGCGTCGAATGACGGTGTCGAGGGGCTGGAGGCGCCTCACCGGCTTGCCTCCCGGCAACGTCGGCGGTCGAGTGGCGACGGTCGGCGAGAATGGCGGGGGCCAGCCCGGGCGCTGCGCAAACACGCGTCGCCCAAGTGGCTGAAATCGCTTCCAGGCCGCCGGGCTGGCCCACCCCGCGTCGCCGGTTGTACGGCTGACCGAGGGGGCGGGTTAGCAACCCGCCC
>CAIXRH010000254.1 GCA_903921785.1 uncultured Pseudomonadota bacterium
AGGCTCTCCTCCACCAGCACCTGCCGGGTGGGCGAGAGGTCGAGCCCCTGGGCCACGATCTCCCGGAGCTCATCGAGGTTGTAGGCGATGCCGCCGCCGGCCCCGCCGAGCGTGTAGCTGGGGCGGATGACCGCCGGCAGCCCGGTGTGGCGCACGATGGCCTCGGCCTCGGCGACCGTGGTCGCCACGTCCGCCCGGGCACACTCCGCGCCGATCTCCTCCATCGCCTTCTTGAACAGCTCGCGATCCTCCGCGAGGGCGATCGCCTCGGGCTTCGCGCCGATGAGCTCCACGCCGTACTTCGTGAGGAGGCCGCGCGCGTTGAGCTCCATCGCGAGGTTCAGGCCGGTCTGCCCGCCCACGGTCGGGAGGATCGCGTCGGGGCGCTCCCGCACGATCACCCGCTCCACGAACTCCAGCGTGAGCGGCTCGATGTAGGTCGCGTCCGCCACACCGGGGTCGGTCATGATGGTGGCGGGGTTGCTGTTGATCAGCACCACCCGGTACCCGAGGGCGCGGAGCGCCTTGCAGGCCTGGGTGCCCGAGTAGTCGAACTCGCAGGCCTGGCCGATGACGATGGGGCCCGAGCCGATGATGAGGATGCTCTGGATGTCGGTGCGCTTCGGCATGGCGGCTCCTAGCGGGCGAGGCGGAGGAAGCGGTCGACGAGGAGGTGGCGCGAGTCGTGCGGACCCGGCGCGGCCTCAGGGTGGAACTGCACGGCGATGACCCGGAGGTCGTCGTGGACGAAGCCCTCCAGGGTCTCGTCGTTGAGGTTCACGTGGGTGACCCGCCCGCCGGCGCGCTGCACGCCCGCCGGATCCACGCAGAAGCCGTGGTTCTGGGAGGTGATCTCCACCCGGCCGGTCTCGAGGTCGCGCACCGGGTGGTTGCCGCCGCGGTGGCCGAAGCGGAGCTTGAAGGTGTCCGCCCCCAGGGCGAGGCCGAGGAGCTGGTGGCCGAGGCAGACGCCGAGGAGCGGCTTCTTCCCGAGGAGCTTCTTCACTTCCCCGAACATGCCGGGGAGCGCCGCGGGGTCGCCGGGGCCGTTGGAGAGGAAGACCGCGTCGCAGTCGGCGCCGAAGACCTCCGCGGGCGTGTTCGCCGGGAAGACCTCCACCGCGCAGCCCTGGCTCGCGAAGAGGCGGAGCAGGTTGGTCTTGCAGCCGCCGTCGAGCACCGCGAGGCGCGGTCCGCCGTTTCCGGCCGCGAACGTGTACCGTTCCGTGCAGCTCACCTCGCCGGCGAGCGCGCGCCCGGCCATGCCCGGCCAGCTCTCCACCCGCTCCTTGAGCTGGGCGTCGCTGAGGCCCTCGGTGCTCACCACCGCGCGCATGGCGCCCTGGCTGCGAATGTGCCGGACCAACGCCCGGGTATCGATGCCGTGCACCCCCGGGACGCCGGCCCCTTCGAGGTAGGCGCCGAGCCCGCCGGTGGCGCGGTGGTTGCTCGTCATCCGGGAGAACGCGCGCGCGACAAAACCGCTGAGCCACACCTTCCGGGACTCCACGTCCTCCCCGTTCACTCCGTAGTTCCCTACGTGCGACGTGGTCATCACCACGATCTGCTCGCAGTAGCTGGGGTCGGTGAGGACCTCCTGGTACCCGGTCATCGACGTGTTGAAGACGACCTCGCCGACCCGCGTACCGACGGCGCCGAACGCCTCTCCGGCGAAGCGACGACCATCTTCGAGGTAGAGCACACCTGCGGCCATGACAACCCCGGAAGCCGCGCGGCGGGTAGCGCGTCGGGCGCCCTTGGTCAACGACCCGCACTCGTGCGTACTCATGTGCTTCGCGGATCTGTCCGATCCCCAGTCCATGTTCACCGAGGCGATCGCCTGCTGCGCCGTTTCCGCGCTCTGCACCTTGCTGGTGCGGGAGCGCGTGGAAGGTAAGCGCCGCCGCGCCGACGAGGCGCTCACGCGAGAGCTCGCGGTGGAACTGGCCCTGCACGTCGCCGAGAAGACGCCGATCGACGGGGAGCTTCGCGTGCCCCGGCGCATGGTGGAGCGCATCCTCCTCCTCGCGCAGCGCCTCCCCGCCGACCCCGCCGACGCGCGTGCCGCCGCCCTCGCCGCTGCCCTCCCGCCGGGCGCCCGCTCCGACACCCGCCTCGCGCTCCCGGACACGACCCGCGCCGCCCTCGCCTGGCGCCACGCCCGCTGGGACGGCACCGGCGTCGTGACCGACCTCGCTGGCGACCGGATCCCGGTCGCCGCCCAGCTCCTCAGCGCCGTGGACTGGCTGGAGGCCCGCGACGGCGCCAGCCGCGCCGCCCTGGCCGAGGCCCTCCGCTACGAGTCCGGCCGCGCGCTCGGCCCCGTGATGACCCGCACCATGTTGGAGTCCCTCGACGCGCTCCTCTCCGTGAGCGCCGCCGACGCCCACCTGGGCCTCCGGGTCACCAACGGCGCCATGCTCTGCATCGCCGCCCGCGACCCCGAGGCGATCCCACCCGCCCTTCGCGCCCCGTTCCTGGCCGCCCTCGAGAGCCGCGTCCGCGAGCGCGTCCGCCCCACCGACCGCGTCTACTGCACGGACAGCGAGGTGGTCGTCTGGCTCACGAACACCACCGCCGAGGGCGCCGTGCGCGCAGCGGCCCGCCTTGAACCTGCCGTCTCCCGCGTCCCGATCCCCAGCCTCCAGCGGATGGAGGTGGCCACCCGCATCGGCGTGGCGATGGCCGACAGCGACGCCAACAGCTTCACCGAGCTGCTCGCGATGGCGCGGCTGCGGGCGCAGAAGGTGGCGGTCGTCGCGGCCTGACGAAGCGAGGTGTCGAGGGGCTGGAGGTCGAGCCCCGCCTCTCCGCCCGGTCCACCTCGGCGGTCGAGGAGCGACCGCGGTGAGCCTGGCGAGCCGGGCGGGCGCGCGGCGGCGTCCATGCCCCAGACGCACCCCGCCTCACCCCCGTATGGGGGTTCTCGCCCAGGGGGGCCTGAGCGATCTCCCGCTACCGCGGCGCGAGGTGAGCCGTGAAGTGCCTCAGCGCCGGCGACTCCTTCACGATCTTCAGCGGCTGAAGCTCGTGCTTGTGGCGCGCGACCCAGGTGCCGACCTCGATCACGTAGTCCACGTGGGCCTGGGTGTAGACCCGGCGCGGCAACGCGAGCCGCACCAACTCCCGCGGCGCCGGCGACTGCACCCCCGTCGCCGGGTCCGTCTTTCCGAACATCAACGTGCCGATCTCCACGCCGCGGACGCCGCCTTCCAGGTACAACGCGCAGGCGAGCGCCTGCGCCGGGAAGTGGTCCGCCGGCCAGTCGGGGAGCAGCCGCTTCGCGTCGAGGTACACCGCGTGGCCGCCGAACGGCTTGAGGACCGGCATCCCGCCGGCCTCCAGGCCTTTTCCGAGCCACGCCACGCTGCGCGCACGGTAGCGGAGGTAGTCTTCGTCGGTCACCTCGGTGAGGCCGACCGCGAGCGCTTCCAGGTCGCGCCCGGCGAGGCCGCCGTACGTGGGGAACCCTTCGTTGAGGATGAGCCCGTTGCGGAGCGGGTCGAGCAGGGACTCGTCCTTGAAGGCGAGGAACCCGCCGATGTTCACCAGACCGTCCTTCTTGGCGCTCACCCAGCAGCCGTCAGCGAGGCGGAAGGCGTCCTCGGCGATCTGCCGCACGTCCATGGTGCTGTACCCGGGCTCCCGATCCCGCACGAACCACGCGTTCTCGGCGAAGCGGGCCGCGTCGAGGAACATCGGCTTCTTGAACCGGTCGCAGAGCGCCCGCACGGCGCGGAGGTTCGCCATCGAGACCGGCTGTCCGCCCGCGGCGTTGTTGGTGATCGTCACGCAGACGACGGGGATCTGCTCGTGCTTCTCGGTGAGCAGCTTCTCGAGCGCCTTGAGGTCCATGTCGCCCTTGAAGGCGGCTTCCACCTGGGTGTCGGCCGCCAGCGGCGTGGGCAGATCGGTCGCCACGGCGCCGGTGTGCTCCACGTGGGCGCGGGTGGTGTCGAAGTGGCTGTTGTTGGGGATGATCTTCCCCGGTCCGCCGAAGTGCCCGAAGAGGAGGTGCTCCGCCGCGCGGCCCTGATGCGTCGGGAGCACGTAGGGGTAGCCGGTGAGCTCCTGCACCACGCGCTCGAACTTCCGGAAGCTGGTCGCGCCGGCGTAGGACTCGTCGCCACGGAGGAGCGCGGCCCACTGCTCGGTGGACATCGCGCCGGTGCCGGAGTCGGTGAGCAGGTCGATGGTGACCAGCTCGGAGTACAGGTTGAACAGGTTGTAGTTCGCGTCCACGAGGGCGCGCGCCCGCTCGTCCCGACTGGGGAAGTGGATCGGCTCCACCATCTTCAGACGGAAGGGCTCGATGACGGTACGGAAGCGGGGGTCGGCGTGGAACATGCCCGCGCGGGGTGCAAGGGCTGTGCCGGGAGTCGGTTAGCCGGCTGCATGCGCCTCGCGGTGCTCCTCACCAACGTGGTGTCGGCCTCCCCGACCCACACCACCGTCCACCTGCTCTCGGCGGCGCTCGCCCGCGGCCACTCCGTGCGCGTCGTCGAGCCCTGGGACCTGGAGATCGACGAGCGAGGCCGCCTCCAGCTCCGCGCCTTCATCCTCGACGGTCACCCCCCCGACCGCGACGCCCTCGTGGAGACGCTCCGCACCCGCACCGCCCCGCGACGCACCGTGGAGGCGCTGGGCCACGACGTGCTGCTGCTGCGGGTCAACCCGATCGACACCGCCGTGCTCGCCTTCGCGCAGCTCGCGTCGCGCGCGGGCCTCCGGGTCCTCAACCACCCCGACGCCCTCCTGCGCACGACCCACAAAAGCTGGCTCGCGGCCCTCCCTCCGGACGTGCCCCGGCCACGCACCGTCGTCACCCGTTCACGCGCGAGCGTGGAGCGCTTCGCGAGCACCAGCCGCACCGGGGTCATCCTCAAGCCCGCGCGCGCGTGCGGGGGAAAGGGCGTCGGCTGGGTCCGCCCAGGCGACTACGGCGCGATCGAGGCCAGCTTCGAGGCGGCGCTCAACGCCGGCGACGGCTGGGTGGTCGCCCAGGAGTACCTGCCCGAGGCGGAAGCCGGCGAGAAGCGGCTTTTGTGGCTCAACGGGGAGCTCCTCGGGGGCTACCTACGGCTGCGCGCCCCCGGCGACTTCCGCCACAACCTCAAGCTCGGCGGTCAACCCACCGTCTGCACCGTGGACGACGTCGACCGCACCGCCGTCGCCGCGCTCGGGCCCCACCTGGAGGCCGCCGGCGTGTGGCTCGCCGGGGTGGACGTGATCGGGGGGCGGATCGTCGAGGTCAACGTGCTCAACCCCGGCGGTGCCCACTTCACCACCCTGCTCGGCGGCGTGGAGGTCGGGGACCGGCTGGTCGATGCGCTGAGCGCGCCCGGCCGCCCCGATCGCGCGCCGCCGGTTACCTGCGGCGAATGACCCGGCCCCGCAAACCCAAGGCGCCTAGCGACGCCCCGCCCCCCGAGCGCGACGACTTCGACGAGGTGCGCAGCCTCACCCGCAAGCAGGTGGTGGACATGCTCCGCCGCGGCGAATCCCTGGTCGACGCCGACCTCCGCGCCCTCGATCTCAGCGGCGTGGCGTTCGACGGCGCCGATCTCACCAACGCCAAGTTCGGTGACTGCAACCTCCAAAAGGCCACCTTCCGGGGAAGCAACCTCACCGGCGCCAGCTTCTGGAACGCCAACCTCCGCGAGGCCACGCTCGACAGCGCCAACCTCGAAGAGGCCGACTTCGACTACAGCAACCTCGACGCCGTGAGCTTCAAGGACGCGAAGATCCGCAAGGCCATCTTCCCGTTCAAGCGGCTCCCGCTGGAGATGATCCAGCGCTCCGTGCGCACCGGCCAGCGGGTGCGGATGGAGCCGATGCGCCATGAGGACGAAGAATGAGGGAACCGGGCGCCCGCGGCGGTGTCCGGGGCGGGGGGTGATCGCGCGTGGAGTTCCTGTTCGCCGCCATCGGGATGCGTTCGGTCGCCGGCTTGCGGGCCAGCGCCGGCGTGGCCGACGCGGAGCTGGTCTCGCGATTCCAGCGCGGTGAACGCCGCGCGTTCGACCTCATCGTGCAGCGGTACCAGGCCCGGATCTACAGCTTGTGCCTGCGGTGGCTCAACGATGCGTCCGCGGCCGAAGAGCAGGCGCAGGACGTCTTCGTGGCCGCCTTCCGTGCGCTCGGGAACTTCCGCAACGAATGTTCCCTCTCCACCTGGCTCTTCCGCATCGCGGTGAACCACTGCCGCAACCAGCGGCTCTACCGGATGCGCCGCGCCTACGGCCGCCACGAGACCTACGACGCCCCCCGCGACGATGACGAAGGCCCGGTGCGCCAGCTGGCCGACGAGGACGGCCCCGCCGCCGATCGCCGGCTACACCAGTCCGAGGCCGGCACGCTCGTCCAGGCCGCGCTCGCCGAGCTCGACGAGGAGCACCGCCAGATCCTCATCCTCCGCGACGTGGAGGACCTCGCCTACGAGGACATCGCCGACATCCTCGATCTTCCTCGCGGGACCGTGAAGTCCCGCATCCACCGTGCCCGAGCCGAGCTCGCCCAGAAGCTGGCCCGCCGGGTGCGCGCCGCGGACGTGATCTGATGGAAGCCTTCTTCGCCCGAAACCGCCTCAGCGCCTACCTCGACGGCGAGCTCACCGCGGCGGAGGCCCGCGAGGTGGAGGCTGCGCTCGCCCGGGACCCCACGCTCCGCCGCGAGCTCGACGAGCTGCGCACCGCCGTGGAGCTGCTCCACGAAGACGGGCTGGTGGAGCCGCCCGCCGGCTTCGCGGATCGGCTCTCTGACCGGCTCGCGGCCGAGCCGATGCCCGTGGGCTGGCGGCGTTGGGCGCGGGCGATCCGCCCCGAGGCGCTCATACTCGCCGCCGCCGCGATCCTGGTGGTGGTGTACGTCGGCAACCACAAGTCGGTGCCCGACCTCGAAACGCCCACCGCCGGCGTGGTGGCGGGCAAGGCCTTCGACAAGGCCGACGACGCCGCGGCGGAGGCCGCGCCCACCGCCCAGACCGGCGGGGAGGCCGGCGGCACCTCCAGCACTCCGGCGGAGCTGGCGGAAAAGCCGGGTCCGAGCCCGGTGGGAACCAGCGCCGACGGTGTGCTCGGCGACGAGATGCACGCCGCCAACACCCCCCCCACCCAGAAGTCTGGCGGCAGCGCGAAGCCGTCCCTGCCGAAGCTCAGCACCTCGAGCTCCGGCGGCAGCGGCGAGGTCGAGCCCTGGCAGGCCGACTGGGAGAAGAACCCTGAGTATTCCCCGCTGAAGGGCACCAAGGCTGGCGGCACCACCGCGCCGAGCGCCCCGCCGGGGGAGGTGCGCTGGACGTCCCCGCCGCCGTTCAGCTACAAGGTCACCGCCAGCGACGACATGGCGCTCAAGAAGCTGGCCGCCATCGCCAAGGAGCTGGGCGGGGAGCTCCAAGACGCGCGCGGGCGCCCCCTCGCCGGCTACCAGCTCGATGAGGGCGAGAGCACCGCCGTTCGCGTGGCCGTCCCCGCGCACAACGCGGGCGTGCTGGCCGCGCGGCTCCGCGAGCTCGGCGCGGTGGTGACGGTGAAGGAGGACGGCAACCTGCTCGCCGACCCCAACGCCGACATCCCGGTCTCGGTGACGATCCAGAACTGAGCGGTCGTCGCCGCGGCGCCGTCCCCGTCGCGGTCCCGCTCGGCGTGGGACCGGGCTACCTTGGCGCATGATCCGTCGGCTCGACCACGTCGCCATCGCCGTCCCCGACCTGCAGCGCGCCATCGCGCGCTTCGCCGAGGACCTCGGCCTCTCGCTCGCGGGCACCGAAGATGTGCCCACCGAGAAGACCAGCACCGCCTTCCTCCCGATCGAGGGCACCCGCATCGAGCTGGTCCACCCGATGGGCGGCGAAGGCCCGATCGCGAAGTATCTGGAGAAGCGCGGCGGGGGGCTCCACCACCTCTGCTTCGAGACGGATGACATCGAGGCCGACGTGGCGAAGCTCAAGGCGAAGGGTTGGGAGTTCCTCAGCCCGGCGCCGAAGCCCGGCGCCCACGGCACCCGGGTGATCTTCGCGCATCCCCGGTCGTGTGAGGGCGTCCTGGTCGAGCTGGCCGAACACCCGAAGGCGCACGCATGAACGTCGTCGGGCTCACCACCACCACCGCGGACCGCAAACGCCGCGCCGGCCAGCGGTTGGTGATCGGCGTCGCGGGGCACGCGCTCACCGAGGAAGAGCGTGCGTTCATCCGTGAGGTCCGCCCCGGCGGCTTCGTGCTCTTCGGGCGCAACGTCGCCGAGCCGAAGCAGGTGCTCGAGCTCAACCGCGAGCTGGCCAGCCTCCTCCCCCGAGAGCTCCCCCCGATCCGCACGGTCGACCAGGAGGGTGGGCGCGTCCAGCGGGTGAGGGCCCCCGCCACGGTCTGGCCCCCGATGCGCCACCTGGGCAACGTCAACGACCCCCGCCTCACCCGGGAGGTCGGCGTCGCCCTCGGCCGCGAGGTCCGCGCCCTCGGCTTCGACCTCGACTTCGCCCCCGTCGCCGACGTGGACAGCAACCCCAAGAACCCCGTCATCGGCGACCGCTCCTTCGCACGGAAGGCGGGAGACGTCTGCGCGCAGATCACCGCCCTCATCGAAGGGATGCAGGAGGCCGGGTGCATCGCGTGCGCCAAACACTTCCCCGGCCACGGCGACACCAGCGTAGACAGCCACCTCGACCTGCCGATCGTGGAGAAGGAGCCCCCGGAGCTCGACGAGGTGGAGCTGCCACCCTTCCGCGCCGCCATCGCGGCCGGCGTCGGCACGGTGATGACCGCCCACGTCGTCTTCCCGGCTTGGGACGAAGATCGTCCGGCCACGATGTCCAGCCGCATCGTCCGAGGCCAGCTCCGCGAGCGGCTCGGCTACGGCGGGGTGATCTTCTCCGATGACATGGAGATGAAGGCGGTCCGCGGCCGCTATCCGTTGGACCTGCAGCTCCGGGAGGCGAGCGCCGCCAGCGTGGACGTCTTCTTGATGTGCAAGGAGCTGACACTGGCGCACGAAGCCTGGGAGGTCCTGGTGCGGCTGCAGGAAGAGGACAAGCGCCAGGAGGACGCCGCGATCGACGCCGACAAACGTTGGCAGGCGCTCCGCGAGCGGTTCCTCAAGGGCGGCCCGCCCGCGATGGGACTCGAGGTCCTCGGCTGCCCCGAACACCAGCTCCTCGCCGCCCGGATCCGCGCCCAGGGGGCGGACTCGTGATCCCCCGCCGGTTCACCGCGTTCGTGGCGGCCGTCGCCCTGCTCGGCACCCTGCTGCCGGCCCCGGCGCAGGCCTGCGATGCCGTCAAGGAGGTTCCCGACTCGTTGCAGGTCGCATGGGTCAGCCGAACTGGCGCTGCGGCCGGCAACAACACGTGGCTGGAGGTGGTGCAGCTCGGCGAGCTGCGCAGCCTGATCGAACGGTCGCACCGGGACGCGACCACCGTGCTCCGCGCCATCGGCCTCCTCGGCCGGAAGCAGACCGCGAAGGCCAGCTACAAGGTGGTGGTCTTCGAGGTGGAACGCGCCGCCCTCTGTCGCCCGATGGACGGCGAACCGGGCACGACCGTCGCCGGCCTCCCCATCTGCGACCACCCCGAGCAGCGGCAGGGCGTCGGCGTAAAACCCCTCGCCTACACCGGCTGCGGCTACGGCACCGACCTGGGCGCCGGCATCCGCGGGCTCGACGTCTTGCGGGTCCGCTGGGCGGACGCCGTCGCCAAGGGCTTCTGCGTGCTCCCCTGGGAGCGGATGCTGGCGGAGGGGTAACGGAGGCCGCGACCGGGCGGCGTCAGCGGACTTCGACCGAGATCGTCTGCGTACACTCCCCGATTTCCCAGGCGGTCCATCGCGAAGGATCATCGCCGAAGTCGCGGCAGTCGGTCGCCGTCGTACCGGCGCGATCGTAGACCACGAAGAGCCCTTGCAGCCCTGGCGTGCCACAGTTGAAGGCGGTGGAGCTGCCTTCGTGTACGTCCTGGAAGTCCGCGGCGAGGCTCAGGGCGAGCTCGAGGTGGTCGGAGGTGCCATCGAGCGCAGATTCGGCGCTTATCACCCCGTGTTTCTCCACATACTCCCCGTCCGCGCTCAGCCACAGGGTGCCCCCACCCGTCCAGGCGTCGGTCACCACGTCGAGCGTCCACTTCCCGCTCTCGCCCGTGCAGCTCACGGTGATGTCGGTGATCGACGGCGGGGTGGCCGCCGGATCGTAGACCCCGGTGTCGGGCGCGCCGGAGAAGCAACCGAGCAGGGCGTAGAGCACGTCCGGCTGTAACCTCGGGCGCCGACGCGCTGCATCACGGCCGCCTCACCCCTCGACGGTCGTCGCAGCCCCCCGCCGGAACGACCACGTCAAAAGCGGAGGAGTCACCAGGGTGGTCACGATCACCACCACCACCACCGCGGAGAAGCTGGCCGTGCTCACCACGGGCTGACCCTGGAAGCTCAGCCGCGCCCCGACGGAGGCGAAGATGAGCCCCACCTCGCCGCGGGGGATCATCCCCACGCCGACAGGGAGCCGTCGGATCGCGGGGTCCCGTACTGCGAGCATACACGCCTGCTTGCCAACGACACCCGCCACCGTGAGCGCAGCGGCGAGGCCGAGGACCGCGGGGTCCGCCAGGGCGCGCAGGTCCACGTGGAAGCCCATCAGCACGAAGAAGACCGGAGCGAGGAACTGTACAATCGGGTGCACCAGCTCCTCCAACTGCCGCGGCTCGCGCTCTCGGAACGGCTCGTAATGGGCGTCTTCCAGCACCAACCCGGCGGCGAAGGCCCCCACGATCGGCGCCAGGCCGACGGCGCCGGCACCCCACGACAGCGCAAAGCAGAACGCCAGGGTCAAGCCGAGCATCACCCCGGTTCCCCGGAGCCGTGCGGCCCGACGGAGCGCCCGAGGCATCACGAAAACCCCGAGGAGCGCCGCCCCGCCGAGGAAAAGCAGCGCCTTCGCGGCGATCCACGCCACGGGGCCGAAGCCGGGCGCCTCCCCGGCGTCCACCGACGCGATCACCCCCGAGACCGCCGCGAGCACCACCAGCCCCAAGACGTCGTCGATCACCGCCGCGCCGAGGATCACCCTCGCTTCCGGCGACCGGCTCGCGCCGAGGTCCTGCAGTACGCGCGCGGTGATCCCCACGCTCGTCGCCGTGAGGATCGCGCCCAGGAACAAGTGCACGAAGAACGGCTCGTTGGGGAGCAGCCACGCGCCCACCCCGAGGCCGAGCAGCATCGGGGCCACCACCCCGATGGTCGCCACCCCGAGCGCCGTCTTCCCAACCCGCGCCATCTGCCCGAGGGTGGACTCCAGGCCCACCTCGAAGAGCATCAGCACCACGCCGACCTCGGCGAGCACCTCCAGGAACGCATCGTCGCCCAGCCAGCCAAGGCCGTGGACGCCGAGGAGCGGCAGGTTGCCCACCATGACGCCGGCGACCAGCTCACCAAGTACGGGCGGTTGCCTCAGCCGAATTGCGAAGTCGCCTCCGAGCTTCGCCGTGATCAGGATGACGGTGAGCGCCAGCAGTGCACGCGACGCCGCTCCTTCTGACGCGGCGCCCACGCCGAGGGCGAGGAGCGCCACGGCGGCCAGGGCAGCGAGCGAGAGGGAGGAGCGGCGCACGCGGGCCAGCCTAATCACCAGATTCCCTCAATCCGCGGAATCGGTGGCCGATGCGCGGACGGAGCCAACTTCCCTATGCTGACCTCCGCTCCGACCTCGCCGGGGCTCACCGCCCTGGGTAAACCAAGCATCGCCATGCCCGCGCTCACGATGCTCGAGGGAGAGGAGGCCAGTCGCACCTGGCTGCTGGGGGAGAAGGCCGTCCTCCTCGGGCGGGACCTCGTCTGCGACATCGCCCTCGCCGACGCCAAGTCCTCCCGCAAACACGCCCGGATCCAGTGGATGAACGCCGCGGACAGCGACGCCCCGCCGGAGGTGTGGATCGAGGACCTCGCCAGCACCAACGGCACGTGGATCAACGGGCGCCGCCTCGACGAGCCCACGCGCCTCTACGAGCGCGACAAGGTGCTCATCGGCAGCACCCTCTTCGGGTACTCGCTGAAGATCGACGAGGAGCTGGAGGCCCAGCGGCGCCTCGTGCAGCGCGCCACCACCGATCCGCTCACCGCCATGAACAACATGGAGGTCTTCGAACGGGCGCTCCGCCGCGAATTCGAACGCGCCCGTCGGCACACCCGCCCGCTCTCGCTGGTCTACCTCAACCTCGATCACTTCGCCGACGTCAACGACACCCATGGCCGCCGCGTCGGCGATCTCGTGCTC
Organism: uncultured Pseudomonadota bacterium; assembly: GCA_903921785.1. Lineage (GTDB taxonomy): Bacteria > Myxococcota_A > UBA796 > UBA796 > SXON01 > SXON01. The sequence continues at coordinate 12,250 of CAIXRH010000254.1, forward strand.
CGCCAGGTCGGCCGAATCCTTCGGGACAACCTTCGCATCAGCGACATGAGCGCCCGCATGGGCGGCGACGAGTTCGCGGTGATGCTCCCGGAGACGGCGCTCGACGCGGCGATGATGGTCGCCGAGCGGCTCCGCAAGTGCATCCAGGACTTCCCGATGATGCTCGGCGCGGATCCGGTCACCGTGACCGTCAGCGCCGGCGTCGCCACGCTCGACGGCACGATCACCCACCCCGACGCCTTCGTGGACGTCGCGAGCCGCGCCGCCTACCACGCGAAGGAGCTCGGGCGGAACCGGTGCTCCATGCACGTCCCCGGCTGAACCTACCAGGGATGATCGGGCGTGATCGGCGTGACCGTCGGGTCGACATGCCACCCGCGCGGATCGAGCACCCAGGGCTGCTCGACCGTGGTGGTCTGCAGCCGATCGGAGTTGAGCCCGTAGCTCTCGACCTGCACCAGCACCGTGCCCGTGCGCCAGCGCTGGGTGAGGTCTGCGTATTTGCGGAGCCTCGGTGCCAGGAGCTCCTCCCCGACCACCGCCTGGAGGATGCGCGCGTCGGTGATCTTCTCCCGCGGCGTGGCGCATGTGCGGGCAACGAGGAGCTGGTCCGCGGGCTCGGTGAGGAAGGGCGCAAGCGCGACCGCATCGCACCATCGGGCGGCCTTCCAGTAGAGGTCGGCCGCCTCGCCGAGGTGCTGCCGGTCGGCGTCCTCCCGCAGGCGCAACATCGTGGCGGGCGTACAGGCGAAGAAGAAGGCGAGGAGCACACGCCGCCGTAACCGCCCCGGGGCGTGGTTCGTGGCGATAGGGGAGCGCGTGTTGGTCTTCTTCCTCGCCTGCGCATCGTCGACCGAGCCCGACCCGGACTCGGCGGCGGAAACCGATGCGACCGGGGCGGAGTTCTCCCTCGGAGACGTCGCCCCGTGCAACGCGCCGATCGACGCGGCCTGGGCCCTCGCGTGGGGCGGTGCGGACATGGGCGCGAGCCATGAACGCGAGCCGAGCCTCATCGAGCCCGGCGCGCTCGCGCTCGTCGGCGGCCACCTCTACGCGACCGCGCCCGGCGGCGGGGGAGTCGGCGCCGAGTGGCAGCGGGACGCGTATCCGTCGCCCGTGCGTTGGGACCCAATAATCGGCGCCTTCTCCCAGGCCGATCTGGAGATCGACGGGATGACCGACCTGCTGCTCGCCGGCACCGTTCCGGGGCTCGTCCAGGACGTGGAGGGCACCGACACCGCCGAGACACGGCTCCTCTATTCGACGCTCGACGGAGGATTCGTCCGGGAGATCGCCCCAGCGGACTTCACCGGCGATGGCCTCCCCGACCTGTTCGTCCAGTTCACCGCCGGCGACGCCGAGTCCGCCTCCCTTCGGCCGGTGCTGTCGATCAACCACGGCGACGGGGCCTTCGTCTCCACCCTCCCCGTCGCCGCTTCTGCCGAGGTCGGCGGCAGTGTCGCGGACGTGCTCGTCCTCGACGCCGACGCGGACGACGATCCCGACGTGCTGGTCTGCCACGACGACGGCGTGACCACGCCGCTGCAGCTCCTCGTCAACGAAGGCGGCGTGTTCACCCCGGCGCCGGCGGGGACCTTCTCGACCACCGGCAGCTGCGCCAGCCTCGCCACCGGCGCGCTCGGGAGCACCGGCGCACCGGCCGTGATCGCGACCTTCGCCGACCACCTCGAACGCTGGCTCCCCTCGGCCGACGGATGGACCGAGGACCCCGCCTTTGTGGACGTCCACCCCGCGGATCCCGCGACGCTCTGGGGCGCACAATCGGTCGACCTCGACAACGACGGCGACGAGGACGTCGTGGTGGCCGAGGCGGAGCGCTTCGTCGCGGGCGCGGGCGTCCACCCGCTCTGGTTCGCCTGGAACGACGCGGGCACCTGGCGCCTGGAGTCCGCCGTCGACGAGACGATGGCGCACAGCTTGGTGGTCCGAGACGTCAACGGCGACGGCGTGGCCGACCTCGTCGTCGGCGACGCCCGCTGGTCGCCCCGGGTGCTCGCCAGCGCCGGGTGCACCGAGAACGCGTGGCTCGACGTGGACGCCCCGTTCGGGACGCGGGCGTGGGCCGAGGTGGCTGGCACAGTCGTGGCAAGCGGCGTCGTCACCTCCGAGGCTGGCGCGGGCAGCTCGGCTCCGCCCGTCCTGCACCTCGGCCTCGGCGCTATCCCCGCCCTCGATCGGCTCACGCTCGCCGCGCCCGACGGGAGCGGGTTCGTGGTGGACAGCCCGATCGACGTCCGGAGAACGGTCCGGTGGCGGCCATGATCAGCCGACGGGAGCTGCTGCTGGCGGCGGGAGCAGCTGCGGTGGCCTGCCGTAGCGAAGCGCGTCCCGCCGGCCCCCCGGTGGTTCCGGCCCCGCACCCCCTGGGGCCGGACTTCATCCGCGGCATGAACGTCGCCCACCTCCACAGGCGGGGTTGGGGCTACGGGAGCGACCGCGCCAAGGCACAGGCCGCCCGGCTCCAGGGCCTCGGCGTCACCCACGTCGCCCTCAATCCTTTCGCGTACATGCCCAGCCTCTCGGCGCCGGAGATCGAGTTCGGCGGCGATGATTCACTCACCGACGACGACCTGCGCGCCGAGGTCGCCCACCTCCGCGAGCGCGGCCTCGCCGTCACGCTGAAGCCTCACGTCTGGAGCTGGAGCTTCATGGCTGGCCAGGGCAACGGCGACATCGAGCTCGACGCCGCCGGCTGGGCGCGCTGGTTCGACAACTACACCCGGTGGGCGGTGCACAACGCCAAGCTCGCCGGCACGACCGGCTGCACCCACCTCTGCGTCGGCCTGGAGTTCACCAGCGCCTCTCGGAACAACCCCGGCGCGTGGGCCAAGGTCGCCGCCGCGTGCCGTGAACACTTCTCCGGGACGCTCCTCTACGCCGCCAATTGGTACGAGGAGTACCAGCTCTTCGCTGATTGGGACGCCTTCGATCTCGTCGGGGTGAACGCCTACTTTCCCCTTCAGGGGGACACGGTGGAGTCTCTCGTCGACAGCTGGACCCCGCACCTGGACGCGCTCGCCGCGGTCGCCAAGGGCCGGCCCGTCGTCTTCCCCGAGTGCGGGTACCGGGCGGTCGCTGGCTCCACGGAGCGACCGTGGGAGCAGGGCGGAGGCAGCCCCGATCCCGCCGCGCAAGCGCGCGGCTACGAAGCCCTCTTCCGCGCCACCACCGCGCGCCCGTGGTTCCGCGGGGCGTGGTGGTGGAAGTGGTTCACCGACCTCCCCGGCGAAGGCGACCCCTTCGTCCCCGCCGACCAACCGGCCGAGGCCATCCTGCGCGCCTGGAACACCACATGATTCGCCGCTTTCTCCGCGACCTCGCCGACCGCGCCATCGTCGGCCCCCGCCCGCCACGACGCCCGCCCGAGCCCCCCCCGGTCGTCGCGCCGATGGCGCCGCTGCCCACGGCACCCGACCTCACCGACGGCCTGGAGGTGGAGTCGCCGGTCCCTGGCTCGTTGCTCCTCGACATCCGCGAGCCTGGCGAGCTCGCCTCCGGCGTGGCCGTCGGCGCGATGCTCCTGCCGATGGACCTCGTCCCTCACCACCTCGATCGCCTCCCCCGCGACCGCCCCATCACCGTATATTGCGCCGCCGGGGCCCGCTCTTGGGGTGTTGCGCACTGGCTGCGTGAACAAGGTTTCCCCGGGGCCGTCTCCCTCGTGGGCGGGCTCACCGCCGTGCCCGGCCCGCGGGCGCTCCCCGAGGGCGCCGGCCGGACGATCACCGCCCCCGCCGCCCTCGTCGACAGCGCCTACGCGCCCGGGCAGTCCGCCGAGATCATCACCCTCGACGGAGACGCGTGGCGCTGTCGCGTGCGCGACGAGCAGGGTTTCTGGGCCGAACGGCGCGTTCCCCGCGCCGCACTCGACGGCTGATCAGCCGCCGAAGGACCGGGCGAACAGGGCGTCGATCGCCTCGCGGCCGCTCTCCACCAGGTAGCGCGTGCCGGTGCCGCAGAGGCTGGTCGTGTCGATCACCGGGGTGCCCGGCAACCACTCCTCACCCGCCCACCGATACCAGCCGTCCTTCTCCTGGTCGAACACCCAGAGGCGCTTGCTCCACATCCGGGCGAGCTCCACCGACCAGCCGGTGCCCCCGGTGACGGTGCCATCCTCCTGGATGGTGCCGACGATGAACACGATCTCGGCGTTCTTCACCTGGTGCCAGAGGCTCTGGAGCACTCGGCGGATCAGCGCGCTCTCGCTGTAGGAGCGGCGGAGGCGCCGGCTCACGTAGGCGAGGGAAACGTCGCCCTCGGCGAGCTCTCGCTCGGTGAGCGGATGCGCGCCCCGGGTGCGGGCCTGCACGTGGCCATCGAAGGTGAAGTTCACCTCGCGCAGGCCATACCGCTCGGCCGCAGCGCCGAACGCCGCCTCCGAGCCGTGGGCGCCGCCCGAGTACAGCGTCACCTTTGTCGCGCCAGGTTCTCCGCCTTGATCCGACGCCATCGGCCCGGGGGACGCGAGACTGCCCTGCGGCACCCGAACCCCTTCGTGGGCCGGGCCGCGGAGCGGACGGAGCCACAAGGCCCCGTCGTGAAACGACAGGTCGAGGACCACGTCGCACGAAGACTGCACCTTGCCTTCGGGCGTCCACGCGAACCAGATGGCAAGGTGGTGTTCGTCGGCCAACGCCCGCAGCGCCGGGAGCCACGCCTCGTCGGGCGCCTGGCCGTCCACCACCACCAGCTGGGGGCGGACGTCCATCACATCGGTGAGCGTGTCGAGCAGGGCGAGCAGCCGCGGCACGTCCATCGCGCCGCCGCGGGTGCTGTGGATCACCCGCCGGCGTTCCACGGAGAGCGCGGTCTCGGCGCGAGCGGTGGGGCCCTGCCCGGCATGCAGTCCGCTGAGGATGCTGTCGTAGACATCCCGCACGGTGGCGACGCTTTCGCGTACCGCCACGTGCAGCACCGGCTCGCCGGCGAGGAGCCGGTCGAGCGCGGTGTAGACCAGGAGTTGGGTCTTCCCAACCCCTGCTTCGGAGACGAGCGCGCCCACCTGCCCCCGGCGAAGACCGCCGGGGAGCACCGTCTGCAGCGCCCGAAGCGCCGCCCGTTGCTGGTCGACGCGCGCCACGAGTGCCTACTTCTCCTTCCGCTCCTGCTGGTACTTCTTCATCAGCTCCTCGGTGACGTTGCCCGGGGCGCGGTCGTACTTGAGGAACTCCATCGTGAACTCCGCCTTGCCCTGCGTCGCAGAACGCAGGGTGGTGGAGTACCCGAACATCTCGGCGAGGGGAACCTCGGCCTCGATCTGGGAGAAGCCATCGGCCTCCGTCGTGCCGATGATCATGCCGCGGCGCTGCATGAGCGTTCCGACCATCGCGCCGTGGAATTCGGCGGGCCCCTCGAGGGCGACCTTCATGATCGGCTCGAGCGCGATCGGCTTGGCCTTGAAGTACGCTTCCTTGAAGCCGCCGATGGCGGCGAGCTGGAACGCGATGTCGCTGGAGTCGACCGCGTGGAAGCCACCGTCGTCGATGCCGCAGCGGATGCCGACGATATGCGCGCCGATGAGCTCGCCCTTGTCGAGGCACTTCTTGAAGCCCTTGTCGCAGCTCGTGATGTACTCACGGGGGATGGAGCCGCCGACGATGTCGTCCACGAACTCGTAGGGCGCCTCGCACGGCTCGATCCAGCCGGCGACGCGGCCGAACTGGCCCGAACCACCGGTCTGCTTCTTGTGGGTGTAGTTGAAGTCGGCCCGCTGGCTGATCGCCTCGCGGTAGGCGACGCGCGGCGGGGAGGTGAGCACCTCGCAGGCGTACTCACGCTTCATCCGCTCGACGTACACGTCGAGGTGGAGCTCGCCCATGCCGGAGATGATGGTGTCACCGGTCTCCGGGTCGGACGAGACGCGGAACGTCGGGTCTTCCTTGGAGAAGCGACGGAGCGCCTTGGAGAGGTTGGACTGACCCGCCTGGGTCTTCGGCTTGATGGTGAGGTCGATGACCGCCGCGGGCACGAACATCGTGGACATGGCCACGTTGATCGAGCCGTCGTGGAACGTGTCGCCGGAGAAGCAGTCCACGCCGAAGATGGCGATGATGTCCCCACAGCAGGCGTCCTCGATGTCCTCCATCTCATTGGAGTGCATGCGGACGAGCCGGCCGACCTTGAGCTTCTGGCCGCTGCGCGCGTTGATGATCGTGTCGCCCTTGCGGACGGTGCCCTGGTACACGCGGAGGTAGGTGAGCTGGCCGTAGCGACCATCTTCCAGCTTGAAGGCCAGCATGAGCAGCGGGCCCGTGGGCTGGGAGGGGACGACGAGCTTGGCCTCGTTGTTGTCGAGGTCGACCGCTTCGTTCGGGACGTCCGCCGGGGCCGGCAGGTACTTCACGACCGCGTTGAGGAGGATCTGCACGCCCTTGTTCTTGTAAGCGGAACCGCAGAGAACGGGGACCAGCTTCAGGGCGATGGTCGCGTCGCGGATCGCCTGGTTCAGGGTCTCCTCCTGCACGTTCTCCTCGAGGATCTGCTCGGTGAGCGCATCGGAGAACATCGAGGCCTTGTCGAGGAGGATCTCGCGGTAGTGGCTGGCGTCATCCGCCATGTCGGCGGGGATGTCGGCCTCGACGATCTCTTCGCCGTTGTCGCCGCGGAAGAAGAACGCGCGCATCTTCACGAGGTCCACCAGGCCCTGGAGCTTGTCCTCCAGGCCGATGGGCAAGGTGATCATCACGGCGTTGTGGCCGAGCTTCTCGCGGAGCTGGTCGGTGACGCGGTAGGGGTTGGCGCCCTGCCGGTCGCACTTGTTGACGAAGGCGAGACGAGGCACGTTGTACCGGCGCATCTGGCGATCGACAGTGAGGGACTGCGACTGCACGCCGGCCACCGCGCAGAGCACGAGGATGGCGCCGTCGAGCACGCGGAGGGCGCGCTCCACTTCGATCGTGAAGTCGACGTGCCCCGGGGTGTCGATGATGTTGACGTGGTGCTCGAGCGCCGCGGGGTCCTGGGTGTCCTTCCAGGAGCAGTGCGTCGCGGCGGACTGGATGGTGATGCCGCGCTCGCGCTCGAGGTCCATGGAGTCCATGGTCGCACCGACGCCGTCCTTGCCCTTCACCTCATGGATCGCGTGGATCATGCCGGTGTAGAAGAGGATGCGCTCCGTCAGGGTGGTCTTGCCGGAGTCGATGTGGGCACTGATGCCGATGTTACGAATCAGGTTGAGGTCGGAAATCACGACGGCTCCGGGGCACGCTGGTACGGGACAACTTTCTGCGGGGCGCGCATGGCTCGCGCCAAGGGCGCGCGGGCTATCGGGCGGGAGACGATCGTGCAAGCTCGCACTTCGCCCGCCGGGCCGTTGAGGGCGCCCGCGGCGATGGCGATAGGCGCGGCGATGCCGCTCGGCTGCCTCGCTTCGGGTGTGTTGACCGAGTCGGTGGGCAGGAGTACGCTTCGCGCGCTCTCACACGAGGCTCCATGACTCTTCGCTCCCTCGGCATCCTCGGACTCGCTCTCGGCTTCGCTCTCGCCTGCGGCGGCGGCGGCACCCCCACCCCGCCCCCCGCCCCGCCGGTCGCCCCCGCGCCGACCC
>CAIXRH010000255.1 GCA_903921785.1 uncultured Pseudomonadota bacterium
CGCCGCGCGGCTCCGCGGGCAGCTCTCTGAGCAGCTCGCCCGCGCCGCCGACTACTACAAGGCGGGCCTGGAAGACTTCAACGCCGGCCGCTACAGCAAGGCAGAGAGCAGCCTCTACCTGGCGATGCGCTACGACTCTCGCAACGCCACCTACTCCGACCTCTTCAAGCAGACACAGATCAAGGCCAAGCAGGCCCGCGCGGGCACCTTCGTGAACCTCGGCATCCAGGCCGAACAGTTCGGCAGCGTGAAGGACGCGCTCACCAACTACCGCAAGGCGGTGGAGTGCGAGCCCGAGGAGGGCGTCGCGTACTTCAGGCTGGCCAAGCTGGTGCGCTCCCAGGAGGAGGACACCCGCGAGGCGCTGAACCTCCTCCGCCGCGCCGCGATGAAGGAGCCGAAGAACGCCGAGTTCCGGCTGGCGCTCGCCGAGCTGTACGTCGAGCTGAAGATGGAGCAGAACGCGCTCCGCGAAGCGCAGGCCGCCGCGGAGGCCGATCCCAAGAACGATCGGGCGCGCGCCCTGGCCAAGCAGCTCCGCGCCACCGCGCGGTAGGTCTTCGAGGATGCTCCTCGGGGAGACCGCCGACCTCCGCTTTGTGGCCAAGCCCGCGGGGCTGCCGGTGTTTCCGCCCCACGCCGACCCCTCGGGCGACTGCGTCCTCGCCCGCCTCCTCGCCGCCTTCCCCGACCAGGACGCCGCCTTCCCCGAGGGCTTCGCCGGGGGCATCGCCCACCGCCTGGACACCCTCACCAGCGGCTTTGTGGTGGTCGCCAAGACGCCGATGGCGCTCACCGCCGTACGCGCCGAGTGGCCTTCCTTGCGGAAGTTCTACCGGTTCCGCAGCACCGCCGCCGTGGACTTCCGGGAGCGCACCCTCACCACCCCCATCGCCCACCACGCCCGCCGTAGCGACCGCGTGATCGTGCAGCGTTGGCCAAAGGAGCGCCACCGGGGCGACTGGCTCCCCGCCTGGACCCACCTGCGCGCCCTCGGAGACGGCTGGTGGGAGGCGGAGATTCGCACCGGCGTACGCCATCAGGTTCGCGCCCACGCGGCGTTCGCCGGGGTGCCGCTGGATGGCGACCCGATCTACAGCGCCGTTCCCGGGTCGCCGGTGCTGGTGCACGTCGCCGTCCTCGGGCCACAGTGGAGCTTCCGCCTCCCCGATCCCCCCGGAGGTCCCGCGTGAACGGACTGCCCGACCTCCACCATCACCTCGACGGCTCCCTGCGCCCGTCCACCGTGCGGGACCTGGCCGCGGGCCTCGGTCTCGCGGTGCCGGCGGACCTCGCCTTCACCGCAGGGATGGGCCTGGAGGCGGCGTTGTCGCGCTTCGCGTTCACGCTCTCTCTGTTGCAGGAGCCGGCGGCCGTGCGGCGGGTGGCGTCCGAGATCGCGGAGGACGCCGCGGCGGAGGGCGTCACGACGCTGGAGGTGAGGTTCGCGCCGCAGTTCCACCGGGGAGCGTCGATGGGCGCGATCGTGGACGCCGCGCTCGACGGGCTCTCGGGCCACGCCGGCCTGCTGCTCTGCGGCCTCTACGGCGATCCGCCTTCGCTCTTCGATGATCTGATCGACGTGGCGGCCGCCCGCCCCGGCGTCGTCGGCCTCGACCTCGCGGGCGGCCCGCTGCCGACGCACCGCTACGGAATCCCCGACTACGCCGAGGTTTTCGCGCGCGCGAGGCGCCTCGGCCTCGGCTGCACCGTCCACGCCGGTGAGGGCCGCCCCGCCGCGGAGATCGCCGCCGCCATCGAGCGCCTCGGCGCCCAGCGGATCGGCCACGGCACCACCCTGCTCGACGACGAGCGCGTGCTCGACCTGGTGCGGGAGCGCGGGGTCACGATCGAGGCGTGCCCCACCAGCAACGTCCACACTTCGGTGATCGGCTCGGTGGCCGAACACCCGCTGCCGAAGTGGCTCGCGGCGGGCGTGAAGGCGTGCGTGAACCCGGACAACACCCTGCTCTCGGCGGTGAGCGCCGCTGAAGAATGGCGTCGGGCCGCCGAGATCCCGGGGATGACGCCGGACCTGCTCGCGGCGGCGGCGGGCTTCGGCCACGCGGCGGCGTTCCGGCGCGGGTGAGCGACGGCGTGTCCGCCACCCCGGGCGGGCTGGCCCCCCGAACGGTCCCCAGGCGACCCCCAGGCGGCGCCGCGACCGGATCCGCGGTAGACGGCGGGGCCATGCCGACCGACTTCCCCGGGATCACCCTCCGCGTGCCGAGCTCGCACATCGACATGTTCGGGCACTGCAACCACACCCACTACCTGGAATACATGGAGTGGGCGCGGTTCGCCTGGGCGGCGCACAGCGGCACGCCGATCCCCGTGATGGTGAAGAACGGCACCGGCCCGGCGATCCTCCGGGCAGACGTACGCTATCGGAAGGAGTGCCTCTACGACGACGAGCTGCACGTCTCCGTGGAGCCACTGAGTGCCCGTCGGGACATCGGGCGGCTCCGGCAGGTGATCACCCGGCTGAAGGACCAGGAGATCGTCTGCGAAGGCGAGCTCACCTTCGTGATGCTCGACCTGGTGGAGCGGAAGGCCACCCGGCTGCCCGCGTCGTTCCTCGCGCAGCTGAGCGAGGGGCGGCCGGCCGAAGACTGATCAGGGCGCCATAGACCGGGGGTGCCCGATACCCGAAGCCCAGGCGCGCCGCCCGTCACCGCACCCGGGAGCCCCTTCCCCCGCGGGGATCGGTCGTTAGCTTGCGGCGGTGACCACCTGGATCGCCCTCCTGGCCCTCGCAGCGCGCGCGCTGGCTGAGCCCGCGGCCTCGGCCGCGCCGGCCCCGTCCGTGCCGGCTTCTGCCGGGAGCGTCGAGCCCCCCGACGTCGCCGACCTCCTCGAGCGCGCCAGCAAGGGCGTGGCGATGATCCCCGGTTGTTTCAACCTCGAAGGCTCGGCGGACGACAAGTTTGACGCTGGCCTCTTCGGCAAGGGCGAGCGGGTGGTGGCGATGGGCGGGCAGCTGCAGGACGGGCTCTGGGGCCCCGACTACTGGGTGGAGTGGCGGTCCGGCCCGAAGCTCGGCGAGAAGGAGACGCGCGGCTCGATGTTCGGCCGTTTCAAGCACGGAGACGAGGAGACCGGGGACGACGCCGGGCGGGTGTCCCTCGAAGCCATGCTCGAGGACGAAGTGGCGATGGACTACGTGGTTCCCGAGGGAGGTGGCTGGAAGCTCGTACACTCCCTCCGCGGCGGGGAGGCCGCTCGCAACGAGCTCACCGTGCAGTTCGACGCGGCGCTGCGCCCCTGGCGTTGGACCATCTCCATCGTCGATCCCATCGTGATCAAGGGCAACCGCGGCCGCGGGCGCATCGAGGCGATGCAGCTGGAGCTCCAGGCCGCCGGCGACGGCGCCCCCGCCTTCGAGCGTATGGTCGGCGAGTTCAAGAGCTGGCCGTTCGACGTACACGTCGACTCGACCGCCCGGTGGACGCACAAGGCGTGCCCCAACCTCGGCGTTCCGTAGCCGTCCGGCGACGACGAGGGGGGTCCCACCTCCCGGCCCTCCTCAACCGTCGCGAGCCAAGACAAACGCCGGTGCGGCGCCGCTACCAATACCCGTTGGAACGCACCATCCGGATCGACCACAGCCGCTTCGCGTCGAGCGCGTCGGCGGGTACGGCGCCGGGGCCGGAGCGGACCTTCACCATCAGCGAGCGGAGGGCGCGGGCGGAGGTGGTGTCCAGGCTCGGGGTGGACTGGCCGGGGTCGGAGGCGACGTCCCAGAGCACGTAGGGGCTGGTGCCCGCGAAGTCGCCGAGGTCGGAGTCGAGGAGCCGCTCGGTCACCTGGGGGTCGAGGCTGGTGCAGAAGTGTACGTAGCAGCGGAAGAGCAGGAAGCCGGCGCCCTGGCGCACCGCGAGCTGGTCGCCGAGCTCGGCATAGGCGTAGCCGGCGCCGCGGGCGAGGGGGGTGTGTTGGAGATCGGTGCCGCTGAGCCCCACGGGCGTGCGCACCTCCGCCACCGCGGCGAGCGTTGGGAAGACGTCGATGAGCTCCACCGGGTCTTCGTGCACCGCCGCCGTGGCCGACCCGGTGTCGAAGACCGCCAGGGGGACGTGGATCGTGCGGTCGAGGATGAGGTCTTCGGCGAGGGTGGGGATGAACTCGTCGCGGCTGCCGCCCTGCTCGGCGAGGTCGAGGCCGGTGAGGCCACCGGCGACGGTGACGAGGCCTCGGCGTCCAGCGGCGGCCTCCAGCTCGTCCATCACCCCCTTCATCGCCGTGCCGAGGGCGCCGGCGGCCGTCGCGTACCCCGCCAACGCCCGCGCCTGCTCCGCCTCCGTGGCCGGCTTCGTCCGCGGCAGGTCCCCGAGCACGGCGTCGACGTCCGCGCGGGTGCTCATGCGGAGGTCCGCGGGGACGACCACGACGAGGTGCGGCCCCGGCCCCGCCACCGCGGTGCGCGCCGCCGCGGCCAGCTCCTCGGACGTGGACACCTGCACCGCCGCCTGGAACTCACCGGCGAACGCGGCGGCGGCGGGGAAGCCGGAGGTGAGGAGCGTGGTGTTGTACCCGTAGAGCCCGAGCACCTCGGGGAAGGTGTACCGCTCGGCGGGCAGGGTGGCGCACCAGGGCGGGTCGGCGAGCACCTCGAGGTGGCCGGCGCCCCGCGGCAGGCTGCACATGGGGATCGCGCCCGGGTACAGGCCGGTGAGCACGGAGCCCAGGCTGGTGTAGGGCGCCGGGGACTGGCTGTACGCGGCCGAGAACCGGTGCGTGGCGCGCCGCCCGAGGGCGGTGAAGAACGCCGCCTCGGCGCCGCCCTGTACGGACGCGTCCGCGCGGAGGCCCGGGGCGAGGATCACCGCGAGGTCGGGGCGGTCGGCCGCGCCGGCTGTGGCGACCGCGGCCGGCGCGGCGGCCGGCTCGGGAGCGGCGGCGCACGCGAGGAGCAGGGCCGCGATCATCGCGCCGCGCCCTCGGGGATCGCCACCGCGGGCGAGCCCTCCTTGGGGTCGAGCAGCGACTTCACGTCGAGCTCAGGCAGGTCGTGGAGGTTCCAGGCCGCGACCCCGTCGAACTCGTAGCAGGGCGGGCCGAGCACCGCGGAGAGCAGGCGCCGCTGGTCGCCGCCGCCCTCCATGTCCTCTGCCAGCACCACCCCCGCATAGCCGGCGAGCATGAGCTGGGCGGCGGCCTCCCGGAGCTGGGACTGGCGCCCCTCGCCCGGGAGGTCGAGCGGCAGGTTCGCCCCCACCGCCGCCCGGTCGGCCCGGCCACCGTGCTTCTGCGCGCTGTCTTTCACCCGCAGGCTCACGGCGTCGCTCAGGGCGTTCCAGGACTCGGTCGGGTCGGGCTCGGTGAGCGCGCCGGCGCTGACCGGGCGGCCGATCTGGAGCTGCCACAGCCCCCAGAGCCCGTGCTCCTCCGACTCGGCGAGGCGGAGCGTGGCGTCCGTCGGGTAGGTCACGATGGGGCCCACGGGCAGGGTGGCCACCGCGTCCACCAGGTGGGCGGGGAGGCGGGCGTCGAAGGTGGGCGGGGTGAGCGGCACGGTGGAGGGGTGGCCGGCGTGGTCCGCCACCATCGTGACCGCGAGGCCGAGCGCCAGCCACGGGCCTGCCTTGCCCAGCTTCCCCCACAGCTCCGCGACCGACAGCACCACCGCGCCCACGGCGATGCCCGAGACCAGGCAGTTGATGCGCATGACCGAGCGCATCGCCCGCAGCGGCGGCACCAGGGTGGTGAGCACGGAGAGCGGCCCGGGGAGGCCGCCGCAGGCGGCCGCGCCGTCGAGGGTCCAGGCGAGGGCGGGCCCGCAGCCGAGCAGCAGCAGCGCGCCGCCGACGCCGAGCCACGCCCGTTGCCCGCCGCGCCGCGCCTGGCCCACCATCGCCGCCAGGGGGAGGAGCCCGATGTATGGCTGGAAGTCGAGGCCCACCTGGCGCCCTGTCCACTGGGTCCGCACGAGCCCGCCCACCGCCTGACAGCGCGCCGTCTCGATGGTGGCCCCCGAGAGGTCCACCGGCGCGCCGTAGGTGAGCAGCGCCCAGGCCGCGGGGGACGCGAGGACCAAGGCGGGGACGGCCACGGCGGAGAGACGCCACGCGGCCTCTACGGGCTGGAGCCCGCGGCTCCAGGCCACCGCGAAGCCGAAGTTCGCGAGCGCAGCGAAGACCGCCACGTACCAGCCGCCGAGCGCGATCCCCCCGAGGGTGAGCGCCGCCCCGACCGCGGCGGAGACCGGCGCCTCCCGGGCGAGCCCTTCGTCGTCGAGCGATTCTTCCTCGGGGCCGGGCCGGCGCATCCACTGGTGGAAGAACGCGAGGTGGGCCGGGTACAGCAGCGCCGGGAGGTACTCCGAGCGGCCGATCTGGGGCTGGAGGAGGAAGTACGGGCTCGCCACCAGCGCGAGCGCCCCGAGCATGGCCGCCCAGGGGAGCGCCGGGTGATCGCCGAGGAGCCGGCGGCTGAGCCGCCAGGCGCTCCACGCGCCGACGAGCGGCGCTGCGGCGTGGAGGAGGTTCCAGCCCAGCGTGGCCCCCGCGACCCCGCCGCCGCCGAGGAAGTACCCGGGGAGAAACAGGAGCAGGTTCACCGGGTCCATCAGGTGGGAGGCGAACGATCCGGGCCAGCCCATGGCGGCGTGGCGGGCGAGCCCGCCCGAGACCGGCAGGTCGAGGGCCGCGAGCCAGAGGCCCCAGAGGTGGCCGGGACCCTCCCCTTCCCGGCTGGTCGCCGCGACGGTGGTCGGGTTCAGGAGCGCCGGCCCGCAGAACGTCCACGCCCCGAAGAGCCCCACGAGCAGCGTCGGCACCCAGGGCGCCCGCGCGAAGGCGGACCGCGGGGCGGAGGGGGGACCGTGGGACAGGGCGGGGCTCCGGGGCGGAGCAGAGGTATCAGGTCTGCGGGGATCGCGACGGTTCAGCGGCCCGGATGCCCCCCATGCGGCCGCAGCCAGTCCTCCACCACCAACCCCGGAATCCGCTCGTAGTGCCGCCGATTGCCGGTCACGAGCGTGGCGCCTCGGCTCAGCGTGATCGCCGCGATGAACAGGTCGGCTTCTGCGACCGGCTGCCCGGCCGTGGCCACAACCGACTCGCGCCCCCTGGGGATGCCGATGCAGGTGTCCGAGTCCAGCCCCTTCACAGGTCGACGTCCCGGCCGGGGGTGCGCGCGGCGTACACCTCCGCCGCCTCGGCGCCGAGCTCCCGGTCGCTCGCCCAGGCTCCGGCCAGGGCCCGCCACGCCTGCACCTGCCCGCCCCCCCCATTCTCGCCGCCGGCGGCTCCTCGACCACCGGCGCGTCCGGGCGGCAGGGCGGTGGGGCACCGCGGCCCTTGGACACCGTGTGTCCGGGTCGTCAGCCGTTGCCGGAGATCGTCACGCCCAGGCCGATGGACCCGAAGGTGTCGACCACGCCCTGGGCCTCGGCGTCAGTGATCGGGGCGTTGTCCTCGATGTCCACGTCCCCGCCGACGTACGGGAGGTTCGTGAGGGCGTCGATGTCGGCGAGGGCGGGGTTGTCGGTGATGCGGAGATAGCCGGTGATCCAGCCGACGGCTTCGAGGCCGTCGAACGAGGTGAGCGCGGGGTTGTCCGCGATCAGGACCTCCCGGACGGAGGTCACCCCGCTCAGCCCCTCCAGGGACTCGATGGCGGTGCTGCGGAGGGTGAGGCCGCCGATGGACGTGAGGCCGGAGAGCCCGTCCAGCGCGGTGAGCGAGGGGTTGCCGGTGAGGCCGAGGCCGAGGTCGAGCCGGGTCACCGAGCTCAGGGCTTCCAGGGAGGCGAGGGAGGCGTTGTCACTCAGGTCCACGGCGTCGAGCGTGGTCAGGGCGTCGAGGCCGTCGAGGGAGGGGAGGGCGTCGACTCCGCTGAGGGAGAGCGAGCCGAGCGTGGTGAGCGCGGAGGCACCGCGGAGCGAGGTGAGCGACGGCGCGGCGTCGATGACGAGCTCGTCCGCGGAGGTCAGCGCCGACAGTCCCTGGAGGTCGGACAGCGCGGACAGGTCGGAGAGCTCCAGCGTGCCGCCGACGGAGGTGAGCGTGTCGAGGCCGGACAGCGTCGTCAGCGACGGGAGGTCTTCGAGCCAGAGGTCGCCGCCGACGGAGGTGAGCGCGTCGAGCCCCGAGAGCGAGGTGAGCGCGGGGTCGTCGAAGACGGTGAGGTCGCCGCCCACGCTCGTCAGCGCGTCGAGCCCGCGGAGGGAGGCCAGGTTTGGGAGGGACCAGAGGTCGAGGTCGCGGCCGATGGTGGTGAGCCCGTCGAGGCCGAAGAGGGACGCGAGCGACGCGGCCTCGTAGATCGTGAGGTCGCCGCCAAGCCGGGTGAGCCCGCCGAGGCTCCCCACCGACGTCAACGCCGGGACCTCCGAGAGGGTGACGCTCCCCCCGACGCGCGTGAGCTGATCGAGGCCGGAGAGCGACGGGAGCGCCGGCGCGTCGGACACGGTGAGCGAGGCGCCGACGGTGGTGAGCCCGTCGAGGCCGGACAGCGAGGTGAGCCCGGGCATCGTGGACAGGGAGAGGCTCTCCCCCACCGAGACCAGGCCGCCGAGGCCCGAGAGGTCGGTGACGGGGACGTCGGCCACCGAGAGGTCGCCTGCGAGGGCGGACACCGACTCCAGCCCCTCCAGCGACCGGAGCGCCCCCAGCTCCTCGATCGTGACGCTGTCCGTGACCGCGGTGCCGCTCAGCGCCGCGATCGACGCCAGCGCTTCGTTCCGGGCGATCTCCACCTCCGCCGCGCTCTGGAGCGCCTCGACGCCGTGGAGGTCCGGCAGCACCGGGTTGTCGGTGACCGTGAAGCGCTCGCCGACGGTCTCCACCGCGAGCCCCTCGAGTGAGGTGAGCGCCGGGTTCCCCTCGATGCGGAGGTTCCCCTCGACGGAGGCGATGCACCACAGCGGGGCCAGATCGACCCAGTCGGTCTCGCGCACCAGGAGCGAGCCGTGGACGGTTTCCCCGGCGCAGCGGTGGTCGCAGAGGTCCGCGGTGGCCTCGACGGTGTCGGCGAAGTCGTCCACGACCCACGCCGAGGGGTCGGTGTCGTC
>CAIXRH010000256.1 GCA_903921785.1 uncultured Pseudomonadota bacterium
GCCCCGCTCCGACGACGTCACCCGCCGCGTCAACGAACCGACCACCGTCGGTGAAAACCGACCACGAACTTGCGCATGCCGGGGAGCCCCTCTATAGCTTGCTGCCGGGCGAGGGTTCTTCCCGGACCGATCCGAGTCAGGGTCATTCGGTATGAGGCGCACTCTTGCCGAGGCCACAAGCGCTCGCCTGACGACGTCGTGAATCCCGCCCCCCCGGCGCCGCGTCCTCGCCGGGTGAGCGGAGATCACGTTGGGTCGGCTGACCTACGGGATCGAGATCGTGTACGTCTCGTCCAGGATCACCGACGGCCACGGCCCGAAGTAAGTGCCGTCGTAGCAGGCGTGCTCCGGGCAGGCGGAGAGGCAGATCTCGTCGTTGAGGCCCTGCGACTTGCCGGTGCCCCAGTGGAGGATGAGCGGGTCGACCGCCGCGTCGCACGAGTTCTGGTCCACTGCGGTGATCTGCAGCGTGTCGCCGGGCATCGCCTCGAAGGAGATCGGCGCGAGGTTGTCGTAGACGTCGTTGTTGTCGTCGTAGAACGACGCGCCGTTGAGGAGGAACTTGATGTCGTCGTCGATCGCGAAGTAGTCGAACTCCGACTCGCCGCCGGAGATGACGTACCGGAGCGGCTCGTCGTGCTTCCAGACCTTCACCGTCGTGCTGTCGGAGCCCTTGGCGCCCTCGCTGTCGAAGCAGCGGAGCTCCACGTCCACGTCGCCCACGGGCAGCAGCGTCGCCCCGGCGACCACCCCGTCGATGCCGACGGTGCCGCTCGCGTCCCCGAGCTTCGTCCCGTCGCCGTACCAGGCGCAGATGAGGTTGGTGACCGCTTCGTCGGCGTCGTAGACCGCGCCGGTGAGGGTGACCAGCTGGTTGTCGAGGAAATACTCCCCGGCGTTGGGCGTGGTGATCTCCACCACGGGGGGCTCGTTCTCGGTGGGGTCGTCCACCGTGTTGCCCTTGAGCTTCACCGCGGAGGTGGAGTCATCCGGGTCGTTGCTCTCGAACCAGATCTCCCCCACCCACTCGTTGGTGTCCGGCGGGGCGAAGGTGACCTCCACGGTGAAGGAGAAGCCGGTGCGCAGCGCGTAGGGCGTCTCCCACCCGTCGGGGAGCTTCATCGAGTAGGCCGCTGCTTCGCCGCCCGGGAACGCCGCGTTGCCGATGTGCAGCGTGCCCGAGCACCCAGCGCGCACCTGGAAGGACTTGGTGGACGACTCGCCCGGCGCCACCGTGCCGAACCAGAGCAACTCCGGGTCGATGTCGATGCACGGTTTCACGCCCATCCCGGTGACCGAAACCGGGAACACCGGCTTGTCCGGCTGGTTGGTGGAGAGGTTCAACGTGCCGAAGTCCTCGCCCTCCATGTCGGGCGTGTAGTGCACGACCAGCAGCCCCTCCTTGCCGGCCTCCAGCTCTTCGGGCCAGCTGAGCACCTGAAGGTCGGCGGACGCGCCGGATTCGAACTCCGCTCCGTCGATCTTGAGGGTGCCGAGCGCGTCGTTGCGCACCACGGCGCCGATCTCCCCGTAGTCGCCCACGACGATCTCTCCGAAGTCGATCGTGGCGGGCTCGACCACCAGCTCCGGCTCGGCGACGGCGAGCTGGTTGTCGGGATCGCAGCCTACCAGGACAAACAGAAGGAGGGGGCGCATGACGGGGAGGCAGCTATATACGCACCGGCCGGAGGGCAAGTGGTCCGGGGAATTTCCGACGTACGTGCACGACTGTGGGGCCTCGCCCGCGAAGCGGAGACGCTCGCGGAGGCGGCCCATGCCCTGCTCGGGCAGGCGCCCGAACCGGAGGACTGGGCGGACCTCCTCGACTTCGTGGCCACCGAGTGGCTCGACCCCACCGGCCGCACCCTCGCCGAGCGCCTCGCCGGCGAACCCGGCCTCGAGGACCTCGCCGAATGGCCGCTCGGGGTGCACACGGGCCTGTTCACGGTGGACGGACACGACGACGGACTCGTCCTGCTCCGCGACGTGGCCGACGACCGCGAGGTCGCTGTTCGCGTGGGCGCCGCGGCGCAAGCCGAACTGCCGCGCCGCACGGTGCTCAAGGCCCGGTTGGTGCCCTGGCGCGGCGGGATGGAGTTCTTCGGTGACCCGGGGCTCTACGGCGTGCGCGGGGTGATGGCGCGCATGGAGCTGCTGCACCAGTGGCGCGAAGGCCCCGAACCCGCGCAGCTCGCCCGGCTCCGAGAGCTCCGCGCAGGCTACGCCCGGCAACGGGACCAGCGTCGGGTCTTCCTCGAACACTTCAGCGCCGACCTGGTCGTTTTCCCCAATGCCGAGGCGATGGAGGACGCGCTCGACGCCTTCTACCGACACCTGCTCCACGAAGACCGGGGCCCCCGCGGCGACCGGCCGACCCGCGCCGAGACCCGCCGCGCGGCCACGTCGGCGCCGGCGGAGGACGTCGGGATCCGGCTCGGCGACACCCTCCGCACCGGGCGGCCCGGGCTCTGGTTCCACGACGTCGAGGGCGCATTGTTCCTCCCTTCCTACGGAGAGCTTCAAGACCACCTCGCGGGACGTGACGATCATCCCGCCGTCGTCGAGCTCTGGTTGACGAACCCCGAGCTCCCGCGGGTGGCGTTGGCGCACGCCGGCCCAACGGCACGCCTCGCCGCGTGGCTGGGCGTCCCCGACGCGCCCCTTCACGAGCTGCTCGGCCCTTCGCCCCACGCGGGCGTGCGCACGCCGTCCCCTCTCCCTGAGTTCGACGATCAAACGGGCTGATCCTCCGCAATAGCGGGGTCGACCCTGTCGAGGGGCCGGTGGCGCCCCACGGACCTTCCGCCCGGACCCCTCGGCGGTCGAGGAGCCGTCGCCGCGAGCCTGGCGGGGCGGGCGGCCTGGCCGCGCGCTTTCATACGTCGCTCCCCCTCGGGACCCCTACGGGCTTGCCCGAGCCATGCCGCGCGGCACCTCCCGCGTCCGCAGCAGGCCGGACACGATGCCCCTGCGCCGTGTTCGGCTTTCACTTGACCCGAAGCCCGATCCTGCATAAACGGGCGCCGCTGTGACCAACCCTCCGCCGTCGTCCCCTGGACCCGCCGCCGAACGCATCACCGTACGCGCATCCACGGGGGTGCAGGGGGGCGGATCGCTGAACTTCGGGAAGCTGGTGTGGCTCGAAGGCGCGCGGCTGCACGTGCAGGTCGACTGTTCGCTCAAGCCCATGGATCCGGTTGTGCTGAAGGTCGATCTTCAGCCGGTCCCCGGAAACGCCATGCTCCACGGCACCGTGATGCGGGCGCTCCCCACCGCCCAGGGCGAACCCACGGCGTACCTCGTTCGGCTGGACTCGGTGGCCAGCGACGATCAGGTGCGCTGGCACCAGTTCCTCAAGGTCAAGCGCAGCGGCGGCACGCTCAGCGACCTCTCCGATGTGCACGACGGGTCCGGGGCGATGAAGGCGACCTATTCCTCTGTCGCCGAGCGCGAACGCCGCGCGGCGCTCGAGCGGATGGGCGGCGGGGTCAAGCACCCCTCGGGCGTGGGCGGCGGCGCCACCCCCAGCAGCGCGGCCACCTGGTCCTCGAGCTCCCTGAGCGAAGGCGGCGGCCGGGCCGCGATGCGCGACGCGCTGAAGGCCGCCCTCACGCGTGGCTCCGAAGCGCCCCGACCCGCGGCAGCGTCGCCCGCCCCCTCGCCCAACGTGCCGCCCGCGCCCCCGGCCGCGCCCGCCACCCGGTACGTCTCCCACGCGAACCCCGAGTCGATGGGCGGCAACCCGCGCTCGACGGCGTCCACGTGGTCCCAGGCGTCCGCGCGGCCCGGCACGCCCATCCCCACCGGGATCCCGTCCACCTCGGCACACGTCCCGGCGCCCCAGGGCCCGGCGCCGCTGCGCTCGGGCGGCTTCGGCGGCCCGCCCGCGCCGCCGCCGCCCGCCTCCCCCGGCACCGTGGTCACCGACGACCCCACGTGGGTCGCGTCCAACCTTGGTGGAACGACCTACGTGAAGGTCGACTGGCGCACTCCGGAGGCCTTCTCCTTCGATGTGCACACCCAGCTCAGCGCGGGCGTGCTCACGCTGAACTCCGATGGGCGTCCCCTCCCCCAGACCGGCGCGATCTACTTTGTGTTGAACCACCAGGGGATCCTGGTGCAGGCGAAGGGCACCGTGAGCGAACACCGCGGCTTCAGCGCGACCTACCGGGTGGAGCTGGATGCGAGCCACATCGCTGAGCTCCGGCGCGGCGCGCGGACCACGTCGACGGTGAGCGGGGTGGGCTCGGTCGATCCCGGGCGGCGCGCGCGCTGAGTCGGAGCGGCCGTCGCGCCTCCTCCCGGGGCCCGCTGTCTCGGCCGCGCAGCCCCGCCGCTCACGGCACCAGCCACCCCCGCAGCACCCGCCGGAGGTCCGGCAGCGCGCCCACCGGCTCGCTGCCCGCCGGCGCCGGCCACCCCGCCTCGACGAGCAGCGCCTCGACCTCCGCAGGCGCGAGCGGCGCCCCGCGGCTCGCGATCGCCGTGGACTGCACCACCGCCACCGCCGCCGCCACCATCGCCGACGCCCCGCTCGTCCCCCCGAACTGGGCGGTGTACGCCTGCCGCGGGTCGGCGTCCGGGTACCAGAGGTCGGTGTAGGGCGGGCCGCCCACCGTGACGATGCCTGCGGACCAGCCCTGCACCACGACCGAGCTGCCCCAGTTGGAGCCGTCGCGCGCGCCGGGGAGGTCTCCGGTGGAGGGCTCCCCGCCGCCGACCCGGAGCACGCCCGTCTCGTCGGTGAAGGCCCCTTCGTAGACCGGGTCGTCCAGGTCGACAGCGTCGTTGCCGGCGGGCTCCACCACCACGATGCCCGCCGCGGTGGCGGCGCGGATCGCGTCGCGGACGCCGGCGTCGATGCTGATCGGGACGAACTCGAAGTCCGGGCCGTAGGCCTGCTGCTCGACGAGGATGACGTCTCCGGGGGAAAGCACCGCGGCGGCCTCCACGATCGCCCGCGCAGGATCGTACTCCAAGAGGCCGGTATCATTCGCGAAGTAGGGGTGTTCGACCAGCACGGCGGCCCCGGGCGCCCCGCCGACCACGCCGAAGCCGTTGTCCCCAGCGGCCAGGATGCCGAGGACACCTGAGCCGTGGAACTGCCACGTGGGGTCGGGCTCGCCGCCGAGGCGGGCGGCGCTGTGGAGGAGGTCTTCGTGGGCGGGGTCCCAGTCGAACTCCACGTCAACGATGGTGACGTACTCCCCCGAACTTCCAGGGAATTGTGCGCCCTCATCGAAGCCCAGCCCCTCCGGCTCGACCCCCCGCCACGCTTGCGGGAACGCCGGCGTCTCGGGCGGGAGATCGTCGTCCGGGGGCGGCGCCGCGCGGAGCGCCCGCGCCGCCGTCTCGGCCCGGCCGGAGGCCAGGAGGCGCTCGGCTTGCGTGGCGGCGTCGGGGCCGCGGAGGACCCAGTGGTGAGCGAGCCGCCCGGCCGCCCCGGGGAACCGGGGCGAAGCGCCGGGCGGCGGCGCGTCCGCGACGAGGTAGACCCGCTCGGGCTCACGCCCCGGCCCCGGCAGGAGCTCGGGGATCACGCCCGCGCCCACCACCGCCCGCGACTGAACTCGTATCGCCACGGCGGCTCCACCTGCTCCGCGGACGGATGCTCCGGGTCGCCCGGGAGCAAGACGAACGTCTGCTCCCCGTCCTGCACGAAGCGCGGCATGATCGGCGGCGTGTGACGGCGGGCAGCGAGCACCGCCTCGACCGAGTCGTACGGCGCCAGCTCCATCAGCGTGCGCAGCGTCGGCGGCGCCACCGGCAGCTCGCCGCGCTCGGACCGCGCCATCGCCTCGACCGGACGGAACCACCCGCCGCGGGTGGCCTCCTCGCCGTCCACCACGGCGTCGGCGCCCTCGGGCAGCTTCGCCACGAAGAACCACGTGTCGTACCGGCGCGGCTCCACCTCGGGGGTGATCCAGTGCGCCCACACGTTCACCCCGCGGAGGTCCCACGCTTCGCCGTCGCGGAGGGCCACGCCGGCCTCTTCGGCCATCTCGCGGAGGGCGGCGGCCCAGAACGCCCGGGGGACGCGCTCCAGGTCCCCGCCGAGGACGGGCGTAGCTTCGTCCGCGGGGTCCACCCGACCACCGGGGAAGACCCACGCGCTCGGCATGAAGCCGACGGAGCGGCTGCGCTCCATGAGCCACACCTCGGGGCCGTCGGCCCCGTCGCGGAGGAGGATGACGGTGGCGGCGGGGCGGAGCGCGGCGGGCGTCGACATCCGCCCGAGGTATCCTGTCCCGGCGGCCGCCGGACGGGCCCCGGGGACGCGCCCCACCCGACCCTTCTCGCCCCGGCGGCTCCTCGACCGCGGCGCCGCCGGGCGAGAACGGCCGTCCGGCGCCTCGGCCCTTTGCCATGGGCTCGTCCTTGCTCAGCCGTAGGTGAGAAACGGCGGTTCTCCCTCCGCGACATCCCCGAGGCGGCGCAGCCCACACCGCTCGAGCACCCGCTGCGACGCCACGTTCTCCGGGTGTACCCGCCCGACGATCCGCGCGCCGGACAACCGTTCGCGAGCGTCCGCCACCACGGCGAGCGCGCTCTCCGTGGCGTACCCGTGGCCGCGCGCGGCGACGTGCAGTCGATAACCAAGGTCGTACTGGTCTTCCTGGGCGTCGTAGCGGAGGCCGCACCAGCCGAGGAACACGCCATCCGCGGCGCGCACCACCGCGAGGCGCCCCACTCCGCGCGCGTACTGCGGCCGGATGCGATCGCGGAGCACCGCCGCCGCGCCCGTGCGGTCGACCGGGCCGTCCCCGGTGAACCGCAGCACGAGGGGGTCGTCGTTGAGCCGCACGAGCTCGTCGAGATCGCCCTCGTCCAGCGCCCGGAGCACGAGCCTCGGCGTTCGCAGCGGAACGCTCAACATGAAGCCCTAGATGTCGCCGTTCGCGAGCGAGCCCGCCACGCTGGTCTTCTGCGCGGGGGCGGTGCCGTCCCAGACGTCGGTTCCGACGTGGATGGGCGCAGCGGCCAACGGCACGGGCACGCGGGTGGGCCAGCCGGCGTCCTCCAGGGCGGTCGCGAGCGCGCGAGCGAGCAGCGTGTCCCCCTGGGCGGAGGGGTGGAGGTCGTCCACGAACAGCGCGCCGGAGCTCATCCCCGAGCGCTGGAACACCCGCATGGCGTCCACGTAAGGGAGGTTGTGGGCCTGGGCGACGCGATATTGGGCGTCGGAGTAGGGGTACACCGGATCGCTCTCGGTGCGCCCACGCGACACCATGGTGGTGGTGCAGAGGCCGAGGAAGACCACGCCGATGTCCCGCGTCCGGGCGTCTTCCACCAGCGCTTCCAGGTTCGCCGCGTAGTCCGCGAGCGGCACGCGCCGCACGCCGGTGTCCCCGGGCTGGGGCCAGGAGATGACCCGCTCCGCGGGCTTGCCGCGTGCCGAGTTGAACGTGCGCTTCACCACGCGGAACAAACCCAGCTTGGAGAGCTGGATCTCGGTGCGCGCCGCGAAGGTGCCGTACTGGTGGTACAGGTCCATGTCGCGGATGATGTCGAGCGTGGAGTCGCTCCACAGGTTGCCGATGACGAGGACCTTGGGCTGAAGGGACCAGCCGAGATCCTGCATCACGACCCGCGTCTGGAGCGTGGAGTAGCCGGGGACCGCCAACGAGCGGCCGCGCGCGGGCGACCCGTCCGCGGTGAGCGTAGCGGCGAGCTGCTCGTGGATGGTGTACCCGTCGGCCACGCCGTCGCCAAAGATGCTGGAGTCGCCGACCGTGAGGATGAGCGGGGCGCCGTCGGGGCCGGGGGCGGTGGTCTGGCGGAAGCCGTCACTGTCCACCGCGTAGCTGCCGGCGAGGTTGGCGGACGCGGGGGCGAGGCGCCAGAGCCGGCGGGGATCGGGCTGGAGCATCCGCGCGTCCCCCACGGCGTAGCTCAGGTAGATCCGGGAGGCGATCTCCAGGACGACCAGCACGCCGAACATCCCCACCAGCCGACGGACCTTGGCGCGATTCATTTGTGTCCCTGCTCAGCGAGGATGTGCGCGTCCCGCGGGGAGAGGCGGATCAGGATGCCCTCCTCCTGGGTGATACGTAGCCAGTCTTCCCGAGTGAACGAGTCGGCCTTCACCAGGAGGCTCTCGATCCGCCCGGTCTGGCGGTTCACCTTCTCGATGACCACCCGGCCCTCCTTGGCGGCGGCGCTCAAGTCGTCCACCAGGGCGTCGACCTTCTTGGGGTCCACCGAGGCGACGAGCGCGTCCGCCCGGTCCACCGCGCCGTCCACCTTGGTGAGCGTGCCGTTGGCGTGGGCGACGACGGGGCGGGCGCTCTCGCTGGTGCGCTCCACGCTCTCCAGGGTGGACTTCGCCTTCGTGGCGATCTCGGGGAACGCATCGGACGCGACCGCCGCGTTGTGGAGCAGCCGCTCGGCGTCGTCGAGCATGCGGGTGGCGCGCTCCGGATCGGCCTTCAACGCGTCGGTGAGCACCTTGAGCGCCTCGGGATCGAGCGCGTTGACCAGCGGGCCGAGGGAGGTGACCAGCTGGTCGATCTCCACGGGCTGGCCGACCGAGAGGAGCTTCCCGCCGTCGGCGAGCAGCGGCGCCGTGTCGGAGACCGGCGTGAGCTCCACGTACTTCTCGCCGAGCACGGAGCGGGCGCGGACCGCCACCTTCACGTCCTGGCGCAACCCCGCCTCCGCGTCGAGGCTCAGGGTGGCGACGGCGCCGCCGTGGGCCACGCCCAGCTTCTCCACCCGCCCGACCGGCACGCCGGAGACCGAGACCACCGCGCCATCCGAGAGCCCGGCCGCATCGGAGAACGACGCTTCCACCGTGATGGAGCGGCCGAGGCCACGGATCGCCCCCACCTCGAGCGCCATGAACGCGAGGATCGCAGAGGCGCCCACGACCAGGAGGCCGACGCCGATCTCGTGACGACGGGACACGCGGCCGGGTAACCTCCCCCGCCCTCAGATGCTCGGAAGCCGCGCCGAAGCCGGGTCGTGCGGCGCGGGGAGGATCAGGTTGCGCCCCAGGAAGCGCCGCACGATGGGGTGCTCGCTGTGGGTCACCTCCGCGCAGGTCCCCCAGGCCACCAGCTTGCCGCCGTAGAGCATGGCGATGTGGTCGGCGACGTTGATCGTGCCGACGATGTCGTGGGTGATCACCACGAAGGTGATGCCCAACGTCTCCTTCAAGTGGCCGATGAGCGCGTCGATCGCGTCCGACGTCATGGGATCGAGGCCGGAGTTCGGCTCGTCGAAGAGCACCAGCTCCGGGCCGGTGACGATGGCGCGGGCGAGCCCGACCCGCTTCCGCTGGCCGCCCGACAGCGCGGGGGTGGGCCGGTCGTACAGCCCGGGCAGCTCCACCATGGCCAGCACCTCCTCCACCCGCGCGCGGCGTTGCGCCGGGGACATCTCCGGGTGGTGCTGCTTGAGCGGGAACTCGATGTTCTCGCCCGTGGAGAAGGAGTCGAAGAGCGCGCCGTCCTGGAAGAGCATGCCGAGGCGCTTGCGCACGGCGTAGACCTCGCGCTCCGGCGCGGTCGCCATGTTCGTGCCGAAGACCGACACCTCGCCCGCATCGGGCTTGATGAGCCCGACGATGTGCTTGAGGAGCACACTCTTGCCGGTGCCGGAGGGCCCGATGATCGCGGTGGTCTGGCCGCGGGGGATGTCGAGGCTCACGCCGTCGAGCACGGTGAGGGTGCCGAACCGCTTGTGCACGTCCACGAGGCGGACCGGGGCGTCCGTCGGCTCAGCCATACAGCACCTGGGACACGAGGTAGTTGAAGCTCACGCAGAGGATGCAGCTGAGCACCACCGCCTGGTTGGTCGCCTTGCCCACGCCCTCCGGCCCCTTCTCCGACCGAAAGCCGCAGTAGCAGCTCACAAAGCAGATGATCACCGCGAAGACCAGGGCCTTGAGCTCGCCGGTGAGGATGTCGCGGAGGTGGGTGGAGGTGCGGGCGTACTCCAAGAACGTGGGCCCGTTGAGCCCGAGCTGGAAGACGGCCACGCAGTAGGAAGCACACACAGTCACGAAGACAGCGATGAGCGAGAGCGCCGGCATCACCGCGAGGATGGCGTAGAGGCGCGGGGTCACGAGGTACCAGTACGGGTTCACCGCCATCACCTCGAGCGCGTCGATCTGCTCGCGGGTGCGCATCACGGCGATCTGCGAGGCCATCTCGGTGCCGGCCTTGGCCGCGATCATCGCGGCAGCGATGAGCGGCGCGAGCTCGCGGACGCCCGCCATCGCCACGAACATCCCCACCAGCCGCTGGCCACCGAGCGGAACGAAGGCGTTGTAGCCCTGGAGCGCGAGGTTGGTCCCCACGAAGACGCTGATCGTGAGCAGCACCGGCAACGACTGCACCCCGATCCGGTAGGCCTCGATGAGCGTCTGCCCGGCGGGCGGACGGCGGGTCACGGCGACCTTGAACCAGTCCCACGCGAAGTACGCGAGACCCCCGACCCAGGCGAGCGCGCTCATCCGAAGAGCGCCGAGGTGAGGAAGTAGTTCACCGCGAAGAAGCTGAGCGCCGCGCGCACGACCGTGTCGTTCACCGCCCGGCCCACCCCCGCGGCGCCGCCGGTGGCGTAAAATCCATGGTAGCAGGCGATCATCCCGATGATCGCCCCGAAGATGGTGGTCTTGATGAGGCCGCCCACCACATCGGAAGGGTGGGTGAACACCCAGAGGTTCGCCAGGAAGACCCCACTCGGTTCGCCCTTCACCACCACGGCCATGGTGTAGCCGCCGGCGAGCCCCGCGAGGTCGCCCACGGTGTTGAGGATCGGGCAGGCGAGCATCAGCGCGGCCACGCGCGGCGCGACGTGCCAGCGGACGCTGTCGACGGCCATGATCTCCGTCGCGTCGAGCTCCTCCTTGATCCGCATCGATCCGAGCTCCGCGGCGTAGGAGCTGCCGGCCTGGGCGGCGACGAGCACGCTGGCGAGCACCGGCGAGAGCTCGCGGAGCACGGCCACCGAGATGAGGCTCGGCAGGAGGCGTTGGGCGCCGAAGAGGTCGAAGATCGCGAGGCCCTGGAGGCCGATGACCAGCCCGAACGGGAAGGTCACCGCGATGACCGGGAGGAGGCAACGTACGGAGACGGTCCACGCGTGGCGGAAGAAGTCCTCGTGGTTCCACGGAGGGGTCACCATCCGCACGGCGACGCGCCCGGCGAAGGCGCCGAAGTGGCCGATACGAGCGAGCAGGTCCGTCATGCGCAGGGCCGGTATAGCCCGCGAAGGACCTGTGGGGTGCATCGGGCGGGGCGGCCGCGCTGGACAGCCGGGCGTGTCGGCTCCCTGCGGTCGCCGCCGGCCTCCCTCCGGGGTCGGGCCGGAGGCCCTCCGTTCCAGCGCCGCGCGCGCCGGAACCGGCCGCGGCATATGCGCCCGGGCCGCCGAGCGCCCCGAGGCCGCGACCGCCCTCCGGTCCGCCTCACGCGGACGAGCGCCGACGCCGGTCGTGGCTGGCCCACTTTGGGCTCGCGACGGTCCTGCCGAGGTGGGAGGGGGAACCCCTCCCCTCCCCTCGTTCAGCTCAGATCTTCCCCGTGATGTCGATCACGTGCAGCTGCCGCCAGTCGCTGCCCGCGGACGGGAGCGCCGTGAACGCGAGCCAGCTCTTGCCGCCTGCGGTAACCACGGAGGGCTCGCCGACGGCCGCCATGCCGGTCTTGATCTCAACGGTGCCGCTGCCGTCGAGCTTGGTGATGTACACCGAGCCGTCCTTCGCCGGCTCGCTGGAGCCATACACGACCGCCTTGCCGTCCGGAGTGAGGGCTGGCGCGGCCCGCTGAGGCAGGCGCACGTCCTTCGCGAGGATGCGGCGATCCCCGCCCGCGACCGGCACGATGCCGATGTCCCAGTGGTCGACGCCGCGCTCACCGGTGAAGTAGACGGTGTCCGTTCCCGCGAGGCGGGGCCGGGTCTGGTCGCCATTGCCGGTGGCGCCCTTCACCGGGGTCGCGGCCGTCTCACCGGCGCCGATGGTGAAGATGTCCTCCGAACCGTAGTTCTTGCGCGAGAACACCAGCCGCTTGCTGTCCGAGCCGAAGGTCGGGGCGTTCTCCGGCTCCTTGGTGCTCGGGAACGCCGCGGTGACCTTGTTCGTTGTCTGGGAGAACAACATCACGTCGCCCGAGCCGGAGGCCGAGCTGACGTACGCGACGGTGGTGCCGTCGGGCGAGATGGACGGCCACGCGAGCGCGCCGGGCGCCTGCGCCCCGCTGAGGTACTCCGCCGGCGCCGGGTTGGTGGCGGCCAGGTAGTACAGGCGCATCGTGCCGCCCGGGTTGGACCCCTGGAACAAGAGCACCTGCTGCTTCGGGTGCCAGACCGGCGCGGCCGCGAAGCCGCCACCTCCGGAGAAGCCCGAGGAGGAGCCGGGGATCACCACCTTGGTGGGCGCGCCCGGGGCCCCGGCGGTGATCTTCACCACGTACAGGTCCACCTTGTCGGCGTTGTTATTTACCTCGAACGCCAGGTAGTTTCCGTCGGCGGACCATTGGGGATTGCTCCCGTGACCTCCCCCGACCCAGGTGATCTCGGTGGCGTGGGCGAGCGTTGCGGCAAGCAGGGTGAGCATCACTTCTTCTTCCCTCCCTCGGCGGACGGGGCGATGGTGAACGCGACCTGACCCCAGGGGTACAGGCGGCTGAGATCGGTCTGGGCGCCGCCTTCGACGCTGATCGCGCCGCGGAGGCTCCCGATGTCGGCGAAGGCGTAGGAGACGCTGGCCGCGCCCCCGCCTGCCATCAAGGTCCCGGTGAGCACCTCATACTCGGCGCCGGCGGCGTCGGAGTACGCGGCGTGACCCGTGGCGGGGTCCGTACAATCCAGCGATTTGCGGCAATCCGCCGCGACGCCCGTGACCGTGCCGGCGCCGATGCTCCAGATCGGGCCCGCGGCGACCCAGAAGTCGTCGAAGCGCAGGGAGGCGGCCAGCCATCCGTAGCCCATGTGGACCTGGTTGGTGGGAATCTCCACCCCGTCCTTCCGGGTGCCCTCCACCGTCGGGGCGCCGAAGAGGTCGTGGTACCCGACCTGGGCGATGACCCCGAAGTGTTCAGAGGCGCCGATCTCCAGCCCGAGCCCCACCCGCGCGCCCGGACCGCCGAACGCGCCGGGCTGCAAGCTGCCACCCGACTCCGGCTCACCGGAGAACAGCACGGCCGCGCCAGCGTCGATCCGCGGCCCCGCGTAGGCGAAGTGGAACAGGTGCCGCTTGTCGGTGGCCGCCGGAGCGATCGCCGCCACCGCGGGCGCCCCACCCACCGCCACCGTGATGGTGACCCCGGAGACGGTGTACTCGCCCGCGGGGAGGATGCCCTCGAAGTTGTGGTCGGCCACGTAGGTGGCGACCCAGGCGATGGCCGCGCGCTGGTCGGGGGCGAACGGAGGCACCGTGGGCACCAGCGAACGCTCCCCGGTGTAGTCCGGATCAAAGGTGATCTTCACCGGGCCGTACTGCTGGTCGATCTCGGCGAGCCAGCTCACCACCTCGGGCTTGCCCTCGATCTTCGCAGCCTTGAGCAGGCGCGTCCGGCAGCCGCTCATGTCGCCGATGGAGCGGGCCGCTTCCGCCCCGAGCTTGTTCTCCTGGTAGGTCAGGACTTCGCCCTTGGCCTCCAGCTCCATGAGCTTCTCGTACTGGGCCTCGACCGCCGTCCAGGCGTTGCGCTGGGCGAGCTTCCGCATCTCCTCGCTCAGCCGGGTGTGCTCGGCGTGCGACACGTCGTCCGCGTGGGCGAGCGGGACGAGGATGGGGCTGAGCCCGAGGGCGCAGAGAATGAGCGTCCGGGTCATGGGGCACCTCCGGGGTCGTGCCAGGGATCGAGGAGGGAGCGGGTGTAGGGGTGGCGGGCTTCTTCGTGGCGGAGGTCCACCACCTCGATCACCTCGCCTTCGAGCATCACCACCGCGCGGTGGCAATAGTCGACGGCGGCGTCGAGGTCGTGGGTCACCAGGATACACCCGGCCCCGGCGGGCAGGTTGCCGACCAGGTCTTCGAGCACGGCGGCGCGCCGGTCGGGATCGAGGCCGGAGGTGGGCTCGTCGGCGACGACGAGGCGGGGATTGAGCGCGAGCACGCGGGCGAGGGTGACCCGGCGTTGTTCGCCACCGCTGAGCTCGCGAGGGAGCGCGTGGTGGCGGTGGGCAAGGCCGAGGCGGGCGAGCATCGTTGCGGCGACCTCCACCGCCTCCGCCGCCGACTTCCCGGCGAGGACGGTGAGCGTCTCCACGATGGCTTCGAGCACGGTCTGCTGGGGATCGAGCGCGGACATCGCGTCCTGCGGGATGTACTGGTAGGCCAGGCGCCGCGCCTGCCGCTCCCGCTCAGGCAAGTTGTCCCAGCGTTTTCCTTCGATCCAGATCTCCCCGAGGGTGGGGTTCTCCAGGCCGAGCACCATCCGCGAAAGCGTGGTCTTCCCCGAGCCGGACTGCCCGACCAGCGCCACGACCTCGTCGGGCTGAACCACCAGATCGACGCCGCGAACCGCATGAACCTGACGCCGCGGGCTCCATGGCCACGCGCCGGGCACGTCGAAGCGCTTGTGGACCCCCTTGACCTCGACGATCGCGCTCATCCCGCCCCCCCGGCGCCGGCCGGCGCGGTGAGCCGCACGACGTGCTCCGCGATGCGGTGCACGGTGTCTTCGTGGTGGGAGATGAGCAGGATGCCGCAGTTGTGGGCCTTGCCGACCGTGAGCAAAAGCTCGACGACCTGACGGCGAAGCACGGGGTCCAACCCGGTCTCCGGCTCGTCGGCGATGAGCAGGCGGGGGTCGGACGCCATGGCGATGGCGAGGGCGGCGCGCTGGCACTGCCCGCCGGAGAGCTCACCGGGAAGCGCGGAGGAGGCCCGCGCCGGCAGCCCGACCTCGCGGAGCAGCTCGGCCATCGCGGCCGCGGCGTCGGCCGGGCGCTTCTCCCGGCGCGAGACCGCGATCTCCATCTGCCGCCCGATGGTGCGCCCGGGGTTGAGCGCGCTGGACGCGGCCTGCGGCGAGTAGCTGATGTACCCGCCGCGCAGCGCCTCGGTGGTCCGCAGGAGCCGGGCGTGCCCCGGCGCACCCGCCCCGGCGACGCCGGAGTACCAGTCGTGGTCGCCCCGCTCCGGCAGGTGCAAGGATCCGCCGGCGAGCCCGGGGAGCACGTCGATGACCCCCATGCAGGCCCGCGCCGTGAGCGACTTTCCCGAGCCCGAGGGCCCGCAGAGCGCCGTGACCTGCCCGGCGTGGACGGTGATGTCCACCCCCTCGACGAGCGGGCGGTCGGGCGCGCGGATCGCGAGCTGACGCAGGCGGAGGAGCTCGCTCATCGCGCCCTCACCGCGGTGGTGGTGGAGCGGGCGATCACCGTGGTGAGCGCGACCAGGCCGAGGCCGAGCGCCAACGCGTGCCAGGTCGGCGTGCCGAGGCCGATGGCGGTGTACCCCATATAGAGCAGGTCAGCCCAGGACTTCAGCGAGTCGGGGTGGGTGAAGCTCGCTTCGTTCCCCTGCACGGCGAGGTAGCTGAGGCCGAGCTCGAGGAACGTGACCTGGAGGAGGACCTCCGCCGCCTGGCGCACCACCACCGGGCGAAGGTTCAACGCCACGATGTGGTAGAGGAACACCCGGCTCCACGAGAATCCGTGGGCACGGAGCGCCTCCACGAACCGGGCGCCGCCGAGCCGCTCGGCCACAGCCGCCGCTTCGTCCATCGCGCCGGGCGCCGCGAGGAGCGCCCACACCAGCGCGAGCGGGAGCAGCCCGCGGGACGTGCTGGGGATGAGCAGCGCCGCCACCAGGATGACCACCATTC
This sequence comes from uncultured Pseudomonadota bacterium, assembly GCA_903921785.1. Taxonomy (GTDB): domain Bacteria; phylum Myxococcota_A; class UBA796; order UBA796; family SXON01; genus SXON01. Next base: position 15,786 of record CAIXRH010000256.1, read on the forward strand.
GGGGCAGCGCGCCGAGCACCTCGCCGAGGCCCTGGATCAGGGCATCGACCCGCTGGTCGCCCACACAGCGAAGCAGCCCGCCCGCGATGCTGAGCACGGCCACGAAGCACGCCGCAGCCAACGCCGGGCCGATCACGATCTCGGCGCCCTGCTGCGCGTACTGCAACAGCGGCCGCCCGAGACGGTCCGCGCCGAAGGGCGGGAGCACGCTCGGCGACGCGAAGCGCATCGAGGGCTCGAGGGTCGCGTCGGAGAGGTGGGCGGGCGCGGTGATCGCCAGCAGGAACAACGCGGCGAACGCCGCGAGCGCCAGCCCGGCGGAGAAGCGGCGGGAGCTCACGCGGCCACCCGCGCCACGTCGGCGAGGACGGGGGCGCGGCGTACGTGCAGCGCGACGCCCACCTCGACGGCCGCCTGCACCACGAGGAGGAACGCGCTGAAACACGCGAAGGTCGTCGCGGCGGCGAGCACGACGCCGAAGTCCTGCTTCAGGGTGCCGCTCCAGAGCAGGTCGCCGACGCCGGTGAGGCCGAGGACGACCTCCACCACCACCGCGCCGCTGAGCAGGTGGAGGATGCGGGCGCGCAGCTGCCCGGTGAGGGCGGGCGCCACATTGGGGAGCATGTTCGCGAGCGGACGCTCCCCCCGGAGGATCGCGATGCTCACGTAGCGCTGGTTGCGCTCCGCGGAGAACACACCGCGAACACCGCTGACCGCAGACGCGAACGCGCCGTCGGAGAAGCCGAGCACCGCCGCGCCCACCACCAGCCGCCAGAGATTGGCCTCGCTGTCGAAGGCGCCCGCGCCGAACTTCACCACGATCGCGGCCGAGCCGAGCAGGGAGAAAACCAGCGCGGGGACGAGGCCCACCGCGGAGAACAGGCCGTCCGTGCGCGCGGGGAGCAGGCCCGTGGCGGCGCCCACCACGCCCAGGAGGATGGGGATCAGGCTGAGCACCACCAGCTTCACGGTGACCGGGACGGAGTCGACCAGCAGGTCGGCCACCGGGAGCCCCTGCTCCACGCGCCAGCTGTTGCCGAAGTCCCCGTGCACGGCGTTGCCGACCCACTGCACGAAGAAGCTCCACGCCCCCTTGTCCAGGTGCCAGCGCGCGGCCAGCTCCGCGGTGCCGCTGCAGGTTGCCTTGGGGCAGATGATCTCCGAGGGATCGCCCGGGAGCGCCCAGATGAGCGCCGTGATGATCGCCGGCACCAGGAGCGGCAGCAAAACTGCGGCCAACAGGCGAACGCCAGGGCGAACCCACCACGCCTTCATCGTGGGGCCCTCATCCGCTTCGGGTCCTGGCGAACCGCCGTCATCACCGGGCTACTGGAGCTTCCAGCCGTCGACCTCGGTCCAATAGTAGAACGGCGAGATCACGTTGCCCCGCACTTCGGTGCGCCAGGCGCTCTTGGTGTCGAGCTTCCAGAGGAACAGGTAGGGCAGGTCGGTGGCCAGGAGCGCGTGGAGCTTGTGGTAGGCATCGAACGCGGCGGTGTCGGTGCGCGCCTGGTTGTACTCGACCATCAACTGGTCGGCTTCCGGGTTGCTGTAGTTGAAGATGTTCCGCGAGCCGGTGCTGGTGCCCGAGCGGGTCTGGAAGAGGTCGTTGACCTCCTCCACGAGGCCGAACGACCACTTCCCGACCAGGAGGTCAAAGTCGGTGGCCTGACCGGACTCCACCTTCCGGGACCAGTCGTCCGCCGAGACCTTGGACTCCTGGCGGTCGAAGCCGGCGGCGCTGAGCTGGTTGCCGATCTGGGTGAGCAGGTCGGGCGCTTCGTTCTCCAGGGAGGAGAGCATGCCGATGTTGAAGGTGACCGGGGCGCCCTTGTAGTGCCAGCGGCCGCCGATCTGGGTGAGGCCCGCGTCGGTGAGCAGCTTGGTGGCCGCCGTGCGGTCGGACTTCTCGTGGAACGTCACCTGCCGGTTGTAGAACGGCGAGGACTGCACGAACGGCCCGGAGATGAACTCGCACGGGCTGTTCTGCTCGCCGGGCTTTACGCCGATGGTGAGCTGGCGGAGGTCGGAACGATCGAGGATGAGGTCGAGCGCCTGGCGCACCTTGGGCACGGCGAGCGCGCCCTTCTTGGTGTTCACCGAGATGAACCACCAGGAGCGGAGGTCGTAGCTCTTGAGCTGCAGCTCGTCTGACGAGCTGACCTCGGGCCGGTACTGCGGCGCCACCGCGATGATCCCCTGCACGCCGTTGTTCCGCACCGTCGTGACCTGCACCTGCGGGTCCTGGACCTCCTGCAGCGAGAGCTGGGAGATCGTGGCCGCGTGATGCCCGTTGCCGTAGGCCTCGAAGGTGACCCCCCGGCGACCCTTGCTGCCCTTGTACGGGCCGGAGCCCACCGGGTGCTGGCTGAAGTCGCTGTCGGGCACGATCTTGGTGTCCGTGAACTTCTCCGCCGGCAAGAGCGCGAACATCAGCCGCTCCTGGGGGTTGTGGAACACCTTCGTGAAGCGGATGGTGGCGATGGTGGGCGCCGTGGCGTCGCACCCGGCGAGGATGCTGCGGTACCCCTCGGCGATGGGGCTGGTGGTGCCCTTGTCGAGCATCGCGGAGACGGTGAAGCACACGTCCTTGCTGGTGACCGGGTTGCCGGAGTGCCACTTCAAGCCCGACTTCAGGGTCAGCTTGTAGGACTTGCCACCGTCGGCCAGCTCATACTTCTCCACCACCCGGCTCACCATGCGGTTGTCGAGCGGGGAGTGGTAGAAGATGCGGTCGAAGATGAGCTCTTGCGACCGGTAGTCGGTCATCGAGCTCGCGTACAGCGGGTTGAGCGTGCCGGGGAGCTGCTCCTCGTAGAACGAGAGCTGCGCGCCCGCGAGGACGCTGGTGGCGGCGAGGCCGAGGGCGACGAGGGCGCCGCGAGAGAGAGAGGGCATGGAGACTCCTCAGTGCGTGGGGACGCCGGGGGCGGCGTTCCGGCTCAGTCGGATGTGGAGGGCGTCGAGCGGAGCGCGTGCGATGACGAGCCCCGGCACGGTGGACAGTTGCTGGTGGACCAGCTCGGTGGCGCGCGTGGTGTTGCGGTTGCCCGCGTCCCATGCGGCGAGGAAGACGATGAACACGGGGTCGGCCGCGTGGCCGATCGAACGGTCGAACGAGTTGATGCGGAGCACCCCGGAGGTGTCGTTCTCCCCGCGGGCTCGCGCGTAGAGGTCGACCGCGCGCAACGCGCCCGCCCGCGCATAGTCGGCGAAGGGCCGGTGGAACCCATCCGGCTGCCCCCCGTTCTGCGCCGCCATCCCCGCCTCGATCGCCTGACCCAGCTGCGCGGCCTGATCAATCACGCAGTCGGCGTCCACCTTGCCGGTGGTGCTGCACGCGTGGGCGATCGCCGCGTAGGCGCTGGTGGGCGCGAGCGCTTCGGCGCCGGGGAGGTCCCCCGCCGCGATCTTGGAGACGAACTGCATGTCGGCGGCGGAAGTGTACGCCGACATGAACAGCCAGGTGTCGGACACCGGGGCGCCGGTGGCGAGGTGTCGAGCCTCGAACGGCAATCGGAACGGATCGAGCACCAGATCGACCGCCTCGGCGGAAGCCGGGTCGGCGGCGCGGGCCTGCGCTTCGTGCCAGCGCGAGAGCGCGTACAGGTCCGCGGGGTCGCCGCCATCCACCGCGCCCGGCTCGCCGACGAGGGGCAGCGGGGTGGGCACGAGCGAGCCGCCCGGGAGGTCCCCCGGCTTGCCCTGGATCGCCGCGAGGCCCGACGGCTCGTCCGGCATCGCCGCCGGGTTGGCCTTGACCCAGGCGGCCCACGTCGCGTCGCGCTTGGCGAAGTCGCCGGCGGTGCTCGTGCCGTTCTTGCCAAGGGAAGCAGAAGGATCGCCCTGCTTGGTGAAAAACCGGGCCACGCCGAGGAGGTAGTCGACCTCGGCCGGGTCGCTGGGCTGGCGATCGTCTCCGTACACCTGGAGCGCGGCGTTGGCGGCGATGAGCGCCGCCTGTCGGTAGATGGCGGCGTATTCCGCGTGCGCACGGGAGAGACCGGGGCCGTCGGACTCGCTGGCGAAGGCCGCGAGCGCCTCAGGCCGGCGCTGGTCGTACCAGGCGAGCCAGCTTCCCCGGCCCTCGAAGGGCGCGCGCGCATCGGCCTTGGCCATGCGCACCTGCCAGGTGGCCGCCACCACGTCGGCGCTGGCGCCGAGCGGTACCTGGATGATCGCGGCCGGAGGGGCCACCGCCTCCTCGCTGCCGCAGGCCGCGAGGCTGAGCACGAACCAGAACATACCCGGCGTCATCCCTCGCAGAACGCGCGGTTTCCGGACGCGGATACGCAGATCGCCATGGCGCTCTTGGTGTCCTGACCGCTGGCCTTGGCGTAGTCGAGCCACTCCCGGGCGAAGTCCTTGGTCTGGCCGCGCCACTTGGCGGCGGTCGCCTCGTTCTCGTCGGTGTGCTCCTTGGTGGCGTAGGTCTCTTCGGCGTCGGTCCAAAGCTTGTTGGCGGCTTCGGTCTTGAGCCGGTAGAGGTCGTACACCCGCTTGGTGTAGGTGGTGCCGGACCAACGCTGCTTGTTGTCCAGCGCGTAGTCAGACCAGCGGATCACGCCTTGCGCACGCCCCGTGCCGCCGCGGCTGAGCTGGGTGGCGTACTTGAAGCACATGTCGGGGTCGGAACGATCGATGTCTTCGAGGTGGCGCTTGACGAGGCGCTCCCACTCCACCTTGTCGCCCTTGCCTTCGGCGTTGGCGATGAGCACGCGGGAGAGCTTGTCCTTCATGGTCTGGGCACCTTCGGTGCCGATGCGGCCCTCGATACACTTGACCTGACCCGTACGCAGCTGCCCGAGCATGGCCTGCGGCTCGAGCTTCACCAGATCGGTGCACGTGTCATCGGTGGCGGCCGCCGCCGTGGGCGGGGGGACCGACTTCATCGCGGTCGCGGTGGGCGCCGCGGGAGTCGGCGCGGCGGTGGGGGCCGGGGTGGGCGCGGGCGTCTTCGCCGCCGTGGCGGTCGGGGCCGCGGGCGTCGGCGTCGGCGCCGGGGTGGGCGCGGGGGTCTTCGCGGCCGTGGCCGTCGGCGCCGCCGGGGTAGGAGCGGGCGTGGGAGCCGGCGTCGGCGCCTTCGCAACGGGCGTAGGAGTGGGCGTGGGCGTGGGCGTCGGGGTCGGCGTCTTCGCAACCGGCGTCGGGGTTGGCGCGGGCGTGGGCGTCGGCGTGGGGGCCGCCACGGGCGGCGTGTTCACCGCCACGGGCGGCGTGGCCTCCACCGGCGGCGCAGCCTCAACGGGCGGCGCGGCTTCCACCGGAGGAGCGGCCTCCACCGGCGCCGCCGCTGCGACTCCACCGACCGGGCCGGTGTAGACCGAGAGGGTGACGAACGGCGAGAAGACGGCGGTCGGCTTCAGGTCGAACCAGCCGATTCGAGCGTCGGACTGGATCGGGCGACCGGCCGCGTCATGCGCCATGCCGGGGCCCACGGCGACCGTGCCGACGCGACAGCCGGCCCACCCGTCCGGGCAAGGCTGGGCGGGGAAGGCGGAGTTGTAGCTCGACCACCCGCCGGCGAGGGCGGGAACGGCGAACAACGCCAGGCCGAGGACGCCGGTGCTCATGAGCGCGCGGATACGCATGTCGCCTACTCCTTGGACTCGCGGGGAACATCCCGCCCGAAAGTGATCATCGGCTCTTCGATCTGCTCGACCTCGTTCTCGATCTTGTGCAGCTTGAGCTCGACGACGTTGCGCCGCTTACGAATCTGGTACTGGAAGACCTGGGTGACGTAGCCGGGGGCGCTGATCTCCAGGTCGACCGTCTGGCCGGGGGTGAAACGAAGCTCGGTGCCGTCGGGCAGGTAGAGCACGCTGGTCTCCCAGCTGCCGTCTACGGAGTTCACCCGATGGCGATCGGCCTCGAGGGGGTGACGGACCACCGCAGTCGCGATGGGCTTGTTCTCATCATCCTTGACGATGACCTTGACGGGGACGCCCTCGTTGGGGTCCTTGGGCTTGGCCTCGGCGACGCCAACACTGGCGATAAGGCCAAGGAGAAGGAAGAGATTACGCATTTCAGCCTCCCGCGGCGGGCGCGAATTGGGCCTTGAACACCGGATCGACCGCGACCGTTCCCGCCGTTTGCAGATCGCCCAGGAGCGCCCAGGCACGCGCGGCAGCGTCGCCCGACTGGCCCTCGAGGAGCTTGCGGGCCGTTTCTCCATCGCGCTCGGCGATGAGCAGGGCGGCGGTGGCGCGGGCATCCGCCAGACCGTCGGCCGGGGCGATGGCGCTCACCTTCTCGAAGCCGCCGAGGCAATCCGCGCCGTTGCCCTCGGCGCAGGCGACCATCGCGCGGGTGGCCTGGAGGCGCCAGACCTGCCCCGGCGGTGCGACCGGGATGGCATCGAGCAGGTTGGTGGCGATCGCCGGCTCCCCTACCGTGGCGGCGCGGCCGGCCCAGAGCAGGAGCTGATCGGCACCATCGTCGCGAACCTGGGCGTAGGCGACCACGAGGTCTTCCACGGAGCGCACCGCGATGGGGCGCTGACCGAGCGCCCAGAGCGCCTGCACCTCCGAGAGACCGGCGACGCGCGTGTCGGGATCGTTGATGAGGCCGAGGTAGGCCTTGGCGGTATCCCCGACCGCGCCTGCCTCGCCCTGAATCGCCTCGAGCTGACCCTTGGCCGTGGCCTTGTCGCCATCGGCGAGGGCGACCTCTGCGACCAGAAGCTTCGCCTCGGGGGTGCCGGCGTCGGTCGCCTGCTTCTTCACGGCGTCGAGATCGCCGGTCTCAATGGCGACCAGCGCGCGGCGCATCTTGATCTCCGAGAGCCGCGGCCCGGCCTGCGCTTCGGCGGCGGCGAGCAGCGTGTCGGCCGCGGCAGGGTTTCCCTGAAGCAGCTTCACGTAGGCGGCACCGGAGACCAGGTCGAGGTTTCCCGGGGCCTTTTGCAGCGCGGCGTCGTACACGGCGGCGGCGCCGTCCAGATCGCCGGCCTTGAGCTTCGTTTCGGCCTCGGCCGCCTGCTTGGCGGGGTCGGCGAGGAAGCCCTGCACCACCGCACAGCCCCACAACGACATCAACAGCACGGACATGAAGGGCAGACTCCGCGGGGAGGATATGCCGGGGGCGATCGCGGCGCAACGGGCCTCCCTCCGCCTCCCGTGAGGTCGTGCGGGAGCGCGCGGCGGTCCGGCGGAATACAGCTCAGCTGGAGTCATAGCAAACCGATGGACGCTGGCGCTGGCGCACGCGGAGTGGAGCTTCGGCTCCTCCACGAGATCAACGCCGGAACCTTTGCCCGCCTGTACCTGGCGGAGATCAGCGGCGCTGCCGGCCTTGATCGAATCGTCGCGGTGAAGCTCCTGCGCGAACAGTGGAACGAGCAGCAGGACATCGTCGCGCGCACCCGCGATGAAGCGCGGCTGCTCGCCCGGCTGCGCCACAAGAACATCCTCCGGGTCGAGGATCTCGTGGAGGTCGACGGGCAGACCGCGATCATCATGGAGTATGTCGACGGGCTCGATCTCAAGCAGCTCGTGGACGGGCTCCGGGATCGCCGGCAGCGGGTGCCCGCCAAGGTGGCGCTCCAGGTGGCGCTGCAGGCGGCCTCGGCGCTGGAGGCCGCCTACTTCCGCGTGCCCACCGGCATGGATCAGCCGCTCCGCGTCGTGCATCGGGACGTGAAGCCGAGCAACATCATGCTCAGCGTGGAGGGCGAGGTCCGCGTGCTCGACTTCGGCACGGCCCGCTCCAACCACATCTCCCGCTCGGCGCAGACCGTGGCCATGCGCTTCGGCTCCCCGAAGTACATGTCGCCTGAGCGGAAGGAAGGAGATCGGGGCGAACACGCAGGCGACATCTACGCGCTCGGGCTGGTGCTGCTCGAGCTGCTCCGCACCGACTGGCTCCCGATGCTCCCGATGGACGTCGGCGAGCACGACGAGGCGATCACCCAGGCCATCGCGCGGCTCGATCAGCTCGGCATGCCCAACTCCGAGTGGGACATGACGCTGCGGCAGGTGCTCGGGCAGATGCTCGCGAGCGAGCCGAGCGTCCGTCCCACCGCCGAACAGCTGGTGAAGCTGCTCCGGGCGTTCGTCGAGCAGGCGTCGGGCCCCATGCTCGACCGGTTCGCCCACGAGACCGTCCTCCCGCTCACGCGGGAGCTCCGGGAGCCCACGGGCGGTGGCGCGCTCGCCGGCCGACGGCTGCTGGTGCAGGCGCTCGGCGAGGCCAACCGCGGCGGTTCCGGGCCGCACCCCACCCCGCAGCCCTCGCGCACGGCGGACCCTCAGGGGCGCTCGGGGGGGAACGCGCCGGCTCCGCGGGCATCGAGCCCAGCGCCGACCCCACAACCCCGGGCCTCGAACCCGCGGTCGGCCCCGGTGCCCGCTCCCCCAGAGGTAGAGGGCGGCGGGAACACCGCGCTGGCGGTGGGCGCCGGCCTCTTCGTGCTCGTCGGCGTCGGGCTGGTGGTCGTGGTGCTTCTCGGCGGTCTCGGCTGGTATTTCTGGGGGCGCGGCGACGTTGCCTCCCCTCCCCCGGTCGTGGTGAGCGCCGATCCATCCACGGGCACGACCGGCGGCAGCTCCGCGGGCGGCGGCACGACGGCCGGCGGCGGCACCGCGGGAACGACGACCGGCGTCTCCGCGGATCCCGGGGGCACACCGGGCGCCAGCCGGTCTGGCGCGCCGGTGCTCGTCACCACGGGCGGCGAGCCGACCCAGTGGGTGCACCTGGAGTCCGGGGGGAGCACCGTGGCGGAGGGCCGCGGAAAGCTCGACGCGTCCGCCCCTCCGGGAGACTACGAGCTGGCCGTGAAGCTGGTCGGCCGGGAGGTGCTCCGGGGCTCGATCTCGGTGCCCGAGGCCGGCGTGAAGCTCGACTGCACGACGGATGCCCACAAGAACCTCAAGTGCACCTCCGGCAAGCGCACGTACACCCTCAAGCCTTGAGGCAGTGGCATCGTACGAGGCCGGTTTCGGGATACACTCGCCCGCGATGCGCGCGGCGACACCCCTTCTTCTCCTCCTCGCCCTGACGTCGGTCGGCTGCTCCAAGGCGTTCGATTCGAAGAACAGCTCAGTTGACCTGCTGGATTCCGGCGGGGACGACACCGAGACCGGCAGCGACACCGACACGGACACCGGCTCCCCCGGGGACACCTATGTCCTCGCCGGGGTGGTCGTCGGGGCCGATGCCCTGCCCCTCGAAGGGGTCACGGTGTCCAGCTCGCGGGGATCGGTCACCACGGGAACCGACGGCACGTTCTCCGTCCAGGGGAAAGGAACCGCCACGGTCACCTTTGTGAAGGCCGGGCGCTACACCGCCACCCGAGAGTACGCGGCGGCCGCTGGACACATCCGCGTCGGCCTGCTCCCGCGCCGGTCCGCCGCCGCAGTGGATGTGTCGCTCGGCGGCACCGTCTCCGCCGGCGGCGCCTCCCTGGTGATCCCCGCCGCCGCGCTCGGCGACGTGGGGATGGATGCCATCACGCTCAACCCGCTGGATGTCAGCGTCGGCCTGCACGCGCTCCCCGCGGGGGTAGCCGGCGAGGGGGACCAGGTGGCGTCGATCTACGGCGCCGCGGTCATCGGGCTGGAGTCGGTCAAGGGCGCGGTCACCGCCTCCTCGGCGCTCTCTGTGAGCCTCCCGCTGGATGTGGACGCGCCGGGCGGCGCCGCGTCGGTGCTCGTGGAGCGCGGCGGCGTGTGGACGGACACCGGCGCCAACGCCACCATCGCCTCCGACGGCACCCGCTACATCGCCAGCTTCACCGTGACCGAGGGCGGCACCTACGCGGTGGGGGAGCTCTCGGCCGGCGGCTGCGCGACGGGCACGGCGGTGGACGGCAATGGCGCCCCGGCGGCGGGCGCGCTGGTGCGCGCCTACGTGAGGCCGGTAGCCACGGGCGTCGCCGGCTACCTCGGGGAGACCACCGCGGCGGCTGACGGCACGTTCTGCGCGCCCGCCTCGGGTGGCGGCGTCTCGCTGCTCGTGGACTACACCGACGGCGCCGGTGCGGTGTGGTCGAGCGCCACCACCGCCAATGCCGGTGGGGACGCCGGAAACGTCCAACTGGAGCTCGCCGGCTGCGCCACCGGCAACCTCTACGCCCCGGACGGCAGCCAGATGGTCGCCTCCCCGTTCGTCTGGGAAGAGGGCGACGTCGTCACCAGTGACGCGTCGGGCGGCACCAGCACGATCACCTTCTATGCGCGCGCCGGGAACACGTTCACCCTCGTCGGGCCAGGGGGGCTGGAGAAGGCGTTCTCCACCACGGCCGGGAGCACCCCGGAGGCGGCGAACTGCGCCCGCCTCGGCAACCTCCAGGCGCTCGATCAGTGCGTGATGGAGGACGTGGCCAGCGGCGGCGTGCCTGTGGAGGCCGCGGAGGTCAGCTCGAACAAGGGAGGATGGTCCGCCACGGACGACGCCGGCGAAGTCTGCATCGCCAGCGACGACGGGACGACGACGTTCACGGCGGCATGGCTCGAGGGCGCGCAGCCGGTGGTCGCCGACCAATCGGTCGAGGTGACCGCGGGCGCGGGGAGCTGTCAGTCTGGGGAGTGTTTCCCCGGCCCGAGCCTCGCGGGCCCCGAGAGCGGCTGCGTCACCGGGGTCGTCCGCGGGGAAGGCGGCGTCGTGGCCGCTGGCGTCACGGTCTACTCGGCGGACTGGACGTCTGCGGTGACCGGCGCCGACGGCGCCTTCAGCCTGACCACCGCCGGGACCGGCACGGGCGCGGTGTGGGCGGACGATTGGGGGCTCACGAGCTTCACCGACGGCCCCTCCGCGGGCGGCTGCGCCTCGGTGAACCTCTTCGCCGACGCGGGCGCGGCGCCCGCGCTGGTCATCGCCTCCGGCAAGAACATCTGGCGGATGAACGCCGACTACAGCCGTAGCGACCTCAAGCTCGGCGCGGTGGTGGACGTCGCCGACATCTCCGTGGACACGACGGCGGACCTCGCGATCGGCCTGCTCAACGTCTACGCCTGGGCAGGAGACGCCGACGGCGTCGGCTGGGACTACTTCGACTACCCGTCGGGCCTCTGGTCCGCGGTGAGGATCGCGCCGGATGGCGGGTCCGTCGCGATGCAGGGCTACGGGGCGTCCAACAGCGCGGTGTGGATCTACAAGCTCGACGGCACCACATCGGTGAAGCTGAGCACCACCTCGGGCACCGACACCGACGGCCTCGCCTGGTCGGACGACAGCGCCTGGGTCGCCAGTACGCGGAAGGACGGAGGCATCGAAGTGACGCCCGCGAACGCCAGCCGCGGCCCCACCACCATCGCCGCGAGCCCCTGCGCCCACCCCGTGTGGTTCGACACCGACACGGTCGCGCTGGAGTGCAGCGGCGACATGATGCTGTATGAGATGGATGGTTCGGGCTCCGTGAGCTGGCACTCCACCGGCAGCGACGAGCGGATCTGGGCGGTCACCGCCAAGGATCGGGTGGTCTACACCCGGGACGAAGAGCTGCACATCGCCAACATCGACGACAGCTCCGACACCACGCTCTACATCGGCACCCCGGGCACCACGTACGCCAAGGTGCGCGCCAACGCGGACGGCACCTGGATCGCCGCCGTGGTCAAGGACCCCTCGACGGGCACCGACGTCATGGAGGTGGCCGATCAAGCCCCCTACACCGTCACCTGGGCCACGAGCACCCCGTCGGAGGTCGAGACCGCCGTCGACTGGCCGGACTGATGATCCGCACCCATTTGCTCCTCCCCGACGGTCAGGTCCGGGTGGCGGAGGGGCTCGCGCTCGCCCTCACCCCACCCGACGGCGCCACCGTCTGGGTCGACATCGTGGCCTCGACCGAGGCGGAGCTCGCCCAGCTCCCCGCAGAGTGGCGGTTCCACCCCCTCGCGATCGAAGACTGCATCCACGAGCAGCGCCGGTCGAAGTACGAGCGGTACCCCGGGCACGCGTTCCTCGTGCTCCACGCGCTCGACACGGCCACCGAGGCCGACCTCGACACCCTCGCGGTGCGAATCTTCGTACGTCCCGGGCTGGTGGTGTCGGTGCATCACACCCCCCTCACCTCGCTTGACCGGGTTGACCGGATGGTGCTCCGGGAGGCCGAGCGGGTGGGGCAAGGCGCCGATCGGGTGATCCACGCCATCGTGGACGCGATCGTCGACGAGTTCATGCACCTCCTCGATGGCTGGGAGCAGCAGCTCGACACCCTCGAGCACCAGGTGGCGGTCCAGCGTGACCTTCGGGTCACCGACCAATTCATCCAGCTCCGGCGGAACCTCCTGGTGCTTCGCCGGATCATGCTCCCGCAGCAGGAGGTGGTGAAGCGGCTGATGGACAGCCCCGAGACCACCGACATCGGGCGCATCTATTACCGCGACGTCCTCGACCACATGGACGCCATCGCCGACACCGCTGCGCTGCACGTGGAGGTGTGCGCGGGTTCGCTCCAGGTGCAGGCAGAGCGCGCGAACGAACGTTTGAACAAGGTGATGAAGTACTTCGGCGTAGTGAGCACGCTGCTGCTCCCGATGACCGTCATCTCCGGCATCTTCGGGATGAACTTCGACGTGATCCCCAGCGCGCACGCGGCCTACGGGTTTTGGACCGCGATCGGGATGATGCTCAGCAGCGCCCTGGTGCTCCTCTGGTGGTTCCGGCGGAGGCGGTGGATCTGATCCGGAGCCGAGCCGGCGCGGACGGGCGGCGCTGCGGTGCCCGATCGGCCTGACCCCAGGGCCCCGCGAGGCGATCCCCCACCTCGAACCGGTGGATGTCCCCGGCTCCGGCGATCGAAATGCGATCGTGAGGGTCGAACCCTGGGCGCTGGCGCCAACGAGGCCCTCCCGGACGATCACCCTTCCCCTTGTTCTCCCGCGGAGACAAACGCGCGCCTCCCCCGACGGGGTCAGGCCGATCGCATTTCATTTGGCGCCCCGGAGGGGGCCAACGGGCCCGGTTCCGGCGCTCGGGCGAAGCGAACGGGCCCGGAAATCGAATGCGATCGGCCTGACCCCTCGGGGGGTGACGGGCCACCTTCCGGCGATCCCGTTCTTCAAACGTGCTGAACTGCCGCTGTGGTCGGCGCGGAAATACGATCGGGCGCGGCCGTGGCCTCAGCTCGGGAGCCGCGGCGGCCACGGCCCGCGCCCGCACGACCTCGGGCGACCGGGAGGGAGCAGACGGGGGGCCCGGAGAGGCTTGCCCGTGCAAATTGTGTTGTTTTGTCCTTCCTCCCGTCCCCTCCCCACCCTCGCGAGCCCAACGTACGCCCGCCATGACCCACGCCGGCGGCGCCGTCGGTCCGGCGGCGATCGGTCTCAGCGTCCTCGTCGACGCATCCGCTCCACCCGCTGCCGCGGGGTCTCGGTGGTGGCGACGTTCTTGGTCAAGCGGGATTCCACCAGGGGCATCGCCAAGGGAGACGGGCGTGGCGGGTGGGTGAGGACCACCCGTTCGCCCTCGAGTCGCCGCAGGGCGTCGCCGAGGCGGACCTGGTCGAAGTGTTGTTCGATCACCTCCCGCCGCGCCTGCTGGAGGAGCGGGTTCTCGGGGTCGTAGCGGGTGAAGACGTCGTACAGCAGGCTCGCGGACGCCTGGATCTGCCGCGCGGTCTTCTGCTCCCACGGCAACCCCGGGTGGATGAAGCCGGCCACCCGCGCGATCTCCCGGAAGCGCCGGCGCATCAGCTCGCTGATGTGGACGCTGGCGAGAATGTCGTCCACGAGGTTGGTCGTGGCGAACAGCTCTGGCGGGAGCAGGGTTTCCCAGGGGAGCGGCTCCGGGTGCAAGAGCTCGATCCCGTGATCGTCGGTGGCGATGGTGAAGGTGGCCGGGTGCTGCCGCCCGACCCGCAGCGCGATCAGCGCGCCGAGGCCCTCGTGGACCCGCCGCCCCTCGAACGGGAAGAGGAAGAGGTGGTGGCCCTCCTCGGTCTGCACCTGCTCCGCGAGGAGCGTCCCGGCCCGCGGGATCGCGGAGATCGCCGCCTGCTCCGCCAGGAGTGGCTCGGCCGCCACGAGCTCCGGCGCGTCCCGCCGGCCCTCGGCCGCCTCGTGCAACGTGCGCCGCAGAGCATGGCCGAGCGCGCCGGTGATTGGGAGCTTCACCCCCGGCCAATGGACGGTGAGCGTGCTGCGCTTCGTGGCCTTCTTGGTGTACGCCACCATCGCCCGGATGCCCACCAGCTCCATCCGCTCACCGGCGAAGACGAACACGTCCCCCGGCTTGAGCGCCGCCACGAAGCCCTCGTCGATCGTGCCGACCTTCCCCTTCCCGGCCAGGTGCACCGCGAGCGTGGTGTCCGACACGATGGTGCCGATCGCCGCCCGGTGCAGCCGACCGATGCCCGCGTCCGGGACGGTGTGCACCCCGTCTTCCCCCGGGACGATCTTCCGGAATTCCGGGTAGGCCGCCAGCGTGACCCCGCCTTCGCGTACCAGGGAGAGCGCGCGGTCGAACTCCTCGCGGGTCAGCGTGCGGTAGCTCCAGGCGGTGCGCACCTCCGCGAAGAGCGCGTCCGGGCGGAACCCGCCGCCGAGCCCTACGGTGACCATGTGTTGGGCGAGCACGTCGAACGGCTTGGACAGCGGGGTTCGCGGCTCGACCTCCCCGCGGGCGATGGCGTCCCGGCAGGCGACGATCTCGAAGAGCTGGAGCGCGTGCGTCGGCACACACAGCACATCGGCCGTGGCGCCGGGCCGGTGGGCGGCGCGCCCGGCGCGCTGCACCAGCTTGGCGATGCCCTTCGGCGAGCCGATCTGCACGACGCGGTCCACCGGCGCGAGGTCAACGCCGAGGTCCAGCGACGAGGTGCAGACCACGAGCTTGAGTTGGCCGGACTTCAATCCGTCTTCGACGCGCGCCCGTTCGTCGCCGTCGACGCTGCCGTGGTGGAGCCCCATCCACTCGAACCAGCCGGGATCGTGGAGCACCAGCGCCTGGTACCAGAGCTCGGCCTGGGCGCGGGTGTTGGTGAAGACCAGGGTTGGGCGCTCCAGGTCCAGGCGCTCGGCCAGCTTCGGGGCCATCTTGGTGCCGAAATGACCGCTGTACGGGAGCGGCCGCTCGGCGGTGGGCAGCAGCGTCTCGATACGAATCGGGCGCTCGATCTTCGCTTGCACCAGGGAGTAGGGGCGCCCGGCGCCGACCACCGCCTGCGCTGCCTCGGCGAGGTTCTGCACCGTCGCGGAGAGCGCCCACGTGCGGAGCCGCGGGTTGAACGCCCGGAGCCGGCTCAGCGCCAGCTCAACCTGGGTGCCGCGTTTGTTGTCGATGAGCTCGTGCCACTCGTCCACCACGACCAGCGACAGGTCCGCGAAGCGCTCCGGCGCGTCCGGCCAGCTCAGCAGCAGGCTCAGGGACTCAGGGGTGGTGACGAGCACGTGGGGCAGGCCGGCCTTCTGCCGGGCGCGGATGTGCCCGGCGGTGTCGCCCGTGCGGGTCTCGACGCGGAGGCCGAGGGCGAGGTCCTCGACCGGGCGGCTCAGCGCCTTCTGGAGGTCCCGCGCCATCGCCCGGAGCGGCGAGAGGTAGAGGATACGCTCGCCGGCACAGATCGCGGAGAGGGTGGCCGCGTAGGTCTTGCCGGAGCCGGTGGGCACCGAGAGCAGCCCGCTCTCGCCCGCCGTGATGCGGGCCCAGGCCTCCCGCTGGAAGTCGTGCGGCGCCCAGCCCCGGCTGGCGAACCACACCTCCGCCCGCGCCGCGGGATCGGCGGGGAGGAGCGGGGCGGGGGTGGGCGTCCGACGGGCCATCGCACCGGGTCCTATTCCGGCCGCGCCCCGCTTCGGATAGACTGCCGCCCCATGCTGCTCGCCCTCCTGTTCGTCGCCTGCCCCGAACCCACCGACTCGGGCGACTCCGTCGTCGTCGAAGACAACGACCCGCCCGATCCCGCGGTGTGCGACCCCGCGGTGATCGAGTACGACGGGCCGGACGAGCCGCACGTCAACGACGTCTGGAAGTTCTGGCTCACCTGCGACGGCACCATGCACATGGGCGTGGCCAAGGTCTCGGTCGACCCGGTGGACGCGGGCAGCTTCGCCGACGGCGCGAGCACCCCCGAGGTGACCTGGCTCAAGGCCGGAACCCACACGCTCAAGATCCAGAGCGGCACGTTCAAGGGCGAGCGGGAAGTCACCGTCCTGGAGTAGACCTAAGGGGTCGCCACGCCGCCGATCGTCCTCACCCGCCCGTTCTGCATGTCCGCGACGACGAGCGTGCCGTCGTCGAGCAGGAGCGTGTCCGCCGGCCAGGAGAAGCGGGCCTCGGTGGCCGGGCCGCCGTCGCCGGAGAAGCCGGCCTCGCCCGTACCGGCCACGAGCTCCACCTCGCCATCGACCAGCCGGAAGATGCGGTTCTCGCCGCTGCTGGTCACGTAGATCGCGCCGTCCCACGCGAGGGTGGCGGACCAGGGCAGCTCGAAGCCCTCGCCGAGCACCGTCACGTCGCCCTCCGGGGAGACGTCGAGGACCCGCCCCGCGTAGGTGTCCGTCACGATGACGTGGTCCCCCTCCCCCGGCCGAACCCGCTGCACGCCGGCGAGCCCGGACACGACCGTGGACACGATCCCCGCCTCATCGACCCGCCGCAGCGCGCCATTGAGCGTGTCCGCGATCCACAAGCTCCCGTCGTTGCCCCAGGTGAACCCGCAAGGCTGCGCGAAGGTGGCGTCGACGGCGGGGCCGCCGTCGCCGGTGTAGCCCTCGTCGCCGGTCCCTGCGATGATCTCCAGGTTCCCCATCGCGTCTTCGCGGACGACGCGGGACTCGTGCGCGGGCAGCACGGTGAGCCGCCCGTCGTGCCACTGGGCCTCGATCGGGTTGTCGAACGGCGTCTGCACCATGGGTACTCCGGGCGTGGAGTACTCGTGGATTCCGGTACCCGCCACGGTCACCAGCGTGCCGCCCGCGAGGCAGCGGACGCGCTGGTTGTTGAAGTCGGCGATGCAGAGCCGGCCGTCGGGGTCGAGGGCGAGGCCGCTGGGGAGGTACAACCAGCTCTCGTCGGCCGGCAGCCCCTCCCCGTTGAACCCCGAAACCTCGGCGCCCGCGACCGTACACACCTCCCCGGGGCCGCACGGCGCAGCCTCACAGCCGACGAGGAGGGTGAGCCAGACTAGCGCCAGATTGCCCGGATGGAGTGGTTGTAGGTGTCGGCCACGAAGACGTTGCCGGCGGCGTCGACCGCCACACCGTACGGCTTGTTGATCCGCGCCTCGGTCGCCGGCCCGTTGTCGCCGGTGTAGTCCGGCTCGGTGCAGATGCCGGCGAAGGTGCTGATCACCCCGTCGCGGACCACGCGCACACAGGAATTCTCGGTGTCGGCGATGTAGATTTCGCCGTCGAGGCCCACCGCCACGTCGGACGGGGAGAAGATGCTCGCGCTCTTCGCGTCCCCGCCGTCGCCGCTGTACCCGGGGGTGCCGCTGCCCGCGAACGTGTCGATCGTGCCGGAGACGAGGTCGAGCACCCGGATGCGCTGGTTGAGCGTGTCCGCGATGTAGAGCTCCTGCTCCGGCGAGATGTCCATCCGCCCGACCGGCGCGGCGGCCTGGCCCTTCGGGTTGTTGAGCTCGGCCGTCGCCGCCGGCCCGCCGTCCCCGAGGAAGCCGGGGGTGCCGTCGCCCGCGACGGTGTGGAGGATGCCATCCGGGGTGATCGACCGGATGCGCTGGTTGGCGGTGTCGGTGATGTAGAGCGTGCCGTCGGCCGCCTGCACGATGCTGGACGGGAGGTCGAAGATGCCGAGCTTCGCGTCGCCCTCGTCGCCGCCGAAGCTACGGGAGCCGGTGCCACCGATGAAGCTCAGCATGCCCGTGGCCATGTCGATCTTCTCCACCCGGCTGTTGTGCCAGGCGGCGATGAGCATGTTGCCGTCGCTGTCGAAGTTGAGGTTGGTCGGGTGGTTGAACGACGCCGACTTCGCGTCGCCCTCGGGGCCGTCGCCGAGCAGGGCGTTGCCGGCGATCGTCTGGACCACGCCGTCCGTGCCGATGCGGCGGATGCGATGGTTGTTCCAGTCGAGCACGTAGGCGGCGCCGTCGGGGCCGAAGCTGAGGTCCTGCGGCAGGTAGAGGTAGGACTCGTTGGCCGGCACCGCTTCCTGGCCGAGGGCGGCCAGGCCCTGGTAGCCGGCGAAGGTGCAGATGTGGCCGGAGACGTGGTCGCACTCGACCGGTCCGTCCGCGGCCGTGTCGTCAGGGACCCCGGAGTCGTCCGTCGCGCAGGCGGAGAGGAGGAGGAAGGCGATCATGGGGCCACCCGGCGGATCACGTGGTTGAACATGTCGGCGATGTAGAGCGCGCCGTCGGGACCCACGCCGACGCCCGTGGGGCCGTAGAGCGAAGCCTCCGTGGCGGGGCCGCCGTCGCCCGAGAATTCGGCAGTACCGTTGCCGGCAACGGTCTGGATCGTGCCGGTGGCGAGGTCCACCGTGCGGACGCGGTTGTTGTCGGCGTCGGCGATGTAGAGCACGCCGTCCTGGACCTCGATGTCCATCGGGTAGTTGAGCTGCGCGTCGATCGCGGGGCCGCCATCGCCCGAGAAGCCGGCGGTGCCGGTGCCGACCACGGTCTCGACCGTACCGGTCGCGAGGTCGATGGTGCGGATGCGGTGGTTCTCGGTGTCCGCCACGTAGAGCAGTCCGCCATCCACCGTGATCGCGCCGCCGGGGCGGGGGTTCGCGCTCTTGGGGAAGGCGAAGACCGCGGAGAGGGCAGGGCCGCCGTCCCCGCCGAAGCCCTGGTCGCCCGTGCCGGCGACCGTGGTGATCACGTTGTCGGGATCGATGCAGCGGATGCGCTCGTTGCGCATGTCCACGATGTAGAGGTTGCCAGTGTTCTCGTCGTAGACCGCGCCCTTCGGCTGGTTGAGCAGGGCGAGGCTGGCATCGCCCCCATCGCCCGCGAAGCCGACGCCCGCGCCGGTGGCCACGTAGGCGAGGCCGGTGTTCATGTCCATCACCCGCGCCTTGTGGGTGTGCCACGAGGTGTGCCACATCGTGCCGTCGGGCAGGTAGATGACGTCGGTCGGGTGGTTGAGGTTGATCGACGTGCCCGGAGCGCCGGGCGCCGTGCGATCGGAGAGGTCCGGCGGGCCGTCGCCGACGAAGGACGTGCCCATCACGGTCGTGAGCGTGTCGTCCGCGTTCAGGGTGCGGATCCGGTGGTTGTTCCAGTCGAGGATCGTGGGGGGACCGAACTCGTCGACCTCCACGTCCACCGGGAAGTAGAGCCAGGAGTCGCGGCGATCGATGCCGTCGCCATTGAAGCCGGCCTGCGGGGTGCCGGCCCAGGTGCAGATGTTGCCGGGGACGGACTCGTCGCAGCGCTCCACGACGGCGGTGTCGTCGGGCACGCCGCTGTCGTCGGTCGCACAGGCGACCAACACGATCAAGAGACTCATGCGCTCACTCCAGGGTCGGCGCGATCATATCCCCAGAATAGACGAGGGTGCCCTGGATGAGCGGCGCGGCGGAGATGTGGCCTCCCGCCGCCCAGATCCCCCCCTCGGGATCGCGCCAGACGGCGTGCAGGTCCTGGTAGGTGGGCTTGGCCCTGGGATCCGCCTCCCAGCCTGCTTCTCCGCGGGTCCACACACTTCCTTGACTTCCGACCGCGACGGGCTCGGAACCGCCAGAAACCCCCGTCAGCGGGTACGCGAATTGTGGCGATTCGTCCGTCCACGTGGTGGAACCAGAGAGGTGCAGGACGGTGCCGGAGCTGTCTCCGCCCACCGCGAAACCGTCGTGAACGGTGAAGAGGTTCACAAAACTGAGGGTGTCGACGAAGCTCCACGCGGACCCGTCGTAGTGCAAGGCCACCCCGCCCGCCCCCACGGCCCACACGTCGTTCGCGGCCGCGCCCCACACCTTGTAGAGCGCGTACTGCGCCGCGGCCTCGGGCGGGAGCTCGACCTGCGTCCAGGCGGTGCCGTCGAAGTGCCACATCTGGGCGGCGTCCGCGGGGAGGTCGGGGTTGCCGCCGACGGTCCACGCGGTGCCGTCCCCCGGGCCCCACACCCCGTAGAGGGTGAGTGTGGGGTCGGTGATCCCTTCGACGAAGCCGGTGCCGTCAGCGGCGCCGTGCTCCACCCGCCCCCCCGTGCCGCAGATCCACACCCCATCGGCGCCGGCGTGGACCCACCAGAGATCGCCGCTGCTGAGGCCGGTCATCGCGGTCCACGTGCCGCCGGCGAGGTGCCAGGCGCCCGGGCCGCTCCCGGCGTCCGCGCCGACGAGGAAGACGTCGTCCGCGGCGTAGCCGTCCACGGAGAAGAAGGCGCCCGGCGCGTTCGCCACGATCGTCTGCCAGGCAGGCAGGTCCGAGGCCGTATCCCCCGAGTCGGTGGTGTCGGTCGCGCAGGCGGAGAGGATCAGGAAGGCCAACATGGGGGCAAGGTACAACCAACGCCGGCGCTCCGCCACGTGGAGCCGGCGGCTCGCGGCCCCGTCGGATACCCTGCGAACATGCTCTGGTCCGTGCCCCTCGCCCACGCCATCGCGGCCTTCGACAGCGGCGGGAGCTGCAACGCCGGCGGCGACGTGATCTTCTCGATCCCCTCCGCCGACGCCGTCGGCGTCCCCGTGGACATCGCCCCCGCCTTCGTCTTCTCCCCCAACGGCTGCGGCGTGCTCGAGTCCACGCTCACGCTCGCCGAGGCGCAGAGCGGCGCCGCCGTGAGCTCCGACACGGTGGACGTGAGCCAGGGCCTCGGCGGCCTCGACCCCGAGACCGAGCTCGCGACGTCCACCGCGTTCACCTTCACCTCCACCACGGACTTCGCGGAGACCGCCATCGGGTTCACCACGGGCACCGTCGCGAGCACGCCCGCCGGGGTCATCCCCACGGTGGAGTCGGTGACGGCGAGCTGGATGACCGACCCCGCCGAGCTCCAGATCGACGCCACAGTCCGCTACTCGGGCAGCGGCGGCGGCGATCTCATCGCCCAATGGCGCGACGGCCCGCCGGATTCGGGGGTCGGCTCCGCCATCACCCGAACCGGGGCGCCGGGCCGCACCGACTCGGGGAGCTGGGTGAGCACCCACGTGCTCTCCGAAGCGCCCGCCGAGTGGTGCGTCTCCGCCCGAACCCGCGAGCTCGACGGGAGCTGGGTGGACAGCGAGCCGACCTGCGTCCCGGTGGAGAGCGCCGCGCTCTGCGGCTGCTCGACGACCCATTCGGCGGCGCCGCTCGCCGGGATCGCGGCCGCCGCGCTCGCGCTGGTCACCCGCCGCCGCGCCCGCGGATGAAGCTCCTCGTCGCCAACCGCGGCGAGATCGCCGTGCGGGTCATCCGCGCCGCCCGCGAGCTCGGAATCCCCACGGTCGCGGTGCACTCTGCCGCCGACGCGACCGCCCTCCACGTGCGCCTCGCCGACGAGGCGATCGCGCTGGGGCCGGAAGCTCCGGCCGAGAGCTACCTCCACCTCGGGCGGCTCCTCGCCGCCGCCGCGGCCACCGGCGCCACGGCAGTGCACCCCGGCTACGGCTTCCTCGCCGAGAACCCGGCCTTCGCGCGCGCGGTCGCCGAAGCCGGTCTCCTCTGGATCGGGCCCGACGCCGCGGCCATCACCGCGATGGGCGACAAGCTCGCCGCGCGCGAGCGGATGGCGGCCGCCGGCGTGCCCGTGCTCCCTGCCGCGACCGGCTCCACCGCCGCCGACTTCGCCCCCCTCGGGTTTCCGCTGGTGGTGAAGGCGGTCGCCGGCGGCGGCGGGCGAGGCATGCGCGTGGTGCCGGACGCCGACACGCTGGGCGAAGCCGTCGCCGCGGCGGGCGCCGAGGCCACGGCCGCGTTCGGGGACGGGCGGCTCTACGCGGAGCGCCTCGTCGATCCGGCGCGCCACGTGGAGGTGCAGGTGCTCGGGGATCGGGCGGGGCGGGTGGTCGCGCTCGGGGCACGGGAGTGCTCGGTGCAGCGGCGCGCCCAGAAGCTCCTCGAAGAGTCGCCGGTGCCGGGCCTGGCTCCGGACACGCTCACCGCGATGGAGCAGGCCGCCGTGCGCGCCGCCGCGGCCGTCGGCTACGTCGGCGCCGGCACGGTGGAGTTCCTCCTCGCGCCCGACGGCGCGTTCTGGTTCCTGGAGATGAACACCCGGATCCAGGTGGAGCACGGCGTCACCGAGCTGGTGACCGGGCTCGACCTCGTGGCAGCGCAGCTTCGCCTCGCGATGGGCGGCGCGGTGCCCCAGGTGCCGGCGCCCCGCGGGCACGCCATCGAGGTGCGGCTCTGCGCCGAGGACGTCGCCCGCGGCTTCCTCCCCTCCCCCGCCCGCCTCACCCGGGTGCGCTGGCCTGGCGGTCCCGGCGTGCGGATCGACGCAGGCTACGCCGAGGGCGACGTGGTCCCGGCCGCGTACGACTCGCTCGTGGCGAAGCTGCTGGTCCATGCGGAAGATCGCCCCCGCGCCCTCGCGCGCCTCCGCCGCGCGCTCGACGAGCTGGAGCTCGAAGGTCTGCCCCACACCGGCGGGCTGCTCCGGGCCGCGATCGACCACCCGGACGTCATCGCGGGGACGGCGCACACCCGGTGGCTGGAGGGCTTCGCGGCCGGGAGGGAGCGCACGGCAGCCGACATCGTTTGTTTCGCGGCGGCGTTCGCGTTCGCGGCAGAGGCGCGGGTGGGGGCGACCGCGACCGCTGAGGGCTCGCCAACCCCCGCCGCCACGCCCTGGCGCCAGCTCGGGAGCTGGCCGTGAAGCTCAGCGTCGACGGGGCGGAGGTGGAGGCGGAGGTCGCGGGAGACACGCTCGTCGTGCGCCACGCGGGGAGAGAGTGGCGGTTCCAGGCGGAGCCACTCGGCTCCGGGCGCCTGCGCCTGCGCCTGCGCGGCGAGGGCCTCGACCGCGTGGTCTGGGCTTCCGGGACGACGGTCGGGGCCGGCGGGGACGTGGCGACGGTGGAGCGGGTGATCGCGCGACGCGGCGCCGCCGGTGGCGGGCTGCGGGCGCCGATGCCGGCCACCGTGGTGCGCGTGCTCGTGGAGCTCGGTGCATCCGTGGAAGCAGGCACCCCGCTCGTCGTGCTCAGCGCGATGAAGACCGAGGTGGTCTTGCGGGCGCCGCACGCGGGGACCGTCGCGGCGGTGCACGCGAAGGCAGGCGAGACCGTGGAGGCCGGGGCCGTCGTGGTGGAGCTGGCGCGCGCGGCCGAAGGCCGCTGAGCGGGCGCCCCGGCGTCCTCCCTCGCCCCACCCGGGGGCGAGGGTCGGGGAGTGGGGGTGGGGAGCCCCGGCGCGGAGCCCCGGGGCGGGAACCGAAGGCTCGGAGAGACTCCGCCCCCCGCGGCCGGGCGCGCCGCCGTCCGACGCACGCTTCGGCGAACCCGCGTACACACAACCCTTGCCAACCGCGAGATCTCAGTCTACATCCGGCCATCCGTCGAGTTTCGCATGCGTCCCATCCTCCTCCCGCTCGCCCCCGCCCTCCTCTTCTCGTTCGCCTGCACCGGGATCCTCGGCGGCGACACGGGGGACACCGCCGGCGGTGACGCCCCCGACGCGTGCGTCTGGTACCGCGACCAGGACGGCGACGGGTTCGGCGACCCCTCGCGCAAGGAGCCGGGCTGCGACAAGCCCTCCGGCTACGTCGAGGACAAGACCGATTGCGACGACCAGGACCCCGGTGTCCACCCCGGCGCGAAGGAGGTGTGCGACGAAGTGGACGCGGACGAAGACTGCGACGGCATGGCCGACGAGGACGACGACAGCCTCGAGGTGACCGTCTGGTACGCGGACGAAGACCACGACGGCTACGGGGACCCCGGGGCCACCCAGGGCGCGTGCGACCAGCCGGAAGGCTTCGTGGACAACGCCGACGACTGCGACGACACCGAGCGCAAGATCAACCCCGAGGGGCAGGAGATCTGCGACGGCAACGGGGGCGACGAAGACTGCGACGGCCTCGTCGACAGCGACGACGACACCATGGACGACAGCGTCCTCCCGTACTGGTACAAGGACAACGACAAGGACGGCTACGGCGACCCTTCGAGCTCGACCAAACACCAATGCGACGCGCCGAGCGGCTACGCAGCCAACGACGAAGATTGCGACGACTCGGACAAGAACGTGAACCCCGGCGAGACCGAGGTCTGCGGCAACGACCAGGACGACAACTGCGACGGCTCCGCCAACGGCTGCGGCCTCACCGGCGACATCGATCTGAGCACCGCCGACGTGCGCATCGCCGGCCCGGCCAGCGGCAGCCTCGGCTACTCCCTCGCGGGCGTCGGCGACATCGACAACGACGGCCTCGACGACGTCGTGGTGGGCGCGTTCTCCTACTCCAACGACGGCACCGCCTACGCGTTCTACGGGGGCGCCACGGGCGCGCTCACCGCCTCCTCCGCGGACGTCACCTTCACCGGCGAGTCCTCGGGCAACTCCTTCGGCTTCTCCATCGAGGGCGGCGATCTCAACAAGGACGGCAAGGCCGACGTACTCATCGGGGATCCCGCGTATACCTACAGCTCGTCGTACAGCTCGGGAGGGCGGGTCTACCTGTTCACCAGCTCGTTGTCGTCGAGCGAGGCCGCCGGGAGCGCCAACACGATCTGGACGAACAACACCGGCACGAACCAGCAATTCGGCTACTCCGTCACCGTCGGCGACTGGAACGGCGACACGAAGGATGACGCCTTCTTCGGCTGCGCGAAGTCCTACGTCTACGCGGACTACGGCACCATCTCCTCGAGCACCGGCAAGGACATCACCGGGGTGAACGAGTTCGAGGGCACGCTGGACTACTTCGGGGACGTGGCCAGCGGCGGCGACCTCGACGGCGACGGCGCCGACGATCTTGCGGTCGCCAACCTCAACACCTCCACCGGCACCGTGACCGCCTACTCCGGCGGGTTCGGCGGCACCGTCGACCTGAGCACCAAGGAAGACGCCACCATCAACGGAACGAAGTCCGGGGATGCCTTCGGCTACCACATCGCCATCGACGGCGACCTCAACGGCGACGGCTACGCCGACCTCCTCGCCGGAGCCACCAACGCCAAGGGCGACGCGACCTCCAGCGGCGTGGCCTACGGCTGCTTCGGCCCCCTGTCGGGCTCCACCCTCGCCTCCGCCTGCGACCTCACCCTCAAGGGCGCTGGGGCCAGCGACCTCTTCGGCTACGACGTCGCCTACATCGGCGACGAGAACGCCGACGGCGAGGTCGACATCGTCATCGGCGCGCCGGGGGCCGATGGAAAGGTCGCCGGGGCGGGGGCCGCCTACCTCTTCGACGGGCCGTTCAGCGCGGGGTCGATGAGCGCCTCGGCGGCGAACGCGACGCTGCTCGGGGCCTCGGGCGGCGGCTCGCTGGGCGCCGCGGTGGACGGCGCGGGCGACTTCAACGGCGACGGCGCCGCCGACCTGCTCGTCGGGGGGTATTCGGTCAAGGGTTCCGACGGCGCAGCGTACATCGTGTTCGGCGGCGGGCTGTAAACTCCGGGGTTGCGGTTCGGCCTCCGGCCGCACCACGCCGGAGGCCACGTGGGTTATTCTCCCGACGAGCCCTCCCCGGATTCGCCCTGCGCCTCTCGCAGACTTTCACCCTCGTGCTCGTCGGCGCCTTCGTGCTGCCCACGATGGGCATGGGCGTGTTCGGCCATCAGGCGCTGCTGAGCACCCGGGACCGCGCCGGGGACGAAGCGGTGCGTGTCGCCACCGAGGCCGAGCGGGACCGGCTCGCCGAGCTCACCGGTCGCTCCGCCGACCGGATCGAGGCGGAGCTGCGGCAGCTCCAGGCCGAAGTTGAAGACCTGCGGGCGGAGTTCGAAGGAGCCGAGCCTACGGCGGTCACTGGGGAACAACGCGCGCACCTCCACAACTACGACGGGGAGGACACCGCGGGCCTCCCCGCCTACGGACGGTTCGACCCCGCGGTCGGGGTCTACGCCGACTTCGAACACCGGGGTGACGCGGCCGTCTGGGTGCCCCGTGGAACGCTGAAGCGGCAGGGAGAACCCGGCTTCCATGAAGAGACAATCGCCGCGCTCCACCGCTGTGTCGGCGTCGCGCGCGCGTTGGCCCGATTTGCACGCCACGGCGCCGCGCTCGACCTCGCCTGGGTGGTGACCGACGTCGGGGTCACGATCAACTGGCCGCCGTACGACTTCTACGGGAGCATCCGGGACAACCCGAGCGTCGTGGACCTCGACGAAGCGAGCATGGACTACGTCCAGATCGCCGCACCGACCGCCGACCCCGGGCGCGCCCCCCGCTGGACCGATCCCTACATCGATCGGTTCAAGGGGGTGTGGATGACCTCCGTGGTGAGCCCGATCTACCTGGAGGGGCAGTTCCGCGGCACCGTCGGTGCCGACCTCCGCCTCTCCGCCATCCGCGACCAGGTGCTCGCGCTCGACCTCCACGGGCAGGGCTACCCGGTGCTGGTGGGGCCGCACGGGGAGATCATCGCCACGACCAACGCGGGGGTAGATGCCCTGGCCTGGACGCCCGAGTTCCACGCTGCGCTCTTGGAGGCGGTCAATCCGTCCCAGACCGGAGAGTGGTCCGCGGCGCGCGAACGAACGCTGACCGAGACCCACCTCCACGACGCACCCGACGAAGGACGGGCCACCCTGGCGAAGTTGGCGCTCGCGGCGATCGCCGGGGAAGGCACCGTGGAGATGGGCGGCTCGCGGCAGTTGGTGGCGCACGCGCCCATCGCCACGTCAGGGTGGGGGCTGGCGATCGTCGTGCCGGAGGCCACGGTCGCGGCGCGAGCGGACGCGGTGCGAGGCGCGGTCGAGCTGGGCTCCCTGGAGGTGCACCGTGAGTTCACGGTTTTCGGGGTGCTGCTCTTCGTGGTCGGCCTTGGCGCCGCGCTGCTCTTGGAGCGCCTGACGATCCGCCCGCTCGAGGACCTCGCTCGTCGTGTCGAAGCGCTCACCTTCGACCATCTCCGCCTCGAACGCTCCCACCCCCAGCCGAAAAACGAGATCGGGCACCTCGAACACAAGGTGGAGGAGCTCCTCGGGCTCATCACCCGCGCGCGCGACGGGGAGCGCGACGAACATGCGCGCCTGGGCGCCGTGCTCGCGGCGATGGCCGACGCGGTCATCGCCACCGACGCGTCCGGCCGGGTGCGGCTGCTCAACCCCCGGGCCGAGGCGCTGATCGCCCGCCCCCGCGCCCAGGCGCTCGGCGCGCCGCTCGTGGATGTGCTCGACCTCCGTCGGGAAGCCGACGGCACCCCGCTCCCCGACCTCGCCGCCCACATCCTCAGCGCCGGCACCCCGGTCGAGGTGACGGAGCGGGTGGTGACGCGGCTGGCCGACGGGGAGCGCGCCGTGGAGGTCCGCGGGGCGCCGCTCGCCGAGCCGGGCTCCCCGCCGGGCGGCGTGGTCGTCGTGCTCCGCGATGTCACGCACGCGCGCCGCGTCGAGGACGAGCTGATGCGGGTGCAGAAGCTGGAGACCGTGCGGGTCCTCGCGGCGGGGATCGCCCACGACTTCAACAACCTGCTCGCCGGCGTGCTCGGCTACGTGAGCCTCGCCCGCGCCATCATCGATCCCGACAGCCCGGCCCAGGATCGGCTCGAGCGCGCCGAGGGCGCGGTGGACCGGGCCCGCGGGCTGACCCTGCAGCTCTTGACCTTCTCCCGGGGTGGGGAGCCGGTGCGCACCCTCACCGATCTCCGCCCGGTGATCACCGATGCGGCCGAGCTCGCGCTCCGGGGCGCCTCCAGCCAGCTTGAGTTCGACGTGGACCCGCACCTCTGGTCTGCCGACGTCGACGCCGGGCAGATCGGGCAGGTGGTGCAGAACCTGGTGATCAACGCGGCGCAGGCGATGCCGGACGGGGGGCGCGTGCAGGTCCGGGCGCGAAACGCGGCGGCGCTGGGCAACGCCTCCGGGGGACGCTTCGTGGAAATCTCCGTGCACGATCACGGCGCGGGCATCCCCCGAGACCAACTCTCCCGAATCTTCGATCCGTTCTACACCACGAAGGCCCGGGGCTCCGGGCTCGGGCTCCCCGTCTGCTTCAGCATCGTCTCCCGGCACGGCGGGCGCATTGACGTCGAGTCCGAAGTCGGCGTCGGGAGCACGTTCCGCGTGTGGCTCCCGGCGGCGGGCGGCGGGGTGCCCGCGGTGGCCCACACCGAGACGCGCCCGTCACTCCAGGCGCACGTGCTCTTCATGGACGACGATGAGGACCTGCGCGATGTCCTGGCCGCGATGCTCCGGCGCATCGGCTGCGACAGCGTGGGCGCGGCCGACGGCGCCGAGGCGGTCCGGCTCTACCGGGAGGCCCGTGACGCCGGCCGACCGTTCACCCTGGTGATGCTCGACCTCACCGTGCCCGGCAGGGTGGGAGGCGTGGAAGCCCTCCGCCAACTCCGGGCGATCGACCCCGACGTCCGCGCGATCGTGTGCAGCGGCTACGGCGAAGACCCCGTGCTCGCCCAGCCGCGGTCCTACGGTTTCCGCGCCGCGCTCCGCAAGCCCTACAACCTCGCGCGGCTCGCAGCGGCGCTCCAGGCCGGGATGCCCGACCCGGCGGCCTAGGCCTCCGAGTAGACCCCGATCACCACCCGGGCGGGGCGGATGAGCTGGCGCCCGTTGCGGTAGCCGAAGGCGAAAACGCGCCTCACCAGCTGGTCCTGCGCCTTGTCGGCGACCGGCTCGCTCGCGATGGCCTCATGGAGGTTCGGATCGAACCGCTCGCCCTCCACGCCGACCTCTTCCAGGCCGAGGCCCCGGAGCGCCGCCATGAACTGCTGGTGCACCATGGTGAGCCCCGCAGCTTCTTCGGCCGAGACGACCTTGAGCGGCTGGATCGCCCGATGGAGGTTCTCCACGGGCTCGAACAACGCGGCCACGACCTCGCCCCGGCGGACCTCTTCGCGGAGCAGCGCGTTGCGCTCGAGGCGGGTCTTGGTCGCCTCGATCTCGTCGGCCTTCTGCTTGTAGGCCGCGCTCACGGAGCGCAGGCGCGCTTCGAGCTCCGCCACCTGGGACCGGAGCTTCTCCTCCACGCCGGCCTCCGCCGCTTCGCTGTCGGATTTCGTCACGCCCTCTCCTTCGTTGCTCATGCGCCGTGCCTCTGCCGCGGGCGGGAGGATACGCACCCTGCCGCTCCCGTCAAGGCACCCCGTGGACCGTCAGACCCGTCAGCTCACCGTCCTCTCTCTCGTGCTCCTCGTCATCGTCGCCTTTGTGGTGATGGATCAGGACCGCGCCGATCGTGATCGCCCCACGAGCGACGACGCGCCCGCGAGCCACGACCTCTTCGCTTACACCAGCGAGCAGATCACCCACGTGAAGCTCACCCGCCCCGAAGGGGTGCTGGAATTCGAGAAGAAGGAGGGCGAGTGGGCGATGACCGCCCCCGTCTCCGTCGGCGCGGAGTCCAGCAAGGTCGATGCGATCGTCGATCGTTTCGAAGGACTCCGCATCGAGGAGGCCGAGCTCGGCAAGAACCTCGGCGACTACGGTCTGGACGACGAACACCGCACCGAGGTTCGGCTCGAAAAGGCCGACGGATCGGCGTACACCGTGTACATCGGGAAGGACACGGCGGCCGGCTACAAGACCTACGCCCAGGTCCCGGGAGACCCGGCGGCCCACGTCGTCGACAACCAGGTGGCCTCGCTCGTCAGCAAGGCCGCCGAAGACTTCCGGGACCGCAACCTGCTCTCCTTCGCGGCGGGCGGCGCGAACCGCTTGACCATCGAGCAGGGCGGCGCCAAGACGATCCTCCGCAAGGACGACAGCGGATGGTGGGTCGGCGACAAGGGCCCGCGCGCGGACGCGAAGGTGGTGGAAGACTACGTCTCCGCGATCACCCTGATGAAGGTGGAGTCCTTCCTCGACGGGAAGACCCTCGCCGACGAGGGGCTCGACAACCCGTTCGCCACCGTGACGGTGGAGGATGAAGGTGGCACCCACACCCTGCGCATCGCCACCCCCGACGCCGACGGCGTCTCCGCCGCCGCGAGCGACCTCCCGGTGCGGATGAAGCAGGCCGACCTCGATGCGCTCCTCGCGCCCCACGCCTGGCCGAGCACCCGGCTCGTCGAGGTGAAGTCCTGGAAGGTGGAGAGCGTGTCGCTCCAGCTCGGCGACAAGAAGCTGGAGGCCAACCGCAAGGATGGCGCCTGGAAGGACGGCACCGGGGCCGAGACCAAGGGCCTCGACGACGTGGTGGCCGTGGTCGTGGACCTGCCGGTGGATCGCTCCGCAACCCCGGCGATGGCCGGGAAATACGGGCACGTCACGCTCGGGCTCGGCGCGGGAAAAACCGTCTCCATCCAGATCGGCGACGAGCTCACCGGCGGCGCGCGCGTCGCCCAGGAGGACGCCGGCGGGCCCGCGTTCTCCGTCCCCAAGGACACGCTCGCCCTGCTCCAGGACGCGATCGATGGCAAGGCGAAGCCCAAGGCGCTCCCCGAATCGCCGGACGCCGAAGAAGGCGCGGGCGGCGGTCTGCCCCCGGGGATGGACATCGAGGAGCTGCTCCGTCAGGCGGGCGCAGGCGGGCAGTAGTCGGCGGGAGTACGCGCGGCACGGAAGCCCAGCGCCCCGCCCGCTCATACGGTCTGGCCCTGAGGAAGATCGTTCGCCCGTCGCGGCGGCGCTGAGCGAGCCCGTGCAACGGGCTCCCACGGGCTTCCCGGCGTCGCGTGACAACCTTGTCCTTGTTCGCCGACGGTTCAGGGTGAGGTGACGGGCCCGAAAGTGGGCCAGGCGTGTGACGTCACGGGCGAACCGGCCGAGCGCAGCGCGGGCCGGGCGCTCGTGGCGGCAGGACCCAGCGCCAACCCTCACGTTCGCCGAGGCAACCGTGACGAAACTCGCGACGCCGGGAATCCCGCCTCCCCCGGCGCCGCGTCCTCGCCGGGCGAGCGGAACTCAGGGGCAGACCGAATCAGCCGTTGTCGACGATCCAGCCGTCGTGGTTCTGGAACAGCTCGTTCATCCCCAGCTCGGTGGTCCAGGCGACCAGGGTCTCGTCTTGGGGGGACTCAAACGTGGTCTCCGCCCAGAGGACGAGCAGGCGGAGCGTCGTGCCGTCCTCCTGTTCGACCCACAGCTCGATCGCGAAGGACTGCTCGATGCGGTCGGCGTTGGTGGTGGAGTCCGCGCCCTCCTCCATCCACCCCCGTGAAGCGCGGGCCGGGCGCCCATCGGAGAGCGCGAACGCCCGCCAGTCCTTCTTCAGCGTGAAGGGGACGGTCATCTCCGGATTGTCCTTGACCATCTCGTTGGACGTGCGGAGGAACGCGCAGGTGTCGGGGTAACAGTCGTGCCCGTCGAGGAACGTGCGGGTGTAGCTATCGGCGAAGGGCTCGATCCCCACCTGGTCCGCGACCATCACGATCCGGTCGTGCTCGGCGACCGGATGCGGCGAGAGCCAGGCCAGCGCGACTGGGAGGGTCAGCGCCGGATCGCGGTCGGGTCGCGTGAGCCCCTCCACGTCGGCGGCGGCGAGGTCGTGGGGCGTCAACGCGCGCTTCGTGAAGTCGGCGGCGGTCGGGTCCACCTGGTCGAAGGTCTCGCCCTCCAGCTGCTCGAACGCACGAACCAGGGTGTCCGGGTCTTCGTCGTCGAAGGCGCCGAGCGCGGCGATGGCCGCGTCCGAGAACGGCTCGGTGGCTGCAGGAGCGCTGTCGCAGCCGGCGGCGGCGAGGAGGAGCACGACCAAGGCTGAATCACGCACGGGAGCTCCACAACGACGCGACCTGCTCATCGACGAGGCGACGGAGCTCGCGCAGGTCGAACGGCTTGAGGAGGGTGGTGGCGTTGGCGTCGAGGACGAACCGCGCGACTTCCGGCGTCATCGAGCCTCCGGTCATGAAGATCACCCGCGTGGCGAGGACGGAGCCGCGATCGGCCAGCTCTCGCCACAAGCTGATGCCCGAGTGGGGGCCCAGGTGGAGGTCGAGGATCACCACGTCCCAGTCGGACGCCTCGATCTCGCGCCACGCGGCGGGCCCGTCGGTGGCGACCGTGACGTCGTGGTGCTCGAGGAACCCACGGATCACCTCGGTGAGCGCCACCTCGTCGTCGACGACGAGCACCCGCCCTCGCGGAGCCGACGACCCGACGCCTCCGCGTGCTTCACGGCTCACCGGCGCCGTCGCAGCGCGGCGCGGCGCGGCCGCCGGCGCCGGGAGCACGGACGCCACGGTCTCCTCGAACGCCGGCGGACCTGAGGCACCCGAGCCCGTCGGCTCGCCAACCGGCGCGGGCCGCTCGGTCCCGTTCGCCAGCGCCGCCCCGCCTTCCGCCGCCCGCAACCACAGGCTGAACGTCGCCCCCTCCGGCGTGGACTCCCGGAGCTCCAACCTGCCCCCCATGCGCCCCGCCAGCTCGCGGCAGATGTAGAGCCCGAGCCCCGACCCCTCCCCCCTGGCCCGAGTGGACACGAACGGGTCGAAGAGCTGGGCCCGCACGGACTCGTCCACCCCTGGGCCAGAGTCCGCCACGTCGATCCGGACCTCGTCGCCCACCCGCTCGGCCCGCACCACCACCCGACGGCGCTCCAGCGCGCGCGTTCCGAGCGCGAGCAGCGCGTTGGTGAGGAGGTTGACGAGAATCTGCCCGATCCAGATACCGTTGCCGTTCGCGACCAACGTAGGGTCGAGCTCCTGGATCACCCGTGCCGGAGGGAGTCCCACCCCCGTGGCGACCCCGATGGAGTGATCCGCGACCGGACCGAGCTCCACCGGACCGAGCTCCACCGCGCCCGCCGTGGCGATGGCCCGCAGCTGCGCCACGACCTGCCGGACCCGAACCGCCCCCCCGAGCGCCCGGGACACGCGCCCCGCGACGTCCCCGTAGCCCTCGGCGGCGAGCTCGAGGTTGCCGATGACGTAGGTCAGCGGGTTGTTGATCTCGTGCGCCAGGCCCGCCGCGAGCCCGCCAAGCGCGATCATCCGCTCGGCCGCACGCAGCTGCGACTCCACCCGGACCCGCGCGCCGACGTCGTGGGCCACGATGAGGCGGGCGGGCTCGCCGACCCACTCCACGGCCGCGGGCGCACAGATCTCAACCGACGCCGTACCCCCGCCCACCACGTTGACGCGAACCGGAGAGCCGCGGCCCGCCGCCGATCGGAGCGTCGGGAGCACGGTCGCCAGTCCGCCCGCCCCGAACATCACTCGGGCGGCGGCGTTGGAGAAGAGCACCCTGTCCTCGGTGCAGGCGATCACCACGTCGGGCATGGCGTCGAGGACGGCGCGGAGCTCCGCCTCGGAGGCGCGCACCCGTTCGTTCGCGGCGCGGGAGAGCTCCTCGGCGTTCACCCGCTCGGTCACGTCGGCGAGCGCGACGACCTCGGCGGGCGCGCCCGTCGCCCCCACGTGGGAGTGGCCGGTCCAGATCGCCTCGAGGTGGCGGACGGCCCCCGCGGGCCCCGGGAGCGACACCACGCGCCGGCCCCGCGGCTGATCTCCCCCGCACGTGGGGCACGTGCTCGTGCCCGGTGGACGCACCTTCTCCCTCACCTTCGCCCAGAGCTCGGAGGGAGAGCCCCACGGGGCGGCGAGGGCGACGCTCGCCGAGTTGTAGTGATCCGGGTGGCCGCCCGCGCCCAAGGTGAGCACCGCGAGGCCGGTGGCATCGGCCACGTGGGCGAGGGCCGCCGAGCGCTGCTTCGCTTCGTGGGCGCGGCGGAGTTGATCGACGTCGGTGGTCCAGCAGGCCACCCGCTCGGCGCGACCGGCCGCATCGCGTTCGGCGAGGCCTCGACTGAGCACCCAGCGCCAGGTCCCCGCGGCGTCCAGCAGGCGGTACTCCGCCTCAAACGGCCCCTCTCCACGCTCGACGTGGCGATCGAGCGTGGCGCGCAACGCCGCGGCATCCTCGGGGTGCACCCGGCGGAGCCAATCTTCGAGGGTCGCGCCGCCGACGCCGGTCATCCGGGTCCATCCGCCGGCGAACACCACCACGCCGGTCGCGAGGTCCCACTCCCAGAGCCCGTCGTGAGTCGCCTCGGTGAGCAGGTGGAGGCGACGTTTTTCCCGCCGCGACGTCGCCAGGGCCCGGAGCGCGGCGAGGAGCGCGGCGAGGCACCCGGCGCCGAGCGTGAGCCCCCCGATCACGGCGTAGCGGGCCTGGTCGACACGCTCGCCGATCCTCACCGAATCCGCGCGGTTCTCGGCCCGAAGGAGGGTGGCGGCGCGAGCGCGGGCCGCGGTGGAGGAGGTCTTCGGCTCCACCAGGGCGTCCGCGAGGTCGGCCAACGCCGCGTCGAGCGCGGCGGCGTCCTCCCCGACGGTGATCGGCTCGGCGCGAGCCGCCGCCTGGACCTTGCGGACCTCGGCCGGACCCTCCGCGCCCTCGAGCATCCCCAACCAGCCCACGCGATCGCTCACGCGCGCCCGAAGCCGGGAGACATCCTCGAACACCGAGTAGAAGCCGCCCGCGTACCCGGCCAGCGCGAGCGCGACCAGCGCCGGGAGACCGACGTGGACCAAGAGGCTGCGCGGCGATCGGGTGGGGGTCACACGACACCGTCGCCCGATCCAGGCCGGACGTCAACGCGCGGCGCCGAGGATGCGCGCGGGCCGCTCCCGTGACACACTCCTCGCATGGTGCTCCTCCTCCTGCTCGGCTGCCCGAACGACCAGAAGCTGGGCGTCTACGACGCGCTGCCCACCGCCACCCTCGCCAGCCCGGTCGACGGGCAGACCTTCCCGGCCCACACCGCGATCGCATTCGAGGGGGAGGTCCACGATCAAGAGACCGATCTCGCCGATCTGGGGGTGAGCCTCTCGTCGAACCTCGACGGAGTGGTCGTCCCCTCCCTCGTGCCCAGCGCCGACGGCGCCATCGACTACCCGGTGGCCAGCCTCTCCGTGGGAACGCACACCATCACCCTCGCGGTGGTCGACGACATCGGGCAGCAGGCCGTCGCCAACGTCACCCTCACGATCGAGGCGGTGCCCGACGCGCCGGAGGTGGCGGTCGTCCACCCCGTGCTCGGCGAGACGGGCAGGGACGACGCCCCGTTCACCTTCGTGGGCCAGCTCGCCGACGCGACCGACGCCCTCGACACCCTCACCTTCACCGTGACCGCGGAGGACGTGGGCGAGGTGTGCACCGCCCCCGCAGACGCCGCCGGGGTCGCCGCCTGCGCCGGCAACCTCCCCCCGGGGACCGCGTACCTCACCTTCACGGCGACGGACCCTGGCGGGCTCACCGGCACCGCCGAGGCCGGCCTGGTGGTGGCCAGCCACCTCGACCTCGACGACGACGCCGACGGATGGACCGAGAACCAGGGCGACTGCGACGATGCCCGGGACTCCGTGCACCCCGGCGCCACCGAGACCTTCGACGACGTGGACGAAGACTGCGACGGAGTGGTCGACAACGGCACGACCAACCACGACGACGACGGCGACGGGCTCGCCGAGGTGGACGGGGACTGCGACGACGCCGACGCGAGCAGCTTCCCGGGCGGCGTGGAGGTGATCGACGGCGCCGACAACGACTGCGACGGCCTCGTGGACGACCAGACCTCGATCTGGGACGACGACGCCGACGGCTACGCCGAGACCGACGGCGACTGCGACGACGCCGAGGCCGGCGTACACCCCGGCGCCAGCGAGCTCGAAGACGGCGTGGACCAGGACTGCGACGGCGTCGTCGACGAAGGCACCGCCGCGTTCGACGACGACGGCGACGGCGTGACCGAGAACGCCGGCGACTGCGACGACGGCGACCCCAGCGCCTATCCGGGCGCCCCCGAGAACCTCTCCGACAGCGTGGACCAGGACTGCGACGGCGTCGCCCAGCAGGACGCCGACGGCGACGGCGCGATCTCGCTCGCCACCGGCGGCGACGACTGCGACGACACCGATGACGCCACGTTCCCCGGGGCGGCGTACGCGGAAGCGGACCCGACGATCTGCGCCACCGACGCCGACGGCGACGGCTTCGGCGACGACGTGCCCGTCTCCGGGGTCGACGCCGGCTCCGACTGCGATGACGGCAACCCGGCCGTGAACCCGGACGTCAGCGAAGACGCGTCGAACTACGTGGACGAAGACTGCGACGGCACCGCGCAGCTCGACCTCGACGTGGACGGCTACGTCTCCATCGGCACCGGCGGCGACGACTGCGACGACCACGACGCGTCCACCCATCCGAACCTCGCCTACAACGAAACGAACCCCGCGCTCTGCTACACCGACACCGACGGCGACGGCTTCGGCGACGACGCCCCGACCGGCACGGTGACCGCTGGTAGCGACTGCGACGACGGCGACAGCGGCATCAACCCCGACGCCACCGAGACCTGCGACAGCGCCGACAACGACTGCGACGGCTCCGTGGACGAAGAGAACGCCACCGGCTGCACCACGTACTACTACGACTACGACGGCGACGCGTACGGCAGCAAGACGACGGCGGGCAAGTGCCTCTGCGCCCCCACCGGCTACTACACTTCCTCGTACAAGACCGATTGTTACGACAACAACGCCTCGGCCAACCCCAGCGCCACCAGCTACTACACGACCGACCGGGGCGACGGCGACTACGACTACAACTGCAACTCGGTCGAGGACAAGAAGTACCCCGACCTCGGGGATTGTTCGGGTTGGCCGCTGTGCACCCTCTCCTCCGGGTGGAAGAGCTCCGTGCGCTCCTGCGGCACGACCGGCACCTACTACACCGGCTGTTCCCTCGACTGGACGAGCTGCTCGTCCACCGTCACCTCCCGAACCCAGAGCTGCCGCTGATGAACGATCGCATCGACGCCGTCGAGGCCCGCGTGGCCTGGCTGGAGAAGAACCTGTCCGATCTCGACGAGGTCGTGCGCGCCCTCGGCGACGATCTCCGCCTGATGCGCGCCGAGCTGGAGCGGATGCGCGAGGCCCAGACGGCCGCCGGAGACGACCTCTCCAGCGGGCAGAAGTGGGAGGTTCCACCGCATTATTGAGGCGGCTGGAGGCTTCAGCCTTCAGGCTTTAGGGGCGCAGGGATCGGCGCGTGGGCGACCTTCCGCCCCTCCCCCCCTTCGAAAATGGGCGTCGTTCCCACCCTTCTCCCTCTTGGAGAAGGGGCGCGGAGCGCCGGATGAGGGGATTCACGTCGCCCCACCGAGCCGCCATCGCCCGGCCGCCATCCCCCCGCGCCACCGCCCCTCCGGGAGCGGGCGACCTCCCTCCCCCCTCGAGAATGGGCGCCCTTCCTCCCGTTCTCCCTCCGGGAGAAGGTGGCGCGGAGCGCCGGATGAGGGGACTCACGCCGCCCCACCGAGCCACCATCGCCCCTCCGCGCGAACGCCGCGCGATTGTCACCGGGATCCGCTACGATGCGGACGACCCCGGAAGCCCATGCGTCGTCTCGCGCCCGTGTCCGTCCTTTTGCTCGTCGCCTGCGTCACCGAGAACGCCATCAACGGCAAGAACGACCCCGCGGGGTTTGACACCAGCACCGACGACTGGACGCCGCCCGACGGCGACACCGCCGACACATCCGCGGACACGCCGCCCGAAGAGTGCAACGGCGTGGACGACGACGGCGACGGCGCGGTGGACGAAGACTTCCCCGACGACGACGGCGACGGCATCGCCAACTGCATGGACTGCGCCGCGCTCGCCGAGACACCCGGCGGCACCGTGGCGGTGCTCGCGGAGTGCGAAGGCACCGGCGTCACCACGGTGACCGACCCCTGGAACGTGGGGATCGAGTGGCAGTACACCACCAGTGGCAGCGGCGTCATCGTGATGCCCGCCGTAGGGAACATGACCGACGACAACGGCGACGGCGCCGTCGACGACCGCGACATCCCCGACATCGCCTACACCACCTGGGGCGACAACACGCTCTGCCTGCTCTCCGGCGACGGCAGCGGGCTCATCTTCCAGGTGAGCGGCTACAGCGGGCAGGGAGGCGTCACCATCGCGGACGTGGACGACGACGGCGATCCGGAGATCGTGGCGATCACCAACGGCAATGAGATCGCGGCCGTGGACGCCACCGGCGCCGCCGAGTGGACCTCCAACACCTTCGGGATGATGGCCTACCCCCAGCCCGCCGTGGCCGACCTCGACGAAGACGGGTACCCCGAGGTGATCGGCGACGTGGGCCTGGTCAACGGCGAAGACGGCTCGAAGATCGCCGAGCTCTCCGGCATCACCAACAGCTGGCGCACGCCAGTGGCCGCCGATCTGGATCAGGACGGCACGCAGGAGATCATCCTCGGCAACGTGGTCTACGACGACAAGGGCAAGAAGCTCTGGACCAACGGGGGCACCGGCGCGGGCAACTTCGCCGCCGTGGGCGACGTGGACGGCGACCCGGGCGGCGAGGTGATCTTCGTGAGCGGCTCCACCGCCTACGTACACGACGACGACGGGACGCTGCTCAACACCTTCGCGATCCCCGGCTCCAACCCCGGCCCGCCCGCGATGGCCGACTTCGACGGCGACGGAGAGGTGGAGATCGCCATCCCGGCCAACACGTACCTCTCCGTGTTCGACATCGACGGCACCAAGCTGTGGACCATGCCGATCCAGGACAACTCCGGCCTCGCCGGCTGTTCCGGCTACGACATCAACGGGGACGGCGCCTACGAGGTGCTCTACGCCGACGAGACCGACATGCGCATCTACGACGGCACGACCGGGAAGGTGCTCTACGACAACCCCAGCCACGACTCGGGCACCGTATGGGAATACCCGGTGATCGCAGACGTGGACAAGGACGGCTCCGCGGAGATCATCTACGCCAGCAACGGCGCTACCCAGGCGATCACCGTGCTCGGCCACGCCGGCAGCGGCTGGGCGAAGTCCGGCGAGACCTGGGGCACCCACGACTTCGCGGTCACCAACCTCAACGCCGACGGCTCCGTACCGGTCATCCCCGAAGCGAGCTGGCAGAAGTACAACGTCTTCCGCGCCCGCCCCACCGTGGACGACCCCTCCACGCCCGACCTCGTGGTGTCGATCACCGACGTCTGCGTCGTCTGCGACTCCGGGGCGGCCGAGCTCACCTTCTCGGTGTACAACCAGGGCGGTCAGGACGTGGACCTCGGCGTGGCGGTGAACCTCTACGCCGACACCGACCTGGGGCTCTCGCTGGTGCACACCGAGGTTTTGCCCGCCATCCCCGCCGGCACCCGCCTCGACCCCATCGCCGTGGACCTCACCGGCCTCGAGCTCGGAAAGTACGGCTACGTCGCGGTGATCGACGAAGCGGATGGCGAGTCGGAGTGCGACGAGACCAACAACGTCGACGACTACGAAGAGCAGTTCTGCTTCTGATCGGGTAGCCGAGGCGGCCCGGGGGCGATTTTCATCGTTCCCCCTCCCGTCTCGGCAGGAGCGTCGCGAGCCAGGACAGACGTCGGTGGCGGAGGGTGCCGCCGAGGCCCCCGGATTTTCACCACAGAGGACGCGGAGGACGCGGAGACCGGAGGAGGAAGCGGCCCCGGGGCGCGCCTCCCTCTTCCTCTGTGCCCTCCGCGCCCTCCGCGGTGCCCCTCTTCGGACGCCGCGGCCGACGGAGCGCGCCTCCTGGCCGTGGGCGCCACCGGGGAAAGCGCCGACGCCCGTCCTGGCTCGCGAGGGTGGAGCAGGGCCGGGAGGTGGGACCCAAAACCCCTCCCCCGTGACCGAAACGCCAGCTTTCAAGGCAGTTGGCGGCAGGCCATGAGAATCGAACTCACCGGGCAACCCCTTCCGAGGCGCCCCGACCGGTTTTGAAGACCGGGGCCGGCACCAGCGCGGCACGGCCTGCCACTCCGGAGGGTATCGCGGTCGGGGGGCCCGGCGCTACTTGCCGTCTTCGGGGAGGAGCCGCCGCCAGGCCATCACCCGCACCTGCCCCGGCCCGACGATGGTCCCGACGATCAGCACCGGGTCCCCGGCGAAGCGGCGCAGCTCGGGCGCCTGCTGGTCGTCGAGCACGAGGGTGGTGCCGGTGTTGCGGTCGTCGAGGAGCACCCGGGCGCCGTAGGCCTGCAGCACGCCGACGAAGCCGCTGGAGCCGTCCCCCGCGTCTTTCACCCGCCAGTCGGTGACGACCAGTCCGGCCGGCGTACGCGTGCCCTCCACCTCCACGACGCAACCCTGCAGGTAGCGGATGGGCGCGGATGTCTCATCGAGCACCAGGGCAACCCGGCCGCCCTGGTAGCCGTCGAGGAACACCGTCGTGGGCGTGGGCGCCACCAGACCGGCGCGGGTGACGTGAAAAGCACACCCGAGAAGCAAGCTCATCCACATCCCACCCTCCACGGAGCGCTTGACGGCGACCCCTCGCCAAAGTAGCCTCCTGGCTGGTTCGGACGCTCGCTGGAGCCGAAATGTTCCTCCTCCCCCATTCGGTCGGCGGCACCACCCTCCTCCGGAAGCTCGGCACCGGTGGGGTAGCCGAGAGTTACCTCGGCACCCAAGAGGGCGGCCGGCAGGTCGTCGTACGCCGGCTCCTGCCGTTCGTGCTCCGCGATCCCGCGCGGCTCGCCTCGATCGAGGCGCGGATCCTCGATCTGCTCGGCGTGCGCCACCCCTTCCTCGTGCACGTGCTCGACCACCTCACCGAGGGCGAAGAGCAGTACCTCGTGGAGGAGTACGTCCACGGCGTCACGTTGGAGCAGGTGCTCACGTGGTGCCGGCAATCCGGGCACATCATCCCGCATAATGTCTTCCTGAACATCGCCACGCAGATCTGCAATGGCCTGGAGGCGCTGCACGGACGGAGCGGCAAGGGCTCCTCGGCGGAGCACGTGCTCCACCTCTCGCTGAAGCCTTCGTCGATCTTCCTGAGCACCGAAGGGAAGGTGCTCGTCGGCGGCTACGGCCTCACCCGTAGCCCCACCACGTTCCCCCAGGGCGGCGTCGCGGCGCCCGTTCCCGCGCGGATGGAGTACCTCTCCCCCGAGCAGACCCACCCCGACCAGAAGCTCACCCCCGCGAGCGACGTCTTCGGCCTCGGCGCGGTGCTCTACGAGCTCCTCACCCTGGAGAGCCTCTTCCGCGCGGAGTCCAACCTCCAGACCATCCACCGGGTCCGCCGGGCGGAGGTCACCGCGCCGCTTTTGAAGGTGAAGGAGCGGATGCCGGGGCTGGACAAGGTGCTCTTCCGGGCGCTCTCGCTCAACCCGCGCCACCGCTACCAGCGGGCGTTCGTCCTCCGCGAGGACCTCCGCGGGCTCATGGCCGGCTACAGCTTCGCGACGATCAGCGAGGACACCCGGGCGTTCCTCCAGCCGATCCTCGCGGGCGCGGCCACCCACGCCACCACCGGCTACGTCGTGGGGCTCGACGACGCGCCCGAAGCACCGGCCGGGGGCGATGCGTTCGCCGACTCGCCGAACACCCGCATCGATCCCGATCCGATGTCCACCGCGGCGCAGGCGGCGGCCTCGCTCGCCGAGAAGGTGGCCCGCGAACGCGCCGCCGAGTCGGCGGTGGAGCACACCGAGCGCACCGACGTGAGCCCGGAAGGGGAGCTCACGCCGCTGCCGATCGCGCCGCCCACGCTGGCGCCGATGCCCACGCCCATCCCGCCGATGCCCACCGCGTCGCCGACCTGGGCCCCCGAGGCCGACACCCTCCGCGAGCTCCCCCCGCCCGCCCCCGAACCCCTGCCCCTCGCGATCGCGGAGGGCCCCGGCGGGGAGACCACGGTGAGCACCTCGGCCCCCGCCGCGCTCACCACCGAGCAGCTCGAGCCGCCGCCCACCGAGGCGTCCGTCGCGGTGGCCGCGCCGCTGATCGCCGCGCGCCCGTCCGAGCTCCCCCCGAGCACCTCCGGCGCGTTCGTGAACCCCGGCCGCAACAAGAAGCGCGGCAAGGGCGCCAGCGCCCGCTCCGCGTTCGATCCGCCCACGGCCGAGGTCGCACGCCCCGCGTCGCCCACGCTCAGCCCGGCGCCGTCGCCGTTCGCGGCCCCGTCGCTCGACGCGCCGCTGCCCCCGATGGCCGCTCCCGCGCTGGCCACGCCGCCGACGCTCGCCCCGGAAGAGCTCGATGGCGGCGCCACGCGCGCCCTCCCCGCGCCCGCTCCGGTGTATCCGCCTCCGCTCGCAGAGGTGCCCGCGCCCATTCCGCCGGCGCCGCCGGTCGAGCCTGCCACGCCCCCGCCGCCCGCGGCGAGCCCCCGCCTCGCCACCGTGCCACCGCCGGGTGGCCCCGCCAAGGGCGACCGTCTCGCCGCCGTGCCGCCGCCCGCGCGCGCCGACGCCCCGCCGCCGCCCGCTCCCCGCGCCACCCCCGCGGAGGATGCGTTCGACGAAGCGCCGCCCCCCAACCGCGGCCCGCTCTTCGCGGGCGTGGTGATGGCCGGCCTCGCCGCCGTGCTCTTGTGCTCCGGCCTGGGGTACTGGGGCTACGGGCGGTACTCCACGGCGGCCACGGAGCTCGCGTCCGTTGGCGGGCCGGCCACCCCGCCGACCGAGACGCCCGCACCGCCCCAGGTCGCGCCGCCCGAGGACGACCCCGCGGCCGTGCTCGCCGCGACCAACCCCGCTGATTCGAAGCCGGCGGCGCCGCCCGAGGCCAAGCCGGCGGCCACGCCCGCGCCGGCTGCGGTCGAGCCCCCCGTGGCCCCGAAGCCCGAGCCGGTCGCCAAGGCCGAGCCGCCCGCGCCGAAGCCCGCCCCGGCGCCTCCGCCCAAGCCCGTCGCCAAGGCGGAGCCGCCCGCGCCAAAGCCGGCCCCGAAGCCCGTGGCCAAGGCCGAGCCAAAGCCGGCGCCCAAGCCCGCGCCCGAGCCGAAGCCGGCCCCGAAGCCCGTGGCCAAGGCGGAGCCCAAGCCGGCGCCCGCGCCCAAGCCGGCCCCCACGACGTCCACCAGCCGCACGGCCGCGAAGCCGGCGCCGGTGGAGCCCGACGCGAGCCTGATCGTCGAGGAGCCCACCAGCCCCTCGCTCGACGGCTTCGTCGCCGACGCGAAGTCCGGCCGCCTGACCAGCGACGACGTGACCACCCTCGAGGGCACCCCGTCCACCGACCCGCAGTACACCCGCTCCCGCGCGTTGCTCCTGATGAACGCCCAGAAGAAGGGCGACGACGCGGCGGTGCACAAGTACCTCGACCAGGCCCTCTCCCTCCCCGAGAACCAGTACAACCCGGTTTTCCTGGCGGACTACGCCCGCTGGCACGTCAACCGCGGCGAGTGGGACAAGGCGCTGGAGAAGGCCGGAAAGGCCGAGCGCTACTGGGCGCGGCTGCCCAGCGAGCTGGTCTTCTCGAAGAAGACCGAGATCTACGAGGTCGAAGCCGCAGCCTGGCAGGGCAAGTTCTACAAGTCCGGCGAAGACCCTGAGCTCTTGGAGAACGCCGTTCGCGCGTGGGAACGGTACCGCGACCACGTGAGCACCAAGGACCGGAGCGACCTGGTGAAGAAGGCCGACGAGCAGATCACCAAGCTCAACGACATCCGCGGGAGGCTCCAATGACCCGCTCCGCCTGGGTGCTCGCCGCCCTGCTCCTCGCGAGCGGCTGCGCGAAGCACCACGCCATCCTCGGCCAGGTGATCGACCGCAACGGCAAGCCCATCGGCCGCGCCAACGTGGCCCTCGCGCCCGGCAACGTGGAGATCATCACCGACGACGACGGCCGGTTCATGATCGACTACCTCCGCGACGCCGAGGGCACCCGGGTGAAGCTCGGCCGGCGCACCGACTACAAGGTCGAGTACTTCAAGGTCGGCTACCACCCCAGCGAAGCGGCGTTCTACTACAAGAACGGCGAGCTGGTCCTCGACCCGGTCACGCTGACCGAAGACACGATCCACGTGAGCGAGGCGGGCGGGCAGTTCGATCCGGCCACCGCTCCGGACCGCGGTCAGGACGGCGGCGGAAGCTACGAGGGGGAGTAGGTGCGGTTCGGCGGGCTCGCGCTCCTCGCGGGGCTCGTCGCGTGTGGCACCGAGGACTCGGAGCCCACGCGGTCCGTCTCGCCGATCGAGGCGACGTGGATGGCCAAGATCGTGAAAGATCCCGGCTCGTTCACCACCCGGGTGTCGGCTTCACGTGAAGGGTGGATCGCGGTCCATCGAAACGACTGGAGCGCGGCGGTCGCGGCGGGCGGAGACCCCGCATCCCGCGCCCATGGCGAGCTCGCCCGCTACTACCGGGTGCTCGCCGAGCTGGACGGCGAGGTGTGGGCGCGTCTGGGCGAACGTTGGCGCGCCCGCGGTCCCCTCCCCGCCGGCTCCCAGATCGACTGGTTCGTCGGCACCGCGCTCAACGACGCCGGCCGCGAAGAAGAAGCGAAAGCCTGGCGCTCGGGCGACAACCCCGACGCGACGATCACCGCGCGGAAGGCCCTCCACGACACCATCCGGGGTGGAGCTGGTGACGCCGCGGCGCTGCGCGCACCCGGCTTCGCCACGTTGTTGCACGAGCCGGCCGACGGCGGCACGCGGGACCTGAGCGACCCGTGGCTCCTGCACACCCTCGCGCTCGATGAAGCGCGTCGCGCCAGCGCCGCCCCGCCGCTGGACCCTTCGCTCTTCTCCGG
Source organism: uncultured Pseudomonadota bacterium (assembly GCA_903921785.1). GTDB lineage: Bacteria > Myxococcota_A > UBA796 > UBA796 > SXON01 > SXON01. The sequence continues at coordinate 60,152 of CAIXRH010000256.1, forward strand.
CGACCTCGGCGCCCCGCTCGCCCTGCCCGAACCCGACACCGACCCGGTCGCCGACGCCGATGCCTGCCGGGAGCGGGTGCGCGCCATGGACGCCGAGCTCGACGCCTGGCGGGTCGGCGCCACCGCCGCCGCGAGCCCCGACGGACTCGCGCTCCTCCACGACCTCCGCCTCGTGGACGCCACCCGCGCCCGCGCCCTGGTCGACGCCGCCGTCGGCGCGCTCGACGCGGGGCGCCCCGCCTGCGCCCTCGCCCTGGGGCAGCTCGCGCTCGACCACGAGTCGCCCCGCGAAGTCGGACCTGCCAATTCCCCCACGCTCTTCGCGGTGGTGGCCAGCGCGGACCTTCGCGTCGGCCGCACCCGCGAAGCGCTCGACGCCATTGACGTGCTCGCCCACGACGCCCCCGAGGTCGAGGGGCTGGCCGAGACGCTCGGCACCCTGGTGGTGCTCGAGGGCCTGGACCGCCGCGGCGACAGCCGCGAGTGAACCCTGGATACCCCATGAACCGATCGATGCTCTCCGCCCTGCTCCTGCTCCCGCTCGCCGCCTACGCGGGCAACCTCCGCTACGCGGAGGACCAGGCGCCCGCCCTGCTCAACCCCGTCTTCGGCGCCTCGATGGCCGAAGCCCGGGCCAACGAGCTGGTCTTCGAGAGCTTGTACACCGACAACCCCGAGCTGCAGACCACGCCGGCGCTCGCCGAGTCCGCCGAGGTCGCGGCCGACAAGCTCTCGATGGTCGTGACGCTCCGCTCGGACGTCACCTGGCACGACGGGCAGGCCTTCTCCGCGGACGACGTCGTCTACACCGTGAAGACCATGCAGGACAAGGCCACCGCGTCCACCGAATACGGGCGGGTCTCCTGGATCAAGGACATCTCCGCGGACGACGCGACGCACGTGCGCATGACGTTTGTGCACCCCGAGGTCCGCCCGGAGGACAAGCTCTTCTTCAAGATCCTCCCCAAGCACAGCTTCGCCGCCGGGCCGATGAAGCGCACCGACCCGTTCCGCACCAAGCCAATCGGCACCGGGCCTTGGAAGGTCACCCAGTTCAACGAAGACAACTCGGTCACGTTCTCCAAGAACCCCGGGTGGCGGAGCTCGGTGGGCATCGACCAGGTGACGCTCCGCGAGGTGGCGGACAAGAACTACCAGGCGAAGCTCGTGCTCTATGAGAGCCTGGAGGCGCTGGTGCGGGTGCTCCCGCGGGACCTCGCCATCCTCCAGAACAACCGCAAGGTGGAGCTGTACCCCTACCAGACCAACTCCTGGTGGTACCTCGGCTACAACCTCAACCGCCCGCTGCTCGCCAACGCCTCGGTTCGCCACGGGATCGCCGATCTGGTCGATGTGGACGCGCTCCTCGCCCCCGTCGGGACGGGCGCCCGCATCAGCGGCCCGTTCGTGCCGTCGAGCCCCTACTACAACCACGACGTGACCCTCGCCGAGCCCGACGACGACGCCGCGGCGACCCTCCTCGCCCAGGGTGGGCTGGTGAAGACCAACGACGACTGGACGCAGGGTGGCCGCCCCGTGGTGCTCACCGCGGTGGCCCACAAGTCGGTGGAGAGCGTGCAAGAGGTGGCGATCAACCTCCAGTCGCAGCTGCAGACGGCGGGGATCCAGCTCAAGGTCGACTTCCTCGACGACGCCGAGTGGAAGCAGCGGGTGTGGAAGGACCACGACTACGACCTGCTGCTGAGCCAGTGGACCTTCGACCGCAACGAAGACATTCGTGAACAATTCCACAGCCAAGGCACCCGGAACTTCGTGGGCTACGCCAACCCGGCGGTAGACACGTTGCTCGACAAGGCCCGCGACGCCACCGACCCCTTCGTGCGCAAGGCCGCGCTCCGCGACGTGCACAAGCTCGTCGCCGCCGACCAGCCGATGGTCTTCTTGTGGACGCTCGACAGCTACGCGGCCCTCTCGGTGAAGGTCAAGAACGTGGTGGTGCACCCGTTCTACTTCTTCACCTTCGCCCCGCAGTGGGGGCTCAAGTAGGGGTGGAGGGGCGCCCCGCGGCCA
>CAIXRH010000257.1 GCA_903921785.1 uncultured Pseudomonadota bacterium
CGAGCGCCTCGGCGCGGGCGGCCTTCATCGCGGCGGCGTCGGACACCGCCTCGGCGAGCGCGACGCGGGTGGCCAGGGCGAACAGGGCGTGCGCTTGAGGATCCGGCGCGGTGTCCGCGGCGCGCCCGAGCACCATCGCACCCGCGGGCATGGGGGCCAGCCGGGCCCAGCCGACCTCGGCGAGCAGCGCGGCGGGCGCGGCCACGTCGATGGAGGGGCCGTCCATCCACCCCAGGAGGGCCGAACGTTCGGCGGCAGCCAGGGTCCCCGAAGGGTCGGCGCCGAGCCACGCCATCGGCGCGCGGGGGTGCTCCACCAGGGTGGGGTTCGGCCCGAGGGGCACCACCCACGGGAGGCTCGCGGTCCCCTCCCCGGCCAACGCCTCGATCTCGGCGAGCCGCGCCCCACGGAGCAGCGGAACGCTGGCGGTGCCTGTCGCGGCGCGCTCGGCGAACCACCATGCCTCGGGGGAAGGCGAGGTCGCGGCCGCGAGGGCCTTCCACGCAGAATACTGGGGATCGACCGCGGCGGCCGGCAGCCGCGGGTGGCGCCCGAGCGGGTCGCCGTGGAGCACCCACCGGCGCCAGGCCGCCGCGTCCGTCGGCTCGGGATCGGGGGCCACCGAGGCGTGGGGAATGAGCTCCAGCTCCGACGACACCTGCCGCGGACACGCCAGGAAGAACCAGAGCATCATCGTGCGCCGCCCCGCTGCCCGTAGGCCGAACGCCGCTTCGCCGCCGCGCCCCGCCGCGCACGACGCGCTTGATGACCGGCGCCCTCCTCCGGGGCGAAGCCCTCACTCTCCAGGACCCGGGGCCGCACCGGGTCGAGGCAGAAGCGGATCACGTCGTCCCGCAGGCGCTCGCCGCCGGGCTCCAACATCGGGGTGTGGCCGAGGTCGTCGTACCGCCACACGACCGCCTCGAAGAGGTCGCCGATGACCCGCCCGACGTCGGACGGGACCAGGGGATCGGCGCCGCCCAGGGCGACGAGCATCGGCGTGTCCACCGCGACGGGGTGGACCTCGGGAGGCCGCAGCAGATCGCGGCAGAGGCGGTTCGGCCACGGGGAGACGCGGGCGAGCACGTCGTCGAGCTGCGCGGGGGTGAGCCGCCCGAAGCCGAACCGCTGCCACGCCACCCGACCCGGGAGGTAGGGGCGACCGAGCGCGAGGGAGGCCGCCGCGCGGGGCAGGTGGCGGAGCACCGCCGCGGGCACGGGGAGCCGGAGCTGACCCGGGGGCATGGGGCAGACGAGCACCGCCGCCGGCAGCGTTCGCCGCGCCACGATCGTCTGCACGGCGAGGCCGGAGAAGCTGTGGCCGAGGAGGATGGCGGTGGGCCCCGCGGCGTCGAGCGCCGCCTCGATGGCCGCCACCACATCGCCAAACCCGGCGTTCGCGCCGTCCCCGTGGCCGGGGAGCGTGAGCGGCCGCAGCTCGAGCCCGGCGGCGGCGAACGCCGCACGCCAGGGTTCGAACAGCCAGGGACCGAGGCCGAGGCCGTGCGCCGCGAGGACCGGGATCATCGGGGGCGGCTAACCTCGCGCGCGCTCAGCCGGCTTCCACGGCCGCGAGCACCTCGGCGGCGTGCCCCTTGGCGGTGACCGGGTCCCAGATGCGCGCCACCTTGCCATCGGCGCCGATGAGGAACGACACGCGGGCGATCCCGTCGTACTCGCGGCCGTAGAGCTTCTTCTTCCGCCAGGCCCCGAAAGCCTCGCAGATGCCCTGATCGTCCGCGATGAGGGGGAACGGCAGGCACTCCTTGGTGCGAAACTTCTGGTGCGACTTGACGGAGTCCTTGCTCACCCCGAAGACGCGCACCCCCGCGGCCACGAAACGATCATGGGCGAGGGCGAATTCCCGAGCTTCGATCGTACACCCGGGCGTCGAGTCCTTGGGGTAGAAGTAGAGGAGCACGCGGCCCCCACGAAGATCGGCCAGGGAGACGGGACCACCATCGGTCTCCGCCGAAAAAAGGGGAGCAACGTCCCCCACGGTGAGCTGGGTCATGCGGCGACCTAACCTCATGGGAGAGGATTGCCCGCCGGGCCCCGGGTCGGCTATGACCCCCGGATGGAACGTCGACCAGGGGGGGGATGGGGCAACGATCGTCGGGGGCCGCCGAGCGGGCCGCCGCGTGGGGGTCCCGGCGGGAGGCCTTACGCAGGCCGGCCGGGCGCACCGGAGCGGGCCCCGGGCCCGAACGCGCTCGAAGTGCGGGCCGCTGAGCTCCACAAGACCGCAGGCATCCCGATGGAATTCGCGGTGCTGGTCGCCCAGGGCCGGGTCGACCTCAACGACGTCCTCAAGAAGCTGGCGCAGCGCGACGAGGTGACCGGCCTGATGGCCCGCCACGGCCTCGATCGGGCGCTCGCCACCCAGATCGCCCTCGGCCAGGCCGATCTCGAGCGGGTGCTCCGCCGCAAGCGGGTCGACGCGGAGCTCGCCACCCACCGGGATCGCGACGTCCTGGAGTCCGCCAAGGCCGGCGGCACGGAGCTCGTGCTGGGGCTGCACGGCCGCCAGCTCGTCCACGCGCGGATCCTCGAGACTACCCCCTACGAGCTCCGCTACGTGGACGTCGAGGCGAAGGCCGAGGCCACCGTCCACAAGACCCGGCTGAAGTTCGCCGCCGACGCCCACGCGTGGCAGAAGGCGCGCAAGGCGATGACCTGGGACTCGGCGCGGAAGGCACGCGCCGTGGAGCCGATCGTGCGGCCCCAGGATCGGTACGGCTGCTCCAACCGCCGCCTCGGCGAGGCCTGGGACCGTAAGGTCGAGGTCACCGTGACCCTCCTGGAAGGCGAGGTCTTCGTGGGCCTCGTGGGCTGGGTCGCCCGCTGGGAGTTCGGCCTGCACACCAAGGGCGGGGACATCGCGATCTTCCGCCACGCGATCGACGACTTCGTCGGCGACCAGTAAGGGGGCGGAATGGGCATCCTCAAGGGCGCGCTCTCTGGGCGCCGGTATCGCATCATCGGCGAGGTCCCCGAGACCTTCACCGACGACTTCATCCAGGCGTTGAACACCAACCAGTTCCGGGAGCCGGCGTCGCCCACCCACAAGGGTGAAGCGCAGGGCTGGTGTCAGGTGCACAACCTGCTCGACGTCGACTTCTCCGACATCAACCTCTGGTTGTACAACCACTACGTGCTCATCGCGCTGCGGGTCGACAAGAAGACCGTCCCCGCGAAGCTGCTCCGCGCGCACCTGCAGAAGCGCATGGAAGCATGGTGCAAGCAGAACAACCGCCCCCGGGTGCCCGCGGCGGTGAAAGAAGAGCTGCGGGAGACGCTCGAGCTGGAGATGCTCCAGAAGACCCTCCCCAGGGTGCAGACCTGGGAGATCGTCTGGAACCTCAACCAGCAGTGGGCCGTCTTCACCAACGACTCCGAGCTCCCCAACGAACGGTTCCAGAAGTTGTTCCTGCGTACCTTCGGCCTGCGGGCCGTGCCCTGGAGCCCGCTCGATGAGCTGAGCGCCACCGATGGGCTCCCCGAAGCGATCGTCAGCGTCGGCGCCACGGACGTGCGCGGAGGTGTGCGATGAGCGAAGACACCGGCGCCACCGAGCTGCTGCCCCCGCACATCTCCGCCGACTTCTACCTGTGGTTGTGGTTCCGCTCGGAGAACCTCGGCGGAAAGTTCACCCTGGAGGACGGCTCCGGCGTGGAGGTCTACCTCGACGACCGCCTCGCCCTCCGCGAGACCGGGGACGACAAGCCCACCACGCTGCTCACCGGCGAGAGCCCCGGCACCACCCCCGAGGCCCGCGCGGCCGTCACCGGCGGGAAGGTGCCCAAGGAGCTCCGGCTGCTCATCCGCCGGGAGGACCGCGAGTACCACGCCACCCTCCGCGGGACGCGCGTGGGCCTCGCGCAGGCCAAGCTCCCCACCCAGGTGAAGACCGGCGAAGTGGCCGAGATCCTCTACGACCGCATGTTCGTGTACGAGGAGCTCCACTGGCTGGTTTCCTGCCTCCTCCGCCAGTTTGCCGCCGAGCGCGTGAGCGATTCCTGGCGTGATTCGATCGTCCCCGCGATGCGGGAATGGCTGTCGCCGCTTGACGGCGCGCCTTCGGGTGGGTAGTTGCCGGGGCCGCACGCACGGTTAGCTCAGCTGGATAGAGCGTTGGCCTCCGAAGCCAAAGGTCACAAGTTCGAATCTTGTACCGTGCACCATCTCCACCCGCCGGCTTGCCCGGACGCTCCGGTCGGCTACGTTGCACCGGTGCTGCCGACCGTGACGGATAATCCATGCGGGTGAGGTTCTGGGGGGTACGGGGGTCCATCCCCGTGCCGGGCCCCGACACCGCTCGTTACGGCGGAAACACCTCGTGTCTCGAGGTGCAGCTCCCCGGTGAGGCGCCCTGCGTGTTCGACGCGGGCACGGGCGCCCGCGCGCTCGGGATCGAGCTGCTCCGGCGCCCGGAGCGGTCGGTGAACCTGTTCTTCACCCACTTCCACCTCGATCACCTCTTCGGCTTCCCCTTTTTCTCGCCGCTTTTCGCGCCGAGCTATCGCCTGAACGTGGCCGCGCCCGGCTTCGCCGCCGAGGCCACCCGCGAGCGCGTGGGGCGGTACCTCAACGGGGTGCTCCACCCCCTGCGGATGTCCGATCTGCCCGCCCCGGTCGACTACGAAGCGGTGCGTCCGGGCGTGGCGGTGATCAAGGGCAACTACTCGATCACCCCGGTGCAGCTCAACCACCCCGGCGGGGCCTGCGGGTACGTGATCGAGGGCGGGGGCAAGAAGGTCGCCTACCTCACCGACACCTCGCCGCTCTCCCGCCCCGGCGAAGGCCTCGCGGGCGGCGGCGCGCCCAACAGCCGAGAGGTGGCGCTCGCCAAGGCGCTCCGCGGCGCCGACCTCGTGGCGGTGGACACGATGTTCACCGAGGATGAATACTTCGAGAAGATGACCTGGGGCCACGGGTATCCCGAGTACGCCGCCGCGCTGTGCCGGGAGGCGGAGGTCAAGCGCCTGGCGCTGTTCCACCACTCGCCCGACGCCACCGACGCCGACCTCGACCGACTCGGGGAGCGTTGGGCGGAGGGGTACCACGGCGTGCGCGTCGTCGTCGCGCGCGAGGGGGCTGACGTGGACCTCGAGGGGTAGCGCTGCTCTACCTGGACGAGTCCATCGTCCGGTGCTTCCTCGCGGGGGTGCTGGTCTTGATGGGCGCCATCTGGCTCGCCTGGCTCGCGAGCTGGGTGAACCGGGTGGAGCTCCGCACACGGGCCGAAGGCACCGTCGCGGCGCTCGGGCTCGGCTTCGAGCGCGAGGGGCTGCGTTCGCGGGTCATCGCCGCCGGGACGATCGGGGGGAGCGTGGTCCGCGTCCGCTGGCGTACGGGCTGGTTCGGACCGAGCACGGACGTGGCGGTCGCCGGCGCGAAGTGGGAGCGGGTCCCGGAAGAAGAGCCCCTGGAGGCCTGGCTGGGGCGGCGGATCGGCGGCGGATCGGCCGAGCGCCCCCCGCCGGAGCCGCCTCCCGGAGCTTCGTCCTGAGCTCCCGGCGGCCGTCCATCGTTTTGGCCTCCGCGGTCGCCGCACTGGGGGTGAGCGCCGCGGCGGTCGGCTGGCTCCCCGCGTGGGCCGGCGCGGCGGCCGCGGCGTGGGTTGCGGGCATCACGGTGGTGCGGGTCTCCCGAGGGTCCGCAGGCGAGATCGACCCCACCGCCGTGCAACGGGGAGCGGTGCTCGACGCGTGCGCGTGGCTGGTGGACGTGCCGCCGGGCCGCGAAAACGACGCCCTGGCGCTCGCCACGACGCTGCGCCGGGCGGGCGCGCGCGGAACCTTCTTCGTCGCGGCGGCCGACGGGGAGCTCGCGGCGGCGCTGGTGGACCTCCGCCAGCAGGTCGGGTGGCTCGGCGCCCCCGGCACCGCGCGGGAGGACGGAAAGCCCCTCCCCCCCGGCACGATCCTGGTGGGGCGGCCGAACCCCCGCGCCCGCCTCTGGCGCCCCATCGCCCAGGTGCCGACGGACGGAGAACGGCAGATGGCCCACACCTGCGGCCTCCGCCGCGTGATGCCCACGATGACGCTCCCGACCGCACCCACCGGGCTCACCCCCGTCGGCACAGACCTGGTGCTCGTCCCCCTCCCCCTCTCCGCCTCCGCGGTGACGGACTGGCTGGAAGACCTCGATCGGCGCGCGATCCGGGTGGCGGGGATCGGCTGAACCCCGCGCCGTGCGCCGCGGGCGCGGGCTCCGCCTGCACCGCCATTCTCCCCCCGGCGGCTCCTCGACCGCCGACGGGTCCGGGCGGCAAGCCGGTAGGGCGCCACCCGCCCCTCGACTCCCGGAGCGGCCCCCGGCGGCTCAGAGGCTCAGCGGAGCCGCGGTGAAGTCGCCATACGGATACATCCCGACCTTCCGGTTTGATTCAGTCCCGGCGAGATCACAGTTCGAAATCGTTCCGTAGACGTTTCCCGTGAAGTCGGTGTAGGCGCAGAAGTCGTCGGAGGTGGCGTGGAGGCGGCCGGGCCAGGCGGCGTCGAGCCCGCCCTGGTCGTAGGTCTCGTAGCTCCACTGTTGGAAGCTGTCGGACTCATCGCAGGTGGCGGTGACCACGGTCCACGGGCCGATCCACGAGTCGCTGTGGCTGAGACACGCCCCGTTGTATCGGTTTCGGTAGGCGCGATGGCCGCCGACGTCGAGCACCTCCCACTGCTGGCTGGGATCGGTGCCGATACACGAGGTGGTGCTTGATACATCGCCGCCGCTCTCGGCGACGAGGCAGCGCCCGTCGGTCTTGAACTGGATCAGGTAGAACCCGGGGACATCGTCGCAGAGGTCGCCGAGGCCGTCTTCGTCGCTGTCGGCCTGGAAGGGATCGAAGACGTCGGGGCACACGTCGACGTCGTCGAGGATGCCGTCGCCGTCGGCGTCGGTGCCCTCCTCCACAGGCGGATCGCCGGGTTCGGGGCAGATGTTCCCGTGGCAGGTCCAGTCCGGGTAGTCGTAGCGGATCATCGCCTCCCCCGGCGCGCAGATCTCTCCCGGCACGGGCCCGCTCGCGCAGCCGCCTTCGAACCAGCCGCCGGCCCGCGCGGCGTCCTCGATGACGATGGCCGACTTCACCTTCCCCACGAAGTCCCCGGTCACGTCGAGGGTGCCGGACTCGTCGCCGTTGCCGGAGAAGTCCGTGTCCTGGGTGAGCTTGCCGTCGAGGACGAGGCTCACCTCCAGGGGCAGGACCGCGGTCTCGTCAAGCCAGTAGGGGTCCGCCGGGTCGTGCACCTGGATGGTCGTGCTCGCACGGCAATTGGTGTAGGTGAAGCTGGAGATCGCGCGGAGGCCGCTGAGGCTCACGTTCCAGTCGACGCGCCCATCGCCGCAAGAGGTGCTCCAGTCGCCGGTGCCGGAGGGGTTGGCGCAGCCGTTCATCTGGCAGGTGAGATCGTCCTTGATCGCCACGAACGCCTTCACCAGGTCGTCGTTCTGCCAGAGGGAGACCGGGCCCGTGAGGTCGGCGCATGCGGGCGAGTCCACCAGGTAGTTCGCCTCCTCGGTCTGTTTCTCACCGGTGCCCCAGCGGATGGTCACCACGTGGAAACCACACTCCAATGACACATGATACGTATCATCGAGTGTATTGACACATGTATCACCAAAACCAGGGTCCCCGGTGTCGATCGCGTAGCACACCGTCTTGTCGTCGAGCCCCACCACGTTCACACCCGCGCCGTCTTCCGTGAGGGTGGTGCCCGAAGGCGGGTCGAAGTGCGTCGCGTTCGGGTCGGGGTTGCTGCTCTCGGTGGAGCACGCGAGCGCCAGGAGGAGGGGCAGGGTCCGCATCGGGGCAGTGTACCTCACCGCGGGGAGCAGGCTACGATCGGCGGGCTGACGAGGTGATCGTGTCCACGCTCCCGGCCCTCTCCCTCGACGAAGCCGCGCGCCTCGTCGCCAGCCCCGGCGCCTTCGCAGCCCTCTCTGCGTACCTCACCCCCGAGGCGGTCGCCGCGGATTCGCGCTCCGCCAACGCGGTGCTGCTGAAGCTCGCCGGCACCCGGCGGCGCGACCCGCGCTGGCGGGCCGTCCTCCTCCCGCTCTTGAACGACGTCGGCCTCCTCGCGAGCGTGGAGTACGCGATCGGGCGCGACCCCTCCCCCGAAGCGCGCGACGCCCTCCTCGCCTGCGTGCAGAGCGGGCGCTCCGCCACCGCCGCCGCGACCCTCGGCGCCGTCGGCGACCCCCGGGCCCTGCCCTACCTGCTCGACCTCCTCGATCGCGACACGCCCGGCGTGCACGTCAGCCGGCTCCTCCCCGCGCTGGACTACGTGATCGACGGCTCCGCGGTGGGCGCGCTCGAGCGGTGGATCGCGCGGCACCCCACGCAGTGGGAGGCCAAGGCCGCGACGGTGCTGCTCAAGAAGGCCAAGGCGATCGCGGCCGGCAAGCCGCTCCCACCGCCGCCCCCGCCCGACTTCGAGGGCTTCGTGCCGAAGCTGGTGGGCGAAGCCAAGAAGGCGGTGAGGGCGTTTCGGAAGGCGAACCCCGGGGCGCGCGTCTGCGCCTTCGCCTACGACGCGGACCCCTACAATGAGTTCTTCGCCGCCTGCTTCGACGACGCCGCGCGAACCGGCGCCCGCGACGAGACCGAGGTTGGGAACTACCGCTGGCACCTGTTCCACGAGTTCGAGCTGCCGGTGAGCAAGAAGCTCCCGAAGGACGGGGTGCCGCCCTCCCCGAGCGTACATGACGGCTACGTCGAACACTTCTTCCGACCCATCCTCCAGCGTGCATGTGAGCAGGCAGTGGCCGAGGGGGTCTTCGAGCCGCTCGCCATCGAGCGCCCCTTCACGGTCGGCTACGGGTACCATTCGGAGGAGCTGCGGATCGTCGCCACGGTGGGGTAGCGTTCGAAGATCGCCGCGAAGGCAGTGATTCTTGTTCCCCCTCCCATCTCGGCAGGACCGTCGCGAGCCACGACAGGCGTCGGCGAGGCCCAGCCGGGGCGCCGTCGGGTCAGGAGGCGAAGGCCCACCGGAGGCCCCACATGACGAGCACAACCATCAAGAGGGTGACGAGACCCCCCTGCCTCGTCGCGTCCGCGTCCAGGGCGCGCGGGGCGGGGGTGGGCGGGGCCGGCGCGGACGGGGCGGACGGGCCGGCCGTGGACGGGACGGGCGCCACCGACCTCGTCGTGGCGAGCTCGGCGTGCAGCTCGACGGCCGCACGGCCAGGAACGGGGTCCTCCACCAGGGGCCCCGGTTTGCCGAACGCCGGGTTGAGGCGATCGGCCGTGCCGAGCGCGTGCGGGTTCCCGCAGCGGCACAAGAACAGGTTGCCGGTCGCGTCCACCTTGTGAGGTTGCCGCCACACGCAGCGGTAGCAGAAAACCCGGGCGCACCGATCGCACCGGTAGAGGTTGTCGGTGGCGTACTGCTCTCCACACCGGCCGCACTCGTCGCGATAGGGGTCCATGGACATCCCGTAGTCCTAGCCTGGTCACCTCCTCCGGACAACCACGGTGCGGCCAACGTGAGTCGGGGAGCATCGCTCCGCGCAACTGTCCCGGGGCGGAGCTATGCCCAGGAGGTTCAGCTCCCTCGCGCGGTCCGCTCCAGCCGAGCGTGGATCCACCACGCCACGGCGAAGACCAGGATCGCGGCGGGGAGCAGCGCGGGGTAGGTGATGAACGCCCCGACGAGGCCGCGCAGCCCGCCGCCGAAGACCATGCGGAGGAACGAGGGCCGCGAAGTGTACTCGTTGGCCGGGTACCGAGGGTGGATGAGCCCCAACATCAGCCCGGTCACGCCGCCCGCGACGAGCGGCAGCGCCAAGACGCCGGCCGCACCCGCCAGGCGTCGCCAGAGCGGGCTCGCGATCCTGGGGAGCTGGTGCAGCTGCACGGCGTTCGCCGCGATCACCGCGAGCGAGCCGAAGACGTACGAGTCCGCTCGCCCCTCCCCGCTGAACAGGAAGAAGCTCACGGCGGTGCCCGCGACCAGTGGGGCGGTGAGGAACGAAGCGAGGAGCGCGCGGTTCATGCCCGAGGACGTAGCCGGGACGTGTGCAAGGTTCGTGCAGGGAGCGGGGCGACCCCGCAGACGAGGCGACCCACCCGAAGTGGGGCGCCGCCGCGGCGCCCTCGTGGCTCAACGCGGCGCCCCTCGGGGGCCCGGGAGGGCCCGGCGGCGCCCGCCCGCCGAAGTCCGATGGACTACCGTCTGATCACGCTCAGTCGGGCAGGAGCGCATCGACGAAGCCGTTCGGATCAAAGTCGCGGAGGTCCTCGATCTTCTCCCCGACGCCCACGAGCTTCACCGGCAGCCCGAACTCCTCCGCGATGGCGATCACCACGCCGCCCTTGGCGGTCCCGTCGAGCTTCGTGAGCACCACCCCCGTCACCCCGGCGACGTCCTTGAAGATGCGCGCCTGCGAGAGGGCGTTCTGGCCCATCGTCGCGTCGAGGACCAGGAGCACCTCGTGAGGGGCGTCGGGGACGATCTTGCCGATGACCCGGCGGACCTTCCCGAGCTCGTCCATCAGCGCCTTCTGGGCCTGGAGCCGGCCCGCAGTGTCGCACAACACGACGTCGATCCCGCGCGCTTTGGCAGACTCGACCGTCTGGTGCGCGACCGCCGCTGGATCGGAGCCTTCCTGCTGGGCGATCACCTCCACGGCCGCCCGCTCCCCCCAGACCTTGAGTTGTTCGATGGCCCCGGCGCGGAAGGTGTCCCCCGCGCCGAGGATCACGGTCTTGCCTTGCGCCTTGAGCCGCCCGGCCAGCTTGCCGATGGAGGTGGTCTTCCCGCTCCCATTGACCCCCACGATGAGGATCACGTGGGGCTTCGCCCCGGTGATCTGCAGCCGACTGTCGAGTTTGGCGAGGCGGGCCTTCAGCGCCCCCCGCAGGGCCACCTTCAGGTCGGGCGCGCCCTTGATCTCCTCCACGAGGGCCGCGGCGGTCTTCGCGCCGACGTCGACGCGAAGCAGGGCCTCCTCCAGGCCTTCGAGCGCCTCCCGCTCCCCTCGCCCCCGGTCGAAGAGCCCCGCGAACAGCTCCCGGGTGCGGCCGAGCGCCGCGAGCAGCGGGTTGGGCGCGCTGGGTCGGATTGGGCGCTCGGGCTCGTCCATCGGGCCGGGCAGCGCCGGAGGCTGCATCGCGTTCCGGTAGACCAGGTAGAGGACCGTGAACCCGACGATGATGAGGCCGAGGATCATGAAGTTCACGCGCCCTCCAGGCGAACAGTGACGAGGCGGCTGGCGCCGGGCTCGGGCATGGTGATGCCGTAGAGCACATCGGCCGCTTCCATCGTCTTCTTGTTGTGGGTGATGATGATGAATTGCGAGCTTTGCGCCATCGTCTTGAGCATGTCGTTGAAGCGCGTGCCGTTGCCTTCGTCCAGCGGCGCGTCCACCTCGTCGAGGAGGCAAAACGGGGAGGGCTTCACCTTGAAGAGCGCGAAGATGAGCCCGATCGCCGCCATCGCCTTCTCCCCGCCGGAGAGCAGCGAGAGGACCTGCACCTTTTTGCCGGGCGGCTGCACGAGCATCTCCACGCCGCACGTGAGCAGGTCATCGGCGTCGGTGAGCTCCAGCCGCGCGGAGCCGCCGCCGACCAGCTTGGGGTAGAGCTCCGCGAAGTGGTCGTGGACCAGGTCGTAGGTCTCCCGGAAGCGCTCGCGGCAGGTCTGGTTGATGCGCGCGATCGCCGACTCGATGACCTCCATGGCCATCTCGAGGTCTTTGCGCTGGCGGTCGATGTCGACGAACTGGGCGTGGATGGCGTGGTACTCGGGGATCGCCGTGGGATTGGTCTCCCCGAGCTTGAACAGCTGCTCGCGGATCGTCTCCAGGGCGCGCTGCCGCTCGGTGAGCTCGGAGTCGGCGAGGTCGAGCGCCCGTGCATCGAGCCGCAGCGTCGGCACCGGGTCGGCCCCGAGCGCCCCCTCCCCTTCAGCGGGCTCCCAGCCTTGCACCAGCAGGGCGCCGTCGCGGTCCACCCGGTCGAGGAGCGAGGGCAACGAGAGGCCGTGGCGCTCCTCGGTGGTCTTCAGGAGCTCCTCCACCGCGTGTTTCACCCGGAAGTAGCGGCCCTCCGCCTCCACGTGGCGATCCTTCGCGCCGTCGCGCCGCTCGCGGGCCGCCTTCGCGGCGACCTCCTCCACCCGCACCTTCTCCTTCTCCTCCTTGGCCTTGGCCCGCGCCGCCTCGAGCTCGCCGGAGACCACCCCGAGCTCCTCTCCGAGCCGCTGCAGCGTCGCCCGCGTCTGCCCCATGTCGAGGCCGAGCTGCACGAGGCGCGCTTCGAGGTCGGTGCGCTCCTTGGCGATCTGCTCGACCCGACGCTCCGCCCGCTCCGCGCGCCCCCGCGCCTGGATCGAGAGCTGCGCCTGCTGGATCGCCTCCCGCTGGAGCGACGCCGCGCTCAACCGCAGCGCCTGGGCCCGCTCGCTCGCGCTCGCGAGCTCCGGCTCCACCCGCTCGAGCACCACCTGCTCGGCGCGCAGGGCGGTCTCCGCGTCCACCTGGGCGGTCTCGGCCCGGGCCACCTCGGCGTCGAGCCGGGTGCGGTCGTTGGCGAGCGCGAGCTCCAGGCCGGAGAGCAGCTCCCCTTCGCGCTGTACCGCCTCGGCGGCGCGCGCCTGGCGCAGGGCCTCGGCCTCCACCTCCCGCAGGTGGTGCCGGGTCTCCGCCGCGACCTGCTCCGCGCGGCGTACGTCGGCCCGGAGCACCTCCAACGCCTGCGCTTCCCGCTGGCTGAGCGCCTCGACCTCCGCCTGCTGCGCGCCCACCGCCGCCTCCGCGGCGACGGACCCCGCCTTCGCGGCCGCGAGCGCCGCCTCTCGGGCGGCCAGCGGCACCGCCGCGATCTGCGTGGTGACCGTCTCGATCTCCCGGCGCCGCCGCACCGACGCCAGCGCCGCACCGGACTCGGCGCCGAGCACCAGGAGCCCGTCGCGGCGGATGACCGCGCCGTCGGTGGTGACGACGGTCTTGCCCGGCGCCCAGGCCTCCCACGCGGCGGCGAGCGTAGGCGCGACCTCGGCTTCGGGCAGGAGCAGGCTCAGGGCGGCGCGCCCAGCGTCGTCGCGGGCGAGGCCGGCGGCGAGGCCGACTGGTTCGGCGGAAGAGGCCCGATCGAGCGGGAGGATGCGCAGGCGGGTGTCGCGCGCGACGCCGGCGACGCGCGTGGCGGTGGCGGTGTCGGGGACGAGGACCGCGTCGAGCGCGCCGTCGAGCGCCCGGGCGACCGCGCGCTCCTGGCCCTCGGTGATCGTGAGGTGTTCGCCGAGGACGCCGGCGGTGCCGGGCACGGCCAAGGCGGCCTTCACGCCGTCGGGGAGGTCCGCGTGGCGGCGCTCCATCTCCTGCAACGCGTCGACGCGCGCCTTGAGCCGCTCGCGCTCGCGCGTGGCCTCGGTGACCTGCAGCTCGGCCGAACGTTGCGCTTCGATCGCCCGCTGCCGCGCTTGGACCAGGGCGCCGATGGCCGCGCGGGCGGCCTCGACCCGCTGGCGCCCCGCGGCCGCCTCGGCGTCCACCTTCGCCTTCGCCCCGGCGACCGCCGCCTCGGCCTCGGTGAGGGCGCCGCGGACTCGGGCGACCTCCTCCCCGCCGCGAGAGGGCCCGACCTCGGCGAGGGCGCGGCGGTGGCGTTCGGTGCGCGCGTCCAGCTCCTGGCGGCGGGCGTGGAGCCCGGAGAGCGCGCCCTTCGCGCGGACGGCGGCTTCGAGGGCAGCTTGGGCGGCCTTCTTGGCGCGGTCCAACTTCTCCCGGGCAGCGCTGGCTTGCTGGTGGGCGGCCTGGAGCGCGGCCTGGGCCGCGTCCGCCTCGGCGCGGGTGCGGGCGAGCTCGCTCTCGGCGCGCTGGGTGGCCTCTCCGGCCGTGGTGGCCTCGGTGGTGGCGACGTCGCGTTCGCGGCGTTGTTCTTCCTGATCGCGGTCGAGCTGCCCGAGCCGCGTCGTGTCCTTCTGGTGCTCGCGCTCCTGGTACTGCCGGGCGCTGTCCTCCACGCGGCGCTGCGCTTCGAGCTCGGTGAGCCGGTCCCGCACCCGGCCCGCCTCGGCCTCCGCCGCCTCGTGGATCGCCCGCCGCGCCTCCAGCTCGGCTTCGTGGCGCGAGACGGCCCGCCCGGACTCCTCCAGCTCGCTCGCCGCGGCCCGGAGGCGCTCGCCGAGCACCTTCCGGTCGGCGGCCAGGCCGCCAAAGCGCGCCAACGCCAGGGTGAGCTCCTCCTGACGGAGCCGCGCCGCGAGGTTGTGCCCGCGGAGCGCGCGCTGCACCTGGCGTTCGGCGGCCTTGAGCTGCCGCCCGAGATCGTCGTGGAGGTCGGCGACCTTCTCCAGGGCCTCGCGGGTCTGGGTGAGCTTGTCGAGCGACTCTTCGCGGCGCGCCTTGTAGCGGCTGATGCCGGCGGCCTCCTCGATGAGGCTCCGGCGCTCCTGGGGCCGCGCGTGGACGATCTGCCCGATGCGCCCCTGCTCGATGAACGAATAGAGTCGGTTGCCGACGCCGGTGTCCATGAACAGGTCGGTGATATCCCGGAGGCGCACCCGCTCATCGTTGACCCGGTAGTCGCTGGAGCCGTCCTTGTAGAGCTTCCGGGTGACCTCCAGCTCGGGGAACCGCTGCCAGATGCCCGGGAAGGGCTCGTCGCCAGCCACGAAGGTGAGGGAGACCTCCGCGAAGCCGACCCCGGAGCGGGTGGAGCTGCCGGCGAAGATGACGTCGCTCATCGCGTCGCCACGCAGGGACTTCGCTGATTGTTCGCCGATACACCAGCGCACGGCGTCGACGATGTTGCTCTTGCCGCAGCCGTTGGGGCCGACGACGCCCGAGATGCCGGGGCCGAAATGCAGGGACACCCGGTCCGCGAAGGACTTGAAGCCCTGCAGCTCGAGCTTGCGGATCCGCACCCCTACGCCCTCGGAGAGGTCGGGGGCTTATCGCGCGCCGGGGCGGAGGCTATGCGGCGTGGGTCGCGCCGACCTCGTCGGGATCGCCCGGGAGGCGGAAGGTGGCCACGATGTCCGCCACGGAGCTGGCTTCGGCGGCCAGCTCCCCGGCCCATCGGCTGGACTCCTCCGCCCGCTCCGCGCTCTGCTGGTTCAGCGTGTCGATCTGCCCCATCGCGGCCGTCAGATCGGTCGCCTGGGTGGTCTGCTGGTTCAGCGTCGCGGAGATCGCGGTCACGAGGCCACTCACGTCGGTCACGTCGGTGGCGATGTGCGCGAGCTGCGTCGACACCCGCTTGGAGGTGTCCGCGCCGCGGCTGGCCTCCTGCACGGACTGCTGCACGAGCAGCTCGGTCTGCCTTGCCGCTTCTTTCGAGCGCATCGCGAGGGCGCGGACCTCCTCGGCCACGACCGCGAAGCCGCGCCCGGCGTCGCCCGCGCGGGCCGCCTCAACCGCTGCGTTGAGCGCGAGCAGGTTGGTCTGGAACGCGATCTCGTTGATCGCCTTGAGGATGTCGGACGTGCCGCGCGCGGAAGCGCGGATCCGGTCCATCGCGTCAGACATCTGCCCCATCGCGGTGATCCCCTCGTCGGCGGCGGCCTTCGCCGCCAGGGCGCGTTCGTCGGCCCGCGCGGCCTGCTCCGCGGCCTCCCGGGTGGTGTTCACCATGTCGGTGAGCGCGAAGGAGGTCGAGGTGACCGAGAACGACTGCACGGAGGTGCCCTCCGCGACGGCGCGGCTCGCCAGCTCGATCTCCCGTGCCGAGTTGCGCATCTTCTCGGCGGCCTCCTGAATGACGGAGAGCGCCTCACACAGGCTCTCGGCGGTCCCGTTGACGGCGTCCCGAATCCGGGCGTGGTCGCCGTGCCAGTCTCCGTCGATCCGCGCGCGAAGGTCGCCCCGGGCGAGCCGGTCCAGGGCCACGGACGCGTGGTTCAACGGAAGCAGTGCTGCGTCCAAGGCGGCATTCACCCCGGAGACCACGTTCCGGAATTCTCCGTGGTGGCGCATGGCGTCGGCGCGGCAGGAGAGGTCGCCCGAGCTCGCGGTCTCGGCGAGCGCGCGGGTGTCGACCAGCAGGCGGTTCACGGCGGTGGCGCTCGCCATCATCGTCTCGTCGAACCGACGGAACTCCCCGTCGCCCGGCTCCGCGTCCCCCGAGGGCATCTCCCCCCTCGCCAACGCCTCGCCGGCGACCGCGAGCGTGCGGAACCGCACGACGAACGCGTCCACCGCGCCATTGAGCGCCATCATCGCGCCGGCAAGCTCAGGACCCACGACGTCCGGCTCCGCCCGAGTGTCGAGCGCGCCGGCCTTCACCGCGTCGGCGACGCGACGCGCTTCCGCGTTGACCGCGCCGACCCGCCTGCGCACGGCCCACGCGACGACGACGACGCCGAGCAGCATCCCGAGCCCCGCGGCGCTCGCGGCCTCCGTGGCCTTGGTGCGCTCGGCGTCCACCAGCGTGGCCACGTCGTCGAGGTAGACGCCGGAGCCCACGATCCAGCCCCACGGCTCGTACAAACGGACGAACGAGAGCTTGTCCACAGGGGTCTCGGACCCCGGGCGGGGCCACTGGTAGGCCACGACGCCGCCCTCCTTCGGATGCGCCGTCGCCTCCCTCACGAACTCCACGAACAGGTGTTTTCCATTCGGATCGGCGATATCGGTCAGCGGCTTCCCGTCGAGCTCAGGCTTCGTCGGGTGCATGATCATCCGCGGCTCGAGGTCGTTGATCCAGAAGTACTCTTTCCCAGAGTACCGGAGCGCCGAGACGGTCGTGGCGGCACGCCGTTGGGCGGTCTCCAGCGACTCCTCGCCCGCAATCGCAGCTTGCGCGTACCCGTCGAGCACACCGATGACGGTGTCCACCACCCCCTCCAACCGGGTGCGGCGCTCCTCCATCATCCGCTCTTCCAGGGTGTGGATCCCCCAGAAGGCCTGCGCGGCGACCACCGCACCCGCCATCACTGCAAAGGCACCCAGGAGGCCCACCAAGGGCACCCGATCGAAGAACGCGGCTCGCCGTCCCGTCATCGTGCCACCACCGCTGGACGCACACTTCGGCAGGCTCGCTGCGCTCTTGAGGCATTTTGAAGATCGGCCTCAGCGCACCCACATCGCCTGCGCTCCGCCGGTGGAGCCGTAGTAGCTCCACGTGCCACCCCAGGTGGCCGCCAGGAAGTAGCTGCCGTCGCCCCCGCAGAGGGTGAGCCCGGCGTTCCCGTACGTCGACTCCGAGAAGTCCCAGCCGGAGCCGAGCGAGCCGTGCCCCTTACAATCGGTCGGGGCGCCGTCGGGGTTGTCCACCGCGCCGATTCCCGCGTCGGTGTAGCTGGAGGGGCCGCCACACCAGTAGTACCCGCCTTCCCCGTAGAGCAGGTAGCCGGGGGAGCCGAAGGGGATACGCAGGTCTGACCTGGGGATGTCCCGCGAGGTGTAGGAGCGGGAGCCCTGGTACGCGGCCGTGAGCCGCAGCGACGTCCACCCAAGCGACTCCACGTCCACCCAGCCGAGCGCGGGGGCCGACGCCACGCTCGCGGCTTCCGGCGAGGTGGCCACCGCGTCCGTGCCGACCTCGCCCGCCCCGAAGTCCCCCTGCGAGCCGGTACTCGCCGTGTTTCGGGAGAAGACCAGGGTCCACCCGCCGGTGCCCATGTCGCACCAGGTCTGCACGACGCTGCCGGAGGGCTGCTCCAGCCAGTAGGCGCCGTCCGCGGCGCTCGGCGCGTCGGCCAGGATTGCCGCGCAGCTCGCCGCCGGACAACCAGCTGCCGCGCCGAGGCCGGTGGAGACGACGCCATCGCAGTCGTGGTCGACGGGGTCGCACGTCTCGGCGGCGCCCGGGTGAACGTCGGCGTCGGCGTCGTCGCAGTCGCCGCCGACCAGCGCGGAGGCCACGGGCGCGGTGCAGGCGTGGAGGAGGGCATCCTCGGCGCCGAAGCCGTCGCCGTCGGCGTCGCCGAAGAACGGCAGCGGGTCCACCGGGTCGTCGTCGGCCACGCCGTCGCAGTCTTCGTCGGCGCCGTCGCAACGCTCGGGCGCCTCGGGGTGAACGGTGGCGTCGAGGTCGTCACAGTCGTCGCCGAGGGCGATCCCGACGTCGCAGCGGACGGCGGTGAGCGGGTCGCCGTGGGCGTCGCCGTCGCGGTCGGCGAAGCACGTGCGGTCGTCGACGGGGGTGGAGGGGGAGCGGGTGGTGCAGGCGCCGAGGACGAAGGCGAGGGCGAGGAGGCCGAGCCAGGGCGGGGCTGCCGCGGAGGCACAGCCGGCGCTGGAGTCGATCGCCGCGCCGGGGCCCACCGCGGTGTCGGCCTCCACCAGGACGGTCCCCTCCCCTCGGAGGCCTTCGAGGTCCTGGGCGCCGCCGTCCCAGACGTTGGGCGCGCCGTACGTCGAGGCGGTGGTGGCGCCATAGTCCTCGCTCTCTGCAGGGGTTCCGGCGCTGGGGTCCGCGAGGAGGGCGCCGACCTCGTGGCCGGAGATGCCGCGGCGGGGAGCGATGCCCTCCCCGGCAGGGCCGAACCGCACGTGGCCGTCCGCGTCGCGAGCGAGGAAGGTCCAGCCCTGGGCCGAGACCCGGAAGCCCGTGGAGCGGGCGTAGGCGCCGTCCGGCGTCGCGGTGAGCTCCAGGCGCCAATCGCCGCCGGCGGGGTCGATCGATGCATCTTCGGCGAGGTCCGCCGCGATCGTGAGGATGGTCCCCGGCTGCATATCGGCGAGCGCCGCGGCGTCGGTGAGCTGAATCGAGCCGGCGTCGCCGCGGAGGTCAGCGAGTTCGAAGCGCCAGCCGCGCAGGTCGACCGCCTCGGTGATCACCAGCTCGAACCAGGCGCCGCCGTTGCCCCGGACCGCGCCGAACGCCGCGTCCGCGCCGCTGCCGGCGAAGCCGCGCTCGTCCAGGCTGTCGGCCGCGCCCACCGCGTTCCACTCGTTGAGGACCACCGGCGCAGCTTCGTCCACGGTGAACCGCCGCACACCGAGCGGGCCCCAGGTGTCGCCCTGCTTGAGGCGGGCGAGGACGTCGGTGCCATGGGGGACGTCCACGACGGCCACCCCGTCCGCGTTGAGCGCGGTCGTGGCGATGGCGCCGCCGGAGAGGCGTGGATCGCTGCCGTCGGTCGTGTACCAGAGCTCGGCATCCACGCCCTCCGGCACCTCGACGCTCACCTCGTCGCCCGCGGTCACCGGACCGTCCGGCAACGAGAACTCCGGCGCCGGGAGCGGGTAGTAGCCGGCCGCGCGGAGCTGATCGAGCACGATCGCGGTGCGGACGGGGAACCAGTCGTTGAGCAGCCGGTCGCGCTCGGGAATCCACTCCCCGTCGCGGTCCCACCACCCGCCGCCCCAGCGGGCGGACTCCGCCACCACCGCGTCCTCGATGCTGGCCGCGAGGGTCGCGTACCGTTCGCCCGCGACCTCGGGGGTCAGCGGGCCCCCATCCTCCAGGTTGCGGTGGATCGCGTCGGCCCACGCGACCTTGAAGTCGGGGTCGCCGGCGGCCCAGAGCGCCGGGAAGAGGTCGGCGGGCCCAGGGAGGTAGAGCGCGTTGACGTCCGCCCCGTAGTACAGGCAGATGTCGCTGTCGGAGCTGTAGAACCGCACGCCGCCCGCGTCGGGCGCGGAGGGGCCGGCCGCCGCCCAATTGTGGTACGCCGACCAGTCCCAGGTGTTCCCGGCGTAGTCGTTGAGCACCATGTAGTCGAGGTAATGGTCGAGCTGCATCCATCGCTTCAGCTCAGGGATATCGCCGACCGAGCCGACGATGGCGCTCCAGGCGGCGCCGCTGCCGCTGTTGATCCTCCCTTCATTGATGGACTCGTAGTCCGCCTCGTCGCCGCCGAGGTAGTCGGCCATGAACGCGGCGTTGAACCTCTCCCGGACGTGGTAGAGGCCGAGGTACTCGCCGTCGAGGTACACGTGGGCGAAACGACCGTGCGGGGCGGTGTGCCCCATCGCGAGCTGGCTGGCGTCCATCCAATCGTTGCGGGTGTACTGCCCCTGCGCCCCGAGCCAGAAGACCGAGTCATGGCCGGAACGGAGGCTCAACGCGTCTTGCCTGAGGCTCGGCGCGATGCCCGGCTGCGTGTCGCCCCAGAAGTCGAAGTCGACCGAGGCGGGGCCGTAGGCTTCGCGAAAGTAAAGGCGGAGGCTGTTCTTCGGGTAGCCCAGGCTCGTGGTGCCGGTGCGTGCGGCGCCGCACTCGACCTGGAGGTCCGGGCCGCCCGGATCGATCCACTCGGCCGACACCTCGCTCTCGGTGGTGGTGAGCGCCGTGGGGGTGACCAGGGAGACGCTCGGCAGCTCGGCGAGCGTGCGGAGCAGCGTGGGGCCATAGTCGCCGCTGCCGGCGATGCCCGCGTCCATCCCCGGCTGGCTGACGATGTCGGCCGGGAACAGGTAGGTGTGGGTGACGACCTCGCTGACGCTGCCATCGGCGCCGGTCGCGATGGCCCGGACGATCTGTGTGCCGTCGATGGCGAGGGGGGCGGTGTAGGGGATGTGGGGGGCGTCGCTGCCGAGGCTGTAGTAGAGCGTGTCCCCGGGCGCGCCGTGGAGCTCCAGCGCGAATCCGGCAGTGTAGACGCCTCGCTCCACGGAAAACTCCGGGGGGGCGGAGGCGAGCGCGAGCGCGGCGAGCACGATCATCGCGCGAGTGTAGCGCGGGGCCGCTTTCCGGCGCCTACTCCTCTCCGTAAAGGTTCGAAAGGTACCCCGTCCGTCCGAGCGCACTGCCGAGCGTCGTCGACGCGCGCCAGACCACCGTCCCCTCCGGGGTGACCTCGGTGAGCATGCCCTGGAGCGTCCACGAGATGAGCCAGTTGCCGTTGTCGAGCGGCCGTACGTCGCCGAGCACGGGGTCGTACGCCCCGGTCTCCGACGTGAAGGAGAAGGTGCGCCGCAAGGTGTGGGCGTCGGTGTCCCACTCGTAAGCCGCGGCGCGGCTGACCAGCGGCGAGTGGTGGTACCCGTTGTCGTAGAGCACGAACCCGCCGTCCCATGCGGCGCTCATGTGGGCGTGGCTCCACCAGGTGTGGTTGGGGCCATCGACCAGGTAGGAATCGACGGGATCGATGACGTCGCCATCCACGTCCGTGAAGTCCCCGAAGCGGCCGCCGGCTTGGAACTGCATCTCCGCCGAAGCACGGTCGATCCCGATGATCCCGTCGAGGTGCTTGGCCATGTAGAGGTAACGATCGGCGGACGCGTCGTAGACCAGGGAGTTGCCGTGCGTGAAGTCGGAGCCGCCCGCGACCGGGACCGGCTCCTCGGAGTGCGAGCAGACGTGCCAAGCCCGGTGGCCGTAGTCGTCGAACATCGAGAAGACCTTCCGGGGCTCCCCGTAGAAGTCGGGAGCGTCGTACACCGCGTCGGTGGTGATCTCCTGGGTGTCCCCCTCCTCGAGCTCCACCGACCGCGTCTCGAACTCCAGCCAGGCATACCCGCCGTCGGGCAGGTCGATGGCGTCGTGGTGCACCGCGGGGATCTCCCGGTATTCGTTGATGGTGCCGTCGAACGTGGCGTGCCCGATCCCGCCCCAGCCGTACCCCGTGAAGTCGTTGTCGACGTAGATCACCCCCTTGCCATCGCGGGTGAAGTGCGCCGTGGGGATGACCGCTCCCGGCTTTGCCGGCAGCGTCCAGACGTAGTCTCCTTCGCGGTCGATCACCGCCAGCCAGCTCCCACCCGAATCGAAGATGGTGAGAAGTACGTACCCTTCGCCCACCCAGCCCGAGGGGTCGGACTCCTCCACGGTGATGACCGGCAGATCGGAGGAAGAAGGATCGACCTCGACCTCGACGGTGTCGCTGACGCGCTCGCTCCCCGCGTCGTCCACCGTGACGGCGCGCATGGTGTACACGCGCCCGGACTTCAGCCCCACGACGTCGGCCCGCTCCGCGCTCCCCCAGGGGGTGGCCTGGTCCAACGCCCCGTCGGGCCCGTACTCGACCCTCCCCCGACCCTCGCCGCCTTGCCACGTCGTATGAAACACGTTGGGGAGGTGCGGATCCTCCTCGACGGTGAAGTCGGAGAGCGTGCCGACGATGATGGCGGTATCGCCCACGTCACTGTCGACGCTGTGCGTGTCGTCACACCCGAGGAGGACCAACCAGAGCATGCCGCACGATAGCCCGGTCCGGCCCGCCGCGGTCCGACAAAGCGTACCCCGGAGGAGTCGAGATCAGGCCAGAAGCGCCAGGCCGTTGTTGATGGCGTGCAGCACGAACCCCGGGAACAAGGAGCCCGAACGGTGACGAAGCCAGCCGCAGCCGGCGCCGATGAGCACGATGGGCGGGATGGCCCAGAGGCGGTCGAGGTGGAGCATGCCGAAGCACAGCGCCTGGAGGAAGATCGCGATGCCTGCGGAGAACCGGCGCGCGAACAGCGGCTGGAGCCAGCCGCGGAACAGGCACTCCTCCACCGCCGGCGCCCCAACGAGCACGTACGTGACCAGCAGCACCCGTTGCCACCCGATGGCGCTGGCGAGCGCTTCGGCGAGGCCCTGCGCCTCGGCCTGCACGCCCATCGCCTGCAAGAGCAGGCTCCACCCCACGACGCCGGCGACCACGCCCACCGCCACCGCGGGCGCCAGGAGCATCAGCCGCCAACCTGGCCAACCGAGGGCGAGACGGGTGCCGAGGCGCACCGCCGTGGCCACCGCCGCCGCGTTCGCGGTCCAGGTGCCGAGCACCGCCGCGACCATCCACGGTCCACGGAGCTCGCTGAGCGCGGTCACCGAGAACTGCCCGCCGAGCGACAGGCCCGCGAGCACGGTGAGCACGCCGGAGCCACCCGCCGCTGCCGCGCCGATGACCGCCGCCTCCACGAAGTCCCGGGTCAACGACGCCAGCTTCTGCGCCCTCGTCGAGCCCCTGCGGGTGAGCTGGCCTTCGACGAAGCGCTCGCCCAGCGGCAGCGCGAGCCGGAGGATTCCCGCGAGCACCCACGCGCCGATCCAGCCCAGAAGCACCATCCCGGCCACGACCAGCGCCGCGCGCCCCGGATCGACCGGCGTCACCGGTCCACCCGGAAGACCGCGCCCGCCGGGGCCCCCGCATGCGCCTGGAACGGCGCGCCCACCAGGAGCACCTCCCCATCGCCCGCGAGGCTGAGCGGCTGCGCTTCGGCGCCCGCTTCCAAGGTGTAGATCGGCCCTTCGCCGAGCGGCACCAGGCGGGCGCGGGGCGGGAGCAGCCGCGGGCTGAACCCTCCGGCGACGTAGCCGCCGCCGATCGCGCGGCCGAGGTGCTCGCCGGATTCGCCGACGATCGAGGTGCCGTCTTCACACTCCACCTCGCCCGCCGCGTCCTCGACCCGCAGCGCCGGGTCGCCCGAGCAGAGCGCACCGTCCACGAAGGCGAGCGCGCCGCCGTCGCCCGCGGGGAGGTCCGCCTCGCCGAGGTCGGCGCCGGAGACGCGGTCCCAGGTGCGCAACGTGCAGGCACCATCGTCAGCGCAGGCGCGGGCCGCGACCCGGGTGTCGTCCAGGGCGACCGCATCGGCGGCCTTCGTGGAGAACCCGACCCCGTCGAGGAGGGCGACGCCATCGCGGCCCGCGAGCGCCACGGCGCCGTCAAAGCCGGCCATCGCGCGCACCCCGGCGAGGTCCGCGCGGGCTTCGTCGCCGACGCCACCGCCGGACGGCCCCGCCCAGACCAGGGTGTCGCCGGCCCAGGCGAGGGCGGTGGCGTCGGCGGCGCCCGCTTCACCCTCCACCCAGAGCTCGTGGGCGGTCGGCGCCGTGGCGGCGGCGGCGGTGCCGCTCCAGGCGACGCGGTCGCCGAGACGGGAGGCCTCGGTGCCCCACCAGGTCTGCACCGGCACGTCGACGCCGAGGACGAGCTCCCCGGGCAGGAGCTCCGTGGTGCAGCCCGTCGCGGCGACGGCGAGCAGGAGCGCCAGTCGCCGCGGGCGCGTCACTTCGTGCAGCCGAGCCGGCGGTAGAAGCCGTGGGTCTCGTCGACAATGTCGGGGCCGAAGGGGGACGCCTCCGCGGTCGCCTTGAGCGCGGCCCAGCGGTCGGCCGCCATGCCGTACTGGCGCCATTGGCGCTTGACCCACGCGTCCGGCGGGAAGGGCCCGCGGCGGGCGATCCAGTCGGCGGGGACCTCGGCGTCGGGATCGGCCTCGTAGACCCAGAACGTGGCGCCGTCCTCCAGCACGCGGTGGACCTCGGCGAAGACGGCGGCCGGGTCCGTCCAGTGGTGGGCGGCCTGCACGGCCACCGCCGCCGCGAAGGTGCCTGACGGGTACACGATGTTCACCGCGTCCATCTTGCGGAAGGTGACGTTGAGCCGCCCCGCCTTGTTGGCCTCGGCGTACTCGAGCATCGCCTCCGACGTGTCGATCCCCACGGCGTCCACCTCGGGGCGGCCGTCGGCCACACGGATGGCGATCCAGCCGGGGCCGGTGCCCACGTCGAGGAAGCTGCCCCGCTCAATG
Organism: uncultured Pseudomonadota bacterium; assembly: GCA_903921785.1. Lineage (GTDB taxonomy): Bacteria > Myxococcota_A > UBA796 > UBA796 > SXON01 > SXON01. The sequence goes on from CAIXRH010000257.1 coordinate 24,361, forward strand.
CCGCAATCCGCGGCGATGAACCGATACGCCGGCTGGTAGTAGCGCGCCGGGCCGAGCTGGTAGGCAAGGGCAGTGAGGGCGCGGCGATCGGGCAAGAGGGCCATCGGGTCTCCCGCGGGCGGGCTAATCTGTCGGCCGATGCCGGGCCCGTCCACGCCTCCCCTCCCCTTCCGCCGTTGGGCCGTCACCGGGGGCACCGGGCTCGTCGGCAACAACGTCGTGCGCCTGCTCGTGGCCCGCGGCGCGGAGGTGGCCGTGCTGGCGCGCCGTCCGCCGCGGAAGGAGTTCGCCGGGCTCCCCGTGCGCGAGGTCCCCGGCGACCTCGACGACGAAGCCGCCCTCGCCGACTGCTTCGCCGGCGCCGAGGTGGTGGTGCACGCGGCCGCGAAGGTGGACATCGGCTTCGCCAACCGCGAAGCGTACGAGCGCGTGAACGTGGAAGGCACGCGGCGCGTGCTCGCCGCGTTGCCCGCCGGCGCCCGTCTCGTGCACGTCTCGACCGTGGACGCGCTCGGCATGCGCACCCGCGCCGAGCCGGCCGACGAGGACACCGCGCCCGCCCCCCACGAAGGCGGCGTCCCCTACGTGGACACCAAGCGCGCCGCCGACGCCCTCGTCCGCCAGAACGACGCCGACTGGCGCATCGTGTACCCCACCTTCATGCTCGGGCCGTGGGATTGGCGCCCTTCCAGCGGGCAGATGCTCCTGGAGATCGCCGCCGGCCGCGGCCTGCTCGCGCCCCCCGGCGGCAACAACTTCGTGGACGTGCGGGACGTGGCCGAGGCCCTCGTCGCCGCCGCCGCCGCGCCCCGGGGCGGCCGGTGGATCCTCGGCAACGAGAACCTCAGCTACCGCGAAGCGTGGACGATCTTCGCCGAAGTGACCGGCGCGCGGCCGCCGATGGGGCAGCTCCCGGGGTGGACCACCAAGGTCGCCGAAGGGGCGCTCACGCTCAAGACCGCGATCGGCCTACGCGAAGGCACGATCAACGCGGCGTCCGTACGCATGGGGTGCGCGCCGCACTACTTCACCGCGGCGCGGGCGCAGCAGGAGCTGGGCATGAAGGCCACGCCGATCCGGGAGGCCGCCGCGGCGGCCTGGGCCTGGTTCGCCGAACGGAAGGGCTAAGGCTCGGTTTCCCAGACGGAGTCGTTCTTGCGCTTGCGCAGCATCGCATCGCCCACCGCGAGGGTGAACACCGCGGCGAGCCAGTTGCCGACGCCGGGGAGCAGGAAGACGAACGCGAGCATGACGCTGAAGCCGCCGAACGACACCAGGACGAGCAGGAGCTGGTAGAGCGGGGAACTCGAGTGCATGCGCGGGTCTCCAGACGAGGGCGGCGCCATGCTAACGCGGTCTCGGAGGAATGCATGCCCGAGCTGCCCGAGGTTGATCACTGCGGCCGCGCCCTGTCCCGCTGGACCGCCGGCCGCCGCATCGTGGCGGTGGAGCTGCACGACGGGCGCTCGGTCCGCGCCTCCCGCACCGCCCGCCCGAGCGACGGCCGGGAGGACGGCGAGTCGGCGCTGCGCGAGGTGGTGCTGGCCGCTGCGCCCGGCCCCATGGAACGCCATGGCAAACGCCTGCTCTGGCGCTTCGGCGACCGCGCGCTCCTGCTCCACCTGGGCATGACCGGCCGCTGGACCCGCCTCCCCTCCCCCCACGCGAAGGTCACCCTCCGCCTCGACGACGGCGCCGTGCTCACCTTCGCGGATCCCCGCCTCCTCGGCGGGATCGTCCCCACCACGCTCGCCGACGGCGCCGCGATGCTCCACGACGGCCTCGGCCCCGACGCCCTCCGCGATCCGCTCCCCCCGCTCCACGGGAAACGCGCGGTGAAGGTGGTCTTGATGGACCAGGCGGTCGTCGCCGGCCTCGGCAACCTCCACGCCGCCGAGGCGCTCTGGCGGGCGGGGATCGCGCCGGACCGCACGGCCGAGAGCGTCACCGGGGAGCGGCATACGCGGCTGGGGATCGCGGTCCGGGAGCAGCTCGACTTCGCCCGGCGCCTGCTCGACGCCGAGGAGGAGGTCACCTACGTGGAAGACGCAGGGGCGCCCAACCCCTTCCCGGTGTACCAGCGGCAGGGGGAGGCGTGCCCGCGGTGCGGGGGCACGATCGAGCGGTTCGTGCAGGCGGGGCGGGGGACGTGGTGGTGTAGGGGGTGCCAGAAATAGGCTTTAGACTTTAGGCTTTAGGCCTTAGGCTTTTGGATTGAGGGCGCGGGAGGGGGCGCCGACCAACGGGGGCAGGACACAGGGGGCGCCAGACCGGCGTCGGCGCAACGGAGGGCCGCCTCAGGCGCCGGCGGGCGGGGCCCGCCGTGAACCGTCGCGCTTCGAGCGAAGGCTGGCCGCGGCCGCGCTCCGCACTGCGCGCTGAGCACTAGTGACTTCTTGACAAGTCAATGCTGCCGGGTGATCCGGGATTCCTGGAGAATTTCATGGATCCGAAGCGCTGGAGTGAAGAGGAGTTCGGGGAGGTGGA
>CAIXRH010000258.1 GCA_903921785.1 uncultured Pseudomonadota bacterium
ACCGTCACCGTCGGCACGCCACTGCTCGACCACCTCTTCAGCGACCTTTCCCCGCCGAACGCCTAATATCTCGGTCTGCGTATCCCGGAGAGTGCCGACCCCCCCCCGGCCTATCGCGGCGCGCCTGCCGCGTAAGTGCCCGGAATCACGGCACCCTCGGGGAAGGCGCGCCGAATTATGCCGGTCTGCATAGCGCGGCGGTGCCCCGGCCTGGAGCGGACTCCCTCCGCCCTGGGGAGCAGGCGATAGGCCGTCCGGCTTCCCGGTATAGCGCGGCGCGCTCGCCGCATAAGTGCCCAGAATCACAGCACTCGTGTTGGTGGCGCGCCGAATTATGCCGGTCGGCATAGCGCGGCTCCGTCCGCCACGGGGCGCTCCCCTCCCTCCAGCCGCTCACCGCCACGCCCGAGGCGCCAGCTGCGCGCCGGCGCGATCTTGCGGCTGCGGTGCCCGGCGGAGGGGAGACGTTCACGCCGTGCGGAGGTATCCGTCGGCAGCGGCATGCCGTTCGCCCTCGGGCACGCCACGGCTCGACCACCTCTTCATCGGCCGTTCCCTGCCGAACGCCGGCTACCGCCAGCGGGCGCAGCGATCGCGGACGAACTCCCGTCGGCGCGGCTCACTCCTCTGAGGAGCGTGTATGTTCAGGCTCGGCGTGGAGACGGGCCGGGCGAAGGGGGAGGACGCGGACGCGGGTCCTGGACTCATCGAGGGTGACGAGGGCGCCGTTGAGCAGGGCTTCGGCATGCGAGGCGAGGAGCCGAAGGACGTGGTCGCCGATGGACTCGGGGAGCAGGTCGAGGACGCGGACCTGGATCACGCTCGGGGCGTTGGCGTTGCCTGCGGCCAGGAGCGCGCCGAAGTCGAGGTCGTTGGTGAAGACAACGCGGCCCTCAGCCGCCGCCCACCGCATCAACTCCTCATCCTTCGCGTTCGGCGCACCGACCGTGGACCAGTGGACCGCGTCGATGTTCGCGGCGCGGAGGAACGTCACCCACTCGGGGGTGAGGTTCATGTCGACGAGCAACTTCATGAGGCCTTGAGGGGAACCTCGACTTCTTCCGCACGCCACGCCGCGTAGGTGAGGGCAGCGAGGACGTCCTCGCGCTCCAGGTAGGGGTAGAGCGCGAGGACACGCTCTACGGCGTGGCCGGCGGCGAGGAGGCCGACGACCGTTCCCACCGTGACGCGCATGCCCCGGATGCACGGGCGGCCACCCATCACGGCGGGGTCCTGGGTGATTCGGCTGCGGAGGTCAGCGTGCATCCGCGCACTATAGCCGGGGAGCGCCCGACACGCGGCGACGCGACCGGGGACACGAAGAGCGACGAGCCAGGGCGAGCTCCGATAGCCGACCCTGTTGCTAGGTCGCGATGCGGAATGCGGAAATGCGGAACGCGGCGGAGCAGCACACCCTTCCTCGACCACCTCTTCATCGACCTTTCCCCGCCGAACGCCGGAATTCAGCCGTGAGCGGGGCTCTGCCCCGCTCATCGGCTGCAATTCCTTGTTCGGCTCACCGAGGGTGGACAATGCGCTGGAGCAACCTGGTCTTGGGCAGGACGGTGCCCGGCCACCGAGGCTGAGCCGACTCGACTCGGGCGCCGGGCGCGGCGGTTGGGGAGGGCGGGGCGATGGGTCCCGGCGCCACGGACGCCGAGGACCGCCGGAGCGATTCTGCGACGAGGGTGGAGCGGCGGCAGCAAACTACCGGAGGTGTTCGCTTCCGTCCGCCCACGGGTGCGGCGCCGACACTGGAGATGAGGTCGGGCGCGATGCGCGGGACGAGCACGACGAGGACCCCGCCAACGCCGGGCGCGGATTGGGTGGTGTCCCGGGAGACCGAGCGCGGGGCCCGCGCGTGGGTGTGCGTCGGCGAGCGCCTGCACGCTTAGCGGGATCGGAAGCCTCGAAAATCCGCGCGGTCGGGCCGTTTCGGTGCGACCGGACTCGTGGGTACGATCCCCGGGGTACTCCGCCAGGGCTCGTTCAGGTTCCCTCTCCTCAGCTCTTCGACAGACGTTAGAGGGGGTCGATGCAGCGTTTCGCCGCTCGGCCTCCGTCCCGCTGGGGCTTGATCCTCGCGGCTGCCCTGGTCGGGTTGCCCGTGCTGCTCGTCGTCGCGCTCGCGGCCGGGCTCGGGTTCGCGTCCGTCGGCGTGGACTACCGCGTGGACGCGGCCGGGCTCCACGTCCGCGGCGGGTTCTGGCTCCTCCGCGATGACCGGAACTTCGCCCGCGCCGACATTGCCGGCGCCCGCGAGGTGGTCCTGGAGGGCACGCCCGTCCGTACCCATGGCACGGCCACGGGCCGCTACTGCGGCGGCTCCTGGCGTGCAGACGGGCTGGGCGCGTTCTGGGGCGCCTGGGACTGTTCGCGTGACGTCGTAGCGGTCGACGTGAGCGGGGAGACCATCGTCGTCGCCCCCTCGGATCGTGCAGCGTTCCTCGCCGCGCTCGCTGATCCGGCGGGGGCGTACTCGGGCGGTGTCGCGCTGGGATCGGCGGCGCCGCCCGGGCTGGTCTCGGGCCTGGCGCTGCCCGGGGTCTTGTTCGTCCTCGTCGGCCTCCTGTTCGTCCGGATGCTCCGCCCGATGGTCTACGTGGTGGAGGGTGGGGTGCTCACGGCGCCGGCCTTCTTCCGGGCCGTGCGGGTGGACCTCCGGGGGGCAAGGGCGGCCTTTGGGCCGGGCAACGCCACATTCCGGCTTGCCGGCGGCGCGCTCCCGGGAACGGTATACATCGGGCTTTTCCGGGGGAACGGGGAGAACTTCCACGCCGCCGTCACCACGATGAAGTCCGGGTGGCACATCCGAGGCGCCCGGCACGTCTTCGTCACCCCAGCGGACGATGCCGGGTTCGCGGCGGCGCTGCGGGTAGCGGGGGCCGAGGTCCAGAACCCATCTCCGACATCGACATAGGCCCACATCGTGGTCTTTACGGGCGCGCGCGTTGTCGTGCTCGCCCCCGCGACCGGCCGCTGGGGCCGCACCCGCGCGAGCTGGATCCAGTTGGCGTACGACGCGGCCAGCGTCCGCGACGACGGCACCCTCGTGCGACTGGGCACACCCGGTTGGCAGGGCCTCAAAGCGTTCCGTGCCCAGCCCGGCCGGGACGGGGAGCTCCCCGACCTCGCGTGTCGCTGAGCGCCACGGCAGAGGAGGTCTGTGAGGAGGACCGTCGGGTCGGTAGCGCCGGTGGCTAGGTCGCCGGTCCGTGGCGCCAGAGCCAGAGCGCCAGAGCGCCAGAGCGCCAGAGCGCGGCAACGCGGCCACGCTACATCGCGGCAATCCGTTCCTCGACCACCTCTTCCCCGACCTTTCCCCGCCGAACGCCGGAATTCTGCCGCGAGACCGGGCTTTGCCCGGGCTCGTCGGCAGCAATTCCTTGTTCGGCTCACCGAGGGTGGACAATGCGCTGGAGCAACCTGGTCTTGGGCACGACGGTGCCCAGCCGCCGAGGTTGGGACGGCTCGACTCGGGCGCCGGGCGCGGCGGGTGGCGAGGGCAGGGCGATGGGTCCCGGCGCCACGGGCACCGACGATTGACGGAGCGCTTGCGTGACGGAGCAGGCGCGCACTGGTAGATTCCGGCGGTTCACACTTGAGATGCAGCCGATGGAACTTGCTGAAGCTCGTTGTCCTCGCGGCCGAGCGCGATAGGCCAGAACCCGATGGTGACGGAACCCGCCCCGCCCCGCTTCCGCACGAAGACCGGCGACTGCACGGTGAGACCGGATCGCCTCGTGCTCACCCGTGCCGGCGTTCGCGGTTCATGGGCGCGGTCGTTGTACGGCGGCGGGATGATCGAGCCGTGGCTTCCTGCCGCAGTCTTGGGCGCGGCGTTGGCGGGCGTGGGCCTCTGGGGCGCCTGGCAAGGCACCTTTGCGGACGGGTTGTTCGACCTAACGATCGGCGGGCTGCTCGTTGCGGGCGGGTGGTCGGCGCGGCGGGACTCTGGGGCGATGGAGTTGCGCCGAAACGAATTGGTCAGGTTGGAGGTGCACCCGCCGGCACCGCCTGCGCTGCGCGGGTTCTTTGTCGTGTGGTTCCGCGAACACGGGGGCCGGCTCCGGCGGCGGTACGTGCTGCTTCCAGGAGTGCTCGCCGGAGGGGACGACGCCTATCGAGACGCGACGCGGCTGTTGAACGACGCGGGGTGGTTGGAGCCCGGCGTGGCGCCGCCCCTCGCCCGAGAAGAGCACGACGGAGGCGCCTGACCACGCTGGCGGGGCAGCGCTCCTCGCCCGGGCGAGTGGGCGCCGCCTCGACGCTGGCGCCGGGCGCGGCGGGTGGCGAGGGCAGGGCGGTGGGCCCGGCGCCACGGACACCGAGGATGGACGAAGCGATTCTGCGACAAGGGTTGAGCGGCGGCAGCGAACCACCGGAGGTGTTCGCTTCCGTCCGCCCACGCGTGCGGCTCCGGGATTCGCGGGGTGACGCTACGCGCGCTCGGCCAGCAGAGCGTCGAGCGCGGCGTCGGCCTGCTCGGGTGGGACGCGGGAACGGAGGGCCTCGAACTGGTCACGGCGGCGAAGCGCGAGCTCGGTGGCGGTGGCCTGAGTGAGGGCGTAGACGACGAAGTGGTTGAGGGAGACCCCTTCTTTGTCCGCGAGCGCGGCGATGGCGTCGTGAAGGGAGTCGGGCATGCGCAGGGTGAGACGGGCCATGAGCTACTCCGTGGGGAAGTGGCGGGAGAGGAAGGTGAGGGGAGAGGCGTAGTCGATGTGGAGGGCGTCGCAGGGACCGCGGAGGTCCTTGTCGTTGCCGGAGACGAGCATCGCCTGGGCGTTGAAGGCGCACTCCAAGACGAAGTCGTCGTCGGGGTCCGGGGAGGCGGGCCGGAGCCGGAATCGGATCGGGACGTATTCGGCGCGAGTCAGCAGGGCCTGAAGGGCGGCCTGAACGTCGTGAGCTCGGGCAGGGGGGAAGCGGCGAAGGAGAACCTCCTCGTACTCCAGGGCGAGCGCGGTGGAGACGCAGGGGACGAAGCGTCGGTCGCGCCAAGCCTCCATGATGCGGCCGGAGTCCCCGCGGAGCGTGAGGCCTTGGAGGACGACGTTGGTGTCGATGGCGGCCTTGAGCACGGCGTCACAATAGCACCGCAGGTGGTGTCGTCAAGGAGGTCCAGCGCGAGCCCCACTCGCCAGCCGCGCCAAGGCGTAGTCAAAACACGTAGACAAGCGGCACACCGTACCACCGCACCACCTCTTCATCGACCTCTCCCCGCCGAACGCCGGAATTCTGCCGCGAGACCGGGCTCCGCCCGGGCTCGACGGCAGCAATTCCTTGTTCGGCTCGCCGACGGTTGACAATGCGCTGGAGCAACCTGGTCTCGGGCACGACGGTGCCCGGCCACCGAGGCTGGGACGGCTCGCCTCGGGCGCCGGGCGCGGCGGGTGGCGAGGGCAGGACGATGGGTCCCGGCGCCACGGGCACGGGCGCGATCCCTGCAAGCCGGAGGGGATCTGGGGGTAGCGAAGAATGGAGGTCCGCCGATCGCAGTTTGGGAGGGGGTTGCGCGGCGTTTGCAGGTGTGATCTGCTCTGGGGATGGA
>CAIXRH010000259.1 GCA_903921785.1 uncultured Pseudomonadota bacterium
CTGTGCCGCCCCCGCTTCCGGACCCGGGCCTGGCCTCGGCGGTGCCGACGCTCGCGTCCTCGCGGGACCCGGTGCGGCGCACCCTGCCGCCCCCCGCGTCGCCACTCCCCTCGTCGTCCCCGCCGCCCGCCGTCGCCCCGGTCGTCGTGCCGGCGGCCCCGGCTCCGGCGAAGTCCCGGGTCGAAGCGCCGTCGCCGTCGCTGCCCCGGGCACACACTCCGGACCGGGTAGCGGCACCCCGGCCGACACCGCCGCGAAGCGGCGGTCGTGGCGGCGTCCCGGAGCCGGCGCCCCGCGGACGGTCCTGGCTGCTGTGGGGCGTGGGGATCGTCTTGATTCTGGGGGCGCTGTTGATCTGCGGCGGTTTTGCGCTCGGCGGCGCCGGCTGGTGGTGGTCCACCGGTGCCGAGGTGCCGACGCTCCCGGTCGCGGTGCCGGCTGCGGCGCCCGTTGTCCCCCCCGCGGTCGCCCCGCCTGCGCCCGTCCCCCCGGCGCCCTTGCCGGCACCGACCAACCCGGCGCCGATGCCCGCGCCAGCGCCGGTCCCGGCGCCGGCGGCCGAGCCGGTGGCGGTCACGCCCGAGGCGGCGCCCGCACCCGCCCCCGCACCCGCCCCCGCGGCCTCCACGAAGCCGGCGACCACCAAGCCGGCGGGCACCCGGGCGCGTCCCGGGCGGAGCACCACCACCACGTACGGTGGGAAGCCCAAGGGGAAGCGGCGCTGAGGCCTCCCTACCCCCCGAACCCCGCCAAAAGCCGCCGCCGCACCGCCGCGCTCTCCGTGGACGGCGGCAACCGCCGCACGGCCTCGATCGTCCTGGCGTAGTACCCGCCAAACGACTCGCAGTTGCGGCAGCCGGCGACGTGGGCGCGCACGGCCTCCAGCTCGGCGCCATCGAGCTCGCCGGCCACGAAGGCGTCCAGGCGTGCGAGCACCTCGAAGCAGCCCAGCGGCGTGCGCTCAGCGGGCTCGGTCATCGGTTCCTCCTTCGCGCAGCGTGGCCATGAGACGTAGTCGTGCTCGATGCAGGCGGCTTTTCATCGCCGCCAGCGTGATTCCCAGGGTCTCCGCGGTCTGCTCACCCGAGAGCTCCTCCAGCTCGCGGAGCACGAGGACCTCGCGGTCTTCGTCCGGGAGGGCGTCGAGCGCGGCCGCCAGGCGCGCGTTGTCCTCCAGGCGCCCGAAGCGGGCTTCGGGGTCCTCGCCCCAGCCGGCGGCGAGCCCCAGCTCGTCGAGGGGCACGAACCGATCGGGCTCGCCGGCGCGGCGCCGACCTTGCCGGAAGACCGCGTGGCGCGTGCTCACCAGGAGCCACGCCCCCGCGGTCGTGCCCACGAGCTCGCTCTGTCCGCGGAGCGCCGCGAAGAGGACGTCCTGCGCCACGTCTTCCGCGGCCACGGCGTCCTGGCACAGGGCCCGGGCGTAGCGCAGGACCGCGTCGAGGTGTCGGGACACGAACACCTCGGCCGCCGCACGATCGCCTCCGCGGGTCCTGCGGAGGAGGTCGGCGTCGTTCGCTTCGGGCGCCTCGTTCACGCCTGCTTCGGCGCCGTGGAGAAGCCGAAGACGGTGTACAGCGGGCAGCTCCCGATGGCGCCGGTGAACAGGGGGACGAGGCCCACAAAACCCCAGGGGGTCTTCGGCCCGACGAAAGCCAGGGCGATGAGGACGAGGCCGAGCACCACGCGCACGGCGCGGTCCAGGGTGGCTTCGTTGGTGGGGAGCAGTTTGGCGAACATCGTTACCTCCACCCCCAAGGAGCCAGGACGCCGCGCGGAGGATTCGCAAGGCGTGAAAATACTTGGCGGCGTAGACTGCGCCGATGCGGTTCGCCCTCCTCGCCGCGGCCTTTGTGGGCTGCAGTGACTACAACTACGCCGAGAAACGGCCATCCCCCAAGGTCGACGACGTCTGCGACGCCGCCGACACGCCGGAGGGTGGCGCCGTCGAAGTCGACGACACCTGCCTCCGCGAACCCACGGTGGGCTCGTTCACCCCGGTGGTCGAGTGGCAGTGGACCGCCAACCGCGACTTCCCCGGGTACGACGACCTGATGGCCACCCCGGCGGTCGGCGACGTGAGCGGCGACGGCGTGCCGGACGTGGTCTTCACCAGCTTCGCCGGAGGCGCGTACACCTCCGCCGGCACGATCACCGCGATCTCGGGCGCGGATGGCGCGCAGCTCTGGAGCGTGATGCCCGGCATCTACGCCTCGGCGGGCGTCGCCCTCGGCGACCTCGACGGCGACGGCGCGCCGGAGGTGTGCACCGCCGGCATGCAGTACGCCGTGGTCTGCCTCGACGGCGCCGGCGTCCTGAAGTGGGAGGCGGGCGCCGAGGTCTCCTACGTCGGCGCGCCCGCGATGGCGGACCTCGACGGCGACGGAAGCGCCGAGGTCGTCTTCGGCCGTCAGGTGTTCAACGCGGACGGGAGCCCCCGCTGGGTGGGCGCGGGCGGCGTCGGCTACAGCATGAGCTTCGCGGCGGACATGGACGGGGACCCGGCGCTGGAGGTCGTCGCGGGCAACACCGTCTACGACACCGACGGATCGATCCTCTGGGCCAGCGGCGGCTTCGACGGCATCCCCGCCGTCGGCGACTTCGACGCCGACGGCCTCGCCGAGGTGGTGACGACCGGCAACGGCACCGTCACCCTGACGGACGATACCGGGACGATCCTCTGGAGCGTTTCGGTGCCCCAGGGCGGCGGGGGCGGCCCGCCGACGGTGGCCGACTTCGACGCGGACGGAGCGCCAGAGATCGGCGTGGCCGGGGGCTACGCCTATAGTGTGCTGGAGGCCGACGGCACCACGCGCTGGAGCATGCCGGTGCAGGACTACTCCAGCGCCGTCACCGGCAGCTCCGTCTTCGACTTCGAGGGGGACGGGGCGGCGGAGGTGGTCTACGCCGACGAGGAGACGCTCTGGGTGTTCGACGGCAGCACCGGCGCCGTGGAGCTCGCGATGGGCGAGCACGCCTCCGGCACGCTCTACGAGTACCCGCTCGTCGCCGACGTGGACGGCGACGGCTCCTCCGAGATCGTCCTCGCGTCGAACAACTACGCGTTCGCCGGGTGGAACGGCATCACCGTCATCGGCGACGCCGACTCGTCCTGGGCCGCGAGCCGCCCGGTCTGGAACCAGTTCGCCTACAGCATCACCAACGTGGACGACGACCTCGGCATCCCCACCACCCCGACGAAGAACTGGTCCGCCTGGAACAACTTCCGCGCCGGCGGCACGCTCGAAGGGCCCCCGAGCTGGCTCCCCGACCTGCGCCCCGGCGAGCTCAGCGCCTGCACCGACGTCTGCGGCGACGGTGAGGCGGCGCTCTACGTGCCCGTGGAGAACCACGGGCTCGCCGCCGCGGAGAACGTCCTCGTCCAGATCATCGGTCCGACGGGCCTCATCCTCGACTCGGGGACGGTGCCGCGCGTCGAGAGCGGCGGCACCGCGATCGCCGGGCCCTTCGTCCTCGACCGCGCGGACTGGGGCAAGGAGGTCCGCGCCCGCGTGGACGGCGGGAACGTGATCGAGGAGTGCAACGAGGACAACGGCACGTCGCACGTGCTCGGGTGGCCGTGCGACTGATCAGAACCGCAGCCCGATCCCCGTGCGGATGCTCACCCCCTGCGGATCCAGGCTGCCGACGTCCCCGAGCTCCAACGGCGCGAACCAGGCGTAGCCGGCTTCCATCCGGAAGAGCACGGAGACCTGCCGGCTGCGCGTGGGCGCGATGGCCTGGATGCCGACCGAGGCGCCGGCGCCGCCGGTGACGCCCGAGGCCTGGAGTTGGCCGGGGTTGGCGTCGTCGTCGGGGTCGTCGTCCATGCGCAGATCCCCGTAGAGACCCTGGAGGTGAAGGGCGCCGTACATGCCGAAGTAGGGCGAGGGCGACCAGGTGGCGCGGGCGCCGATGCGGGCGTGGGTCTGGCCGAACAGCGTGCGGAACTGGCGCTCGGATTCCCCGGTCGTATACGCGCCGGTCTCGTCCACCCCGTCGCCGTACTGGGTCATCGCCGCGCTGTTGTACCCGAGCTCCACGTAGGGCGTGAGCCAGGGCAAGACGTGGTAGCCGGCGTCGATCCCCCAGGCCACCTCACCGGAGTTGGTGAGGTTGCCCCAGGAGGGGTCCTGGATCACGATGCCGCTGAGCTCGGCGGTGACCTCCCAGCGCTGCACGGGCGGCGCGTCGAGGTCGACGTTGAGGACCTCGTGAGGAGCGGCCGCTGGCGCGGCCGGCGCGGGCGCGGCGGGCTGCGGCGCCGCTTCGGGCGCGGGCGCGGGTTCGTCGGCGAGGGCGATGCGGAAGAAGAGGGGCAGCATGGTCACTCCGAAGCCGCGCGGCGCGGCAGGGCGGGACGGCCGAGGAAGTTGGAGGTGGCGAAGCCGGTGACGGTCTGCAGGGAGTCGTCGGCGGGGTCCACGAAGCTCACCATGCCCATCGGGCTGTCCCCGGTGACGATGAACGACGCGTCGGGGGAGGCGGCGATGCCGAGCGGGGCGGCCGGGAGGTCGATCGAGGTGGCGCTCGCGTCGTCCAGCCGCACCTTCAGCAGGCTGTCGACGTCGCTGAGCAGGAGGAGCGCGTAGTCGGCGCTGTCCGTCTCCAGCGTCTCCAGGCCGACGGGCTCGGACTGAAGGACCAGGTGCACGGGGTCCCGCACTCCTTCCGTTCCGGCGGGAGCGAGCTGGAAGATCCCGAAGACGTAGTGGGAGTCGTAGACGTCGCTGAGCGCCGTGCCTTCGGGCCGCTCGTTGGCCACCGCGTACCGGGTGCCCGCGCGCAGATCGTAGATCGGGTTCTCCGCGCGTTGTTCGTCCCAGTCGCCGCTGGCGGGATCGAACATCAAGACGTCCTTGTAGGCGTCGATCGCGTCGTTGTAGAGGAGCACGCCGCTGCTGGTCAGCGCGGCCGCGCTCTCGGGCTCGTCCGTCGCGATGTCCTGCACCTCGAAGAAGTCGTGCTCCAGGACGCTCACCATGGGCTTGGTGCCGAAGGTGAAGACCGTCCGGTTGTTGGCGGGATCGTCCACCACCGCCGAGGGCGGCGCGACCAGCTCCAGGAGATCGATGGACTCGCGCTCCAGGTCGAGCACGTACACGTCGGAGGAGGACTCCACGCTCACCAACGCGTAGCGGCCGTCGCCGACGAGCACCACGTCGTGCGGGGTGACCGTCTGATCGGCGTCGAGGGTGAGGTGGTAGGTCACGCACACGCTCCAGGCGTCGCAGCCGTCGACGTCGTTGGCGAGGTTCACCACGGCGACCTGGCTGCGCGAGAGCACGACCGCGCGGGAGTCGTCGCCGGTGAAGAGCACCGACTCGGGCGCGAAGCCGACCGAGACGCGGTGCACCGTGGCGTCCGCAGTCTCGACGAAGGTCACCTCGTTGAGGTTGAGGTAGCCGTCGACGACGACCTCGGCGCCGGCCTCGGGGCTCAGGTAGAGCGCCGCGGTGCCGGAGTCGGTGGTCCAGGCGACCTGGTCGAGCGCGGCGGAGACGCCATCGAGGGCGGCGCCCCCCACCCGCTCGCCGTCGCGGACCAGCGCCACCTCGGTCGCGGTGCTGAGCTTCGAGTCCGGGCAGTCTTCCGGGTACACGATGGCCGGGTCGTCGTCTTCACAGACGTCCCAGCTCGTGTCCACGAAGACGCTGGCGCCGTCCGGCGAGGCGAAGAGACGGTCGGGGCGGGCGCCGTCGAGGTCTACCGTGGACCATGCGCCGTCGTGGGTGACCCGAACGAGCGTGCCCGCGGCGGGCAGGCGCACATACACGCCATCCTTCGCGGGGACGACGGCGGGGTCCCAGAGCTCACCGGGCGAGTTGGAGCCGACATCGGGGATGTCCCAGGGATTGCAGCCGAGGAGCAGGAGGGGGAGGAGCATGGTGGGCCTCAGTGCTCGATGTCGCTGTTGAGCTCGAACCCGGTCAGGGTGTCGAGGGTGCGGGCGGACGGGTCGTAGAACGAGAGCCGGCCGAGGTCGTGTTTCTGGCTCACCCAGGCGGCGTTGTGGCCCGGGAGCGTACCGACGAAGACGGGAACGCTGGCGAGGCTCACCTGATCGGGGATGAGCGTCTCAAACGAGCAGGCTTCGAGGAGCTGCATCCCGTCGAGGATGAAGTAGCCCCACTCGTTGTCGTCGGTGACGGTGTACCCGGTGGGCTCGGAGGGCAGGAGCAGCCGGTTCTCGCCGAGGCCGTCGGTCTCCATCAGGGTGACGGCCCAGTTGCCGTAGAACGGGTCCTTCGGGTCGGCGTCGGCGACGTCGGTCTTGGTGTGGAAGACGATCGCGGTGTCCCCAGTCGGGGAGAGGCCGATGCTGGCGACGGGCTTCACCAGGGTGCGCTCGTCGAAGCCGCCGCCGTCCACGTCCCAGATGGCGAGGGAGTCGATCGCCGCCGCGTTGGTGTAGAGCAGGGCGTGGCTGCCGTCGCCGCCGAAAGAGATGCTGCCGTAGGGCGAGTCGCTCGGGAAGTCGACCACCGCCGGGGTGGCGTAGGGGTTCTCCACGTCGAAGGACCAGATCTGCCGGGCGGTGCGGGCCACGACGGCGAGGGAGGCGCCATCCGGCGCCACGTCCATGTCGGTGGGGTCGTTGCCCACGGTCACGTGGTCGACCACCTGGTTGTCGAGGTCCACCACCACGAGGTCCTCCACGCCGCGTTGCCGCACGAAGGCGTACTTGCCGTCGGGGGTGAGCACGACCTCCTCGGCCACCGGCGCGTCGAGCTCGTCGTCGGCGAGGGGGATGAGCTCGGCCTTGGGGGTCTCGGCGGTGAGGTCCACCAGCGCGAGGGAGCCATCGCTGACGACGATGGCGCGCTTGCCGTCGTCGCTCCACCGCACCCCCTTCGGCCCGTAGCCGACCGCCATCGGGTAGTGCACGAGCGGGTCGGTGCGGACGAAGCTCACCTCGTTGAAGCTGGTGACGCCGTCGCTGGTGCCGAGGCTCTCGGCGTCGGGGTCGAACCAGGCCATGGCGAACTGCCCGTCCGGCGAGAGGTCGAGCTGGTTCATGTTGTCGCGGATGCCGACCTGCTCCACGTCGAGGGTCTCGGCGTAGATCCGGGACACGGCGTCGTCGCCCTCGTCCAGGGTCAGCGCGAGGCGGTAGTCGCTCGTCGTCTGCACGGTCGAGGGGATGCGGCCGACGCCCACGGTCTGCACGTCGAGGGTGCTCACCGCGATGCGGGTGACGGTGTCCCGCCCGGGGTTGGCCACGAAGACGTACTGGTCCGTCGCCGCGGGGGCGAGCTTGAGGTAGTCGGACTCGTTCTCCGAGGCGGTGTCGTCGCCGTCGCCGGCGCCGGCCTGATCGCCGGTGTCGGCGCCCCAGGCGCCACCGCCCGTGTCGTAGGCGCCGTCCTTGGGCGCGAGGGTGTTGCTGTAGTCCGAGCACGCCATCAACGAAAGCGCGAGAAGGGGAAGGAAGCGCATCGAGGCTCCGCGGTTGGTCCGGCTCACTGCAAGTGGCGTGCCGGCACTCGCAAGATACGCACGCTGCTCGGCGATGTGACAGTCTCCGAGCGGAAAACTGGGGAGGTCGACGCCAGGGACAGGCAACGGAGGCGGCGCGAAAGGTCGCCCCGACCGGGACATCTGCACCAGGGCGACCGACTGCCGCCGGTCGCGGTGTGCGGGCCCGGTTAGCGAAGGCGCCCACCCGCGGTCGGTCGATGCGTGTTTTCGCCCTCCCCCTGCTCCTCCTCGCGGGCTGCGCCCAGGGGCGCGTCGCACAGTGCAACCAGTTCGTGGACGTGTACAACCGCACGGCGCCGGAGATCGCCAAGGCGGGCGGGGAGCTGGCGGACCCGAAGGCCACCCCCGAGACGGTCTACGCCACGCTCTCCAAGCTCGGGGAGCTGGAAGGCACCCTCGCCACCGAGACCGAGGCGTTGCGCCTGGAGGACCAGGACCTCGCCGTTCACCTCGCGGACTTCGTGGCGACGGCGAAGCGGATCCAGGAGTCGATGACCGCGGCGGTCACTGCGGGCAAGGCGGGCGATCCCAACGCCGCCATCGTCGCGCTGGCGAACTACTCCCGCTACGCTGGCGACCAGGACCAGAAGATCGCCGAGATCAAGGCCTATTGCGCCGGTGAGCCGCCGCCCCCGAAGCCCGCGGCCTTCGCCGGGCCGGACTTCCCGGCGGACGCAGCGGCGCGACCCGCCAGCGCTGGCGGGGCCGGTGC
>CAIXRH010000260.1 GCA_903921785.1 uncultured Pseudomonadota bacterium
ATCCCAGCGATTTTGCACGGCATTCATCCCACCCTGGCTACCACTTCACGGGGGCGCGATCGAGGTCCATCCTGCGTCCTCTCGAGGTCAGCTGGGTGACAGCGGGGGACGGGAGCTGGGCGAAACGACCTGGACGGGACACCGGCAGCGCGGTGACCGCGCGCGTCGCGGTGAGCGTCCCCTCGTGTTCTGCGGTGTATTCCCCGGTCATGGTGTCGCCGTCGACGTGAAACCGCATGGCGCTGTCCCACGAAGCCAGGGAGAGGGTGTGCGTCGTGGGGTCCCAGTCGCCGGTCATCGAGATGGTGCCCCATGTATCGAGGACTGCCACCGCAGCACCCTGCTTGCTCACCTGGACGTCGCGGATGGCGAACCCGGAGCTGTCGGCGTCGACCCACCAGTCGCCCTCAGGTGAAACGCGATCTTCCAGGGTCGACACGGCAATCCGATGGAGAGACAGCGGGACACCTCCCGCCGCCGTGACCTCGAGCGAGGGCGGCTCGGTCGGGTAGGCGACGAGTCGGTCGCCCAAGGCCGACTCGAGCCCGCCGTCCACCTCCGAGAAGACGTCCGGCGACGCCGATCCCGTGTTGGATGTCGCGACCACCAACCAGCGTCCGTCGGCGAGCCGTTCGAGCTCGACGGTTTCGAAGTCGCCGGCGCCTGCCCAGAGGCCGGCGCTGAAGTCGATGCAGCCGACCAGGAGGAGGAGGCTCACGGGAGCATCCCGGGCGCGTCGAGGCGGGAGAGGGTGACCTCCGCATGGCCGAAGGGCACATCCAACACGCCGGTGCCCGCCGAAAAGTCGAGCGCGACGTTCCAGTTCGCGCCATCCTGCGCGGTGTACGTGCTCCCATCGAGCGTGCCTACCGTCGCCCCGAACGAGTCCGTCCACGTCGCGGCTTCTCCGTTCGTGCGCAGCTCCGCGATCCAGATGTGGTGCTGCTGGGTGCTCGTGTCCACGACGAGCCAGTCGCCCTCGAGCGCGTCCGGGTCCTGCGCCGGAAGGGTACCGGTGCGCCTGGCCGCGAACGAGACGGAGTTGTCGGCCACGGTTCCGGTCATCCGAGCGCCTTCGATGGTGAGCGAAAGCCCATCGTCGTCGGAGAAGACCCCATCCTGGGAGACGTAGACGGTGTCGAAGGAGCCTGGGAAGGCGACCACGGTCGCGCCATCGGTGGTGTGGGTTGTGCGAATGTCGAGGGGCATCCCCGACCACACGCTCCCCGTGTCCTGATCGGCCGCGGCGGTCCACCGATCCCCGCCGGACTTGGCGGGAGTGCACGCCGTACCCAGCGCGACGACGAGCGCAGCGAGCCCGGTCACGGCGCCGCCGCGGGGCGGGGGATGGAGAGCGGCTCCAGACACGTGGGACACTCCAGGGGAAGCATGGGGTACGCCGGAGGCGCGCGCCGGTTTCGCACTTTTTCAGGGCAGGCCTTTTTGTCCTGCTCCCGTCGTCGACGCGCATCCGGATGGGTCACGGATCCTGTTGGAGATGAGAGGTTAACTCGGCGGTGAACCGGCAGCACGGGTGCGGCGACGCCGCCCGAACACGAAGGGCTCCGACGGGCGCTCGCGGAGCGCCTTCGGATCCGCGCGTACGCCGGCGGTGACGGCGGGCGAGCAGCCCGAGGAGTCGGGCCAGGGGCCCCAGGCCGCTGCTCCTGCCGGCCGACTGCGTCCATCCGCACCTCGCGCTCGTGCCGTCCCCGGCGTCCTCCGCGTGCTTACTCCCGTTGGCGGGGCTGCAGCCCTCGTCGGTCGAGCCGTTGCAGTTGTACTCGAGCCCGTCGGCGCGTTGGCGTCCCCCCTTGACGCTCCGTCCCCCCGCGCCTACTCCCTTCCTGCCGACGGGGTTCCCGTCGACCGTGGTGATTTGGCTCCGCTTGCCGCCACGTAAAACCAAGGTGCTAAAGTTGTCTTCGACGGATTCCTCCGCCGGGATCGCTATGTGCCGCGGTCCCACCTGCTGGAGGAACGCGATGCTGTCTAACGAACCCCACTCGTCACCCAACCCCCCCTCCGTGCTCGATGCGCTCGGCATCCTCGGCTGGCGCTCCCGCGAGCCGATCGTCCTCGCGGCGCTCGCGACGGAGGAGCCGCTGCTCCTCGTCGGCCCCCACGGCACGGCCAAAAGCCTGCTCCTCGAACGGCTCGCCGAGGCGATGGCGCTCCGCCTGCGTCACTACAACGCCTCGATCCTCAACTTCGACGACCTCATCGGGTTCCCCGTCCCCGACGGCGACGCCGTGCGGTACCTGCGCACGCCCGGCGACGCCTGGGACGCCGAGGCGGTCTTCGTCGACGAGCTCAGCCGCTGCCGCCCGGACATGCAGAACCGCCTGCTCCCGCTGATCCACGAGCGTCGCCTCCAGGGCCGCCGCCTCGACGCGCTCCGCTACCGGTGGTCCGCGATGAACCCGCCGCCCCCGCCGGACGCCGAACCGGAGGATGAGCGCTACGTCGGCGCGGAGCCGCTCGACGCCGCGCTCGCCGACCGCTTCGCCTTCATCCTGGAGGTACCCGGGCTGCCGTTCGGGGAGGACCGCCTGCGCCTGATCCGTGGGCCGCAGGTGGCCGAAGACGCGGGGGCCCGCCTTCGGGACGCCGTCGCGACGGTTCGGGGGGGACTCCGCACGGTGGAGCAGGTCCATGGGGAGGCGGTCGCCCGGTACGTGGATGTCGTCGGGGACGTGCTCGCTCGGGCGCATCTGCCGCTGTCGGGGCGTCGTCTCCGCTTCCTGTTCCGGAACATCCTGGCGGTCGCCGCGACGTGGGTGGCGTCGATCGAGGACGCCGCCATGATGGCGCTCACCTGGTCGATGCCGCAGCGCGCGTCGGGGCGGGTCGACGAGGAGGCGCTCGTGCGTGCCCACCACGTGGCGTTGCAGGTGCTTCAAGCCCCGCTCTCGAGCAGCCAGCGTGAGCTGCTGCGCGAGCGCGACCCGGTGCAGCGCGTGTGTATCGCCCTGCGGGACGACGACGACGATCTGCTCGCGGCCACGCTGCTGGACGCCCGGGCCTCCCTGGGCACGGCCGAGCGCCTCGCGCTCTCGTCGAGGCTCTTCCCGATCGTGGTCGCGACCCGCCCGGGGGTGCCGGCCATCGCGCTGGAGGCGTTGGCCGAGGACGTCGCGAAGCTCAACCGGGTCGTGGAGCGCAGCGAATCGGTGTCCACCGCGGACCGACAGTACCAGCGCGCGGGGGAGATCTCGCGGGCCATCAGCCGGCTCGAGGGCCCCGACCGGTGGGTCGCCGAGGTGCTCTGGGCGGCCTGGGAGGAGGGCTTCGACCTGTCCGCGGACGCGGTCGTGGTCTTCGCCCTCTCCACCGCTGCGGCGCTCGCGCCGTTCCGGAGGGCGGCATGATTCAGCGCGTGCAACCTGTGTTCGGCCCCGGGGGGCGGTATCCGACCCTCCAAGGCCTCTGCGGTGGCGGGATCGACCTGGTGTTCAACATGAGCGCGCCACCCCGCTCCCACGTGCGCGTCGGCTCAGGGATCGAGTCCCGGAACGGGGCGTACTTCGACCTGACCGGCGCCGACGTGCCGGCGGACCTCGGGGACGACGTCCTGGCCCTCGCGGCCTTCGTCGGCGTGGACCCGGGCAGCGACGCCGAGGCCGCCCTGGAGCGGGCGACGGAGAGGGTGCTCGAGGCGGTGAACGCGCCGATCGCCGCGGTTGCGGTGGTCGCCGCACCCGACAGCGTGCACCGGGTGCTCGCGCCTCCCTGCCCGGACCGCCTCCTCGCGGTGGCGGTCCTTTCGCGGACGTCTGGGCACCTCTTCCTGCGGGGGCGCTCGCCCCGCTTCATCCCGTCCCGGCTGCGCCGCGCGGTGCTCTTCCTCGACGATGCGCTCGGACGGTCGGCGGGGGGTGCGCAATGAAGTCCATTCCGGCTCGCCTTCGCGACTGCATCCCCCTGCTCGGCTACGGCCTCATCCCGCTCGTGGAGCTCTTCTCGGTGGAGGAGACGCGGACGATCCCGACGGCCGCCGTGCCCTTGGGCGGCTCTCCCCGCCTGCTGCTGAACCCGGACTTCGTGGCGGCGAACTGTCGCACGGACCACGACCTGGCGATGCTGGTGCTCCACGAGCTGCACCACGTGCTCCTCGGGCACACGCGGCTCTTCCCGCGGATCACCCCGTTGCACAACCTCGCCTTCGACGCGGTGATCAACGCGATGCTCTGCCGCCGCAACCCCGGCCCGGAGTGGACGGCCTTCTTCCGGAGGATGTACGCGGCCGATCGCTTCCCGGACCTGCTCCTTCGTCCGCCGGAGGGCTTCCCGGAGCGGCGCTTCTTCCCGCCGTCGCTCCCCACGCCCATCCGTCGGCTGATGCGGGACCTTTACTACACCCCTCACGGCACGTTCCACGAGGTCTTCGAGGTGCTGCTGAGCTCGCGGTTCCTGTCGGCGATCGACGTCCAGCTCCTGGGGAACCACGACGAGGACGCCCGCGGCCTGGAGGTCGGGGACAACCCGTCCCTCTTCGCGGCTGTGCGCCGCATTGTCGAGCGCTGGCCGCAGCCGGAGGACCCGCGGGTGGGGCGGTCGATGCAGGAGGCGATGGGGACGATGGTCGTCCCGCCGCCGAGCCGGTCCCCGGTCGACGTGGTGCGCACCGCGCTCCTCGCGGCCGCCCGCGCGGGAAGCGTGAGCCGTGGCCGTCGGGGTCAGCCCCCCATGGCCGGGGAGGTCGCCTGGCCCACCTCCGACCGCCGCGCCTTCGCGCTCACGGCGTCCGGGGAGCGGCCGCTGCTCTACCGCGGCCCCCTCGCCGGCCCCCGCCGTCCCCAGGGGATCACGCCGATCGACGTGTACGTCGACGTCTCGGGGAGCACCTCCCGGTGGATCGGGGCGATGCTCGAGGCGATCCGCGGGTGTCGGGACCTGCTCTCGCCGTCCCTCTACAGCTTCGACGTCACGCTCCAGCGGATCAGCGCCGCCGATCTCTCCCGGCGTCGCGTGCGGTTCGGGGGCGGGACGAGCGGGGAGGTGGTCACGGCCGACATCGCTCGCCGTCGCCCGCGCTCCGCCGTGATCTTGACGGACGGGTACGTCGGCCCGATCCCCCCCGAACATGTCGCCGCCTGCCGGGCGGCCCAGTTGCAGGTGGTGCTCACCCCCGGCGGGTTCCGGGACGACCTCGCCCCGGTGGCGAAGGCGTTCCACTACATCCCGGAGGGGACGCCATGATCGACCTCGCCGAGGCCGTCCTCCCCGGTCACCCCGACAAGCTGTGCGACTGCATCGCCGACCGCCTTGTGGACGCCGCGATCGCCCGGCACCCTCGCGCGCTCGTGGGCGTCGAGGTGGCGATCCACCGCGACACCGTCTTCGTGACGGGGTGCATCACGACCTCTCCGCCGATGACGCCGGACGACGTCGACGGCGTGGTCCGGGACGTGCTCGCCCGCGCCGGCTACGGCCCCGAGTGGCCCCCGGACCCGTCCGCCGTGCGCGTGCTCACGGACCTGCGCCTCGAGCCGATGGACGACGCGCTCTCCGCCTTGCGATCGGTCTCTGACGACCAGGCGATCACGATCGGCTGGGCGGGGGGAGTTGCCGAGAACCGTTCGCTCCCGGCCGCCCACCGCCTCGCCTGGCGGCTCGCCCTCCTCCTCGACGAACGCCGGGGCTCCCTCGGGCTCGGTCCCGACGGGAAGGTGGTGGTCGGACTGCCCGCGCTCGGGCCCCCTCGCGTCAGCTTCTCGATGCATCACCGCCCCGGAGCCGACCGCACCGCCCTCTTCGCCCTCGCCCAGTCCGTGGTGGAGGCGGCCGGGCTCGTCGGCGTGGCGCCCGAGGTCAACGGCGGCGGTGACTTTGACGTCGGGGGTTCGATGGGGGACAACGGGCTCTCGGGGAAGAAGCTCGTGGTGGACGCCTACGGGCCGAGCGTGCCCATCGGCGGCGGGGCGTGGAGCGGCAAGGACCCGCACAAGGTGGACCGTCTCGGGGCGATCCGGGCGCGTCACCTGGCCCGGGTGGCGGTGGAGCGCGGGCTCGCTCGGCAGGCGCTCGTCCGCTTCGGCTGGTTCCCCGGGGACCGCGCGCCGTCGCTCGCCGAGCTCGTCCTCGACGGCCGCCCCGCCGACCTTCGCCTCCTCGGCCCCGTCGACCTCACCATCGCCGGCACCGTCCGCGACCTCGACCTTACCCGCGTCCGCTACGCCCCTCGCGCCGCCCGGGCGAGTTGGTTCCAGGAGCCGGCCCCCTGGGAGGGGCGGGACGCCGCGGTGGCGGGGCGCCTTGTGGGGTGAGGGGAGCGGATGCCGGTCACCCCGCCGCGCGAAGGCGAGCTTCGAGGGCGGCGAACTCCGTGCACGAAGCCGCTTCCACCATCCCGTCTATTTCCTTGGTCTCCCGGAGGACTTCGCCGACGTCTCCATCCACGCACAGCGGCATCGTCGCTCCGCCGACGAACACCAGAGGCAGCTTCACGACCTCGAGGGCGGCAGCCGCGCGATCCAGGCGATCGAACTGTTCCCTTCGCGTCATGGTGCCAGTCCCGCTGCGTGCTGCGCGGCGAGCCAACGCGTGTCGCGGCCGGTCTCGGCGAGGAGTTGCTCCAACTCGATCACCGCGAGGCTGCGCTCGCGTGCTCGGCCGACCCTCAGGGCGTCGATCAAGGCCAGCGCCGCGTAGAGGCGCGCGTCCGCCGCCGCCGCCTCGGGCACCGCGGGGTGAAGGGGTACGAGGGCGCGACCGAGCACGCCTGCCGGAGCCGGCCAGACGTAGGATTCGACGAAGGTCAGAAGATCGCGCAACGGCGGCGCCGCGTGAGCGGTGGGCAGGCCGACGACCTGCTCACCCAGGCCGGCCGGGAACGCGAACGGAATGCCGTGAGCGGCGAACAACGCGAAGGCGTGGGTGCGCAAGCTGCGGTCGCTGCGCCGATAGAGCCCCGCGTGTTCTAGTCGTCCCAAGGACATGTGGGCCTGAGACGGAGAGATTCCAATCGCGCCTGCGAGTCGTTCGTACGTCCACGCGGCGGTGTCAGCCCACAAGTGCGCCTTCAGGCCGACGACCACGTCGAGAGGCTTCAGCATTGATGCATTCTGGCTTCTAGAATGATGAGGGTCAAGCGGAAGGTGTCTGGTGGTGGCCGGCGAGTTCGGGCGGCGAGTGCTTCGGGTAACGGTTGCCCTCCGGCCCCCCCTCACCCGATCGCCTCCATCAACGCCGTCCGCCCCTTCTCTGCGGATGCCCCCAGCGGCAGCGCACAGACCACCAGGTCCACTCGCCGGCCGGCGGCCGTCGCGACCGTGGCCCGAGCGTGGGTGCGTCCGCGCTCGCTGAGCGACGCCCAGCGCTCGGACCTGCATGGGTATGCCAGCACTGCCGTCACTCTTTCCGTGGCGAAGAGCGAGGAGTAGGCGAGCGCCTGGAGCACGTCGTCGCGGTGAACCTCCCGCTCGTCTTCGCGGAGCCCGGCCCGACCCTGGGCGCCGAGCGCCTCGCCGTGAGGCTTGTACTTCGCGTCGATCACGATGGTGCGGTCGGAACGCGCGAGCACCAGATCGGGGAGCAACGACTTCATGCCTCCTCCTCCTCGCGGCTCCCAATGGAGAGGGACGCGGGTCGCCTCGGTGCGGCCAGCGCGCAGAACGGCGCCGATACGCTGGCTCACCCCATCGGCCAGCGACTCCACCCACGCCTCGAAGAACCGCTCCATGTCGAGCCGCCACGAGAGACCGGTCGTCTCGACCACCCCCGCGAGGCCTGTCTCGTCTGCGGTCCAGCCCACGGCTTCGAGCCCATCGCGGAAGACCTGCGATCTGAGCGGCTCGCGCGCCCATCGGTCCCGATCCGAGGACACCGGCCGGAGCTGGAGGGAGCCGCCGACCGCCGCGAGGATTCGCTCGCAACGGTCCAGAAGCGGGCGGAGCGCACCCATGCCGCCGCTGGCTGCCGCACCCCGAAGTCCCTCCATCTGGCGACGTACAACCCAGTGGATGGCGGCACGGAGGCGCTCATCATCCCGCAGGTCCGGGTAAGCGCAGGGCACGGCGAGGGGCCTGCAGCGCGCAAGCCCGTCGGTGGCCCATCGTCCGACGTCAACCTGTCCTCGCGGTGCGGGGAGCACCGCGCGGGTGACGACGAACCGACGGGTCAGGCTCTGGAGGAGGGCCTCGACCCGTGCCAGGACGACGCTCGCGAGAACCCAGGGCGGGATTGATTTTTCGGACTGCGGCAGCGTCGGGAGCGGGAGCAGCTCAGGCGTCACCCTGAAGCCCGCGACCCCGAGCGCCTCCCCAATCGACAGCCACGAGAACCGTGGCGAGACGACGAGACCGAAGTCCGTGCGTCCGGTGGCGGGCGAGCGGAGTGGGATGGCGCCGACACGGGTCGACGTGCGCACGGTCAGGCCGGCGAGCCCGCCTCGCCGGGTCGGCTCCGCATCCACGTTCAGGGCGCGCAGAACGCCGGCGTTGGTGGACAGGAGGCTCTCCGCGTACTTCTCCAGCGCCGCGCCACGGCTGGCGTCGCCAAGCCAGCCCGCGACCGAGACGAAGGCCGTGGAGCAGTCGGGGATCGCCCGACTCCCAGCATCGAGTCGGGTTGGCGGGCGCGCCCTGGGCTTGACCGCCACCTCAGGTCGTCGCACTGCGGCTCCGCGCCTCCGCCTCCGCTTCCGCCCAGTCCAGCACAGCACGAAGCTCGTCGGCAAAGCCAGAGACGAAACCCTGGGCGATGTACTCGGACAGGAGCGGCCGAAGCCCCGTGCGGAGGCACGTCGCCTCGCTCATCCCTGGCGGGGCGATGAAGTACGAGGGTCCCGGGATCAGCGTGAACGCCTCGGCGGCGGCGTACTCGATGAACACCCGCAGGACCTCGTCGAAGGCGTCCAGCATGACCGTACGACCGTTGGCAGCCTGGTCCTTCAACCACGAACGATCCGGCCACAGGGCCTGGAACGCGAACCTACGGCGAACTGCAACGTCCAGGATCGCGATGCTGCGGTCGGCGCTGTTCATCGTCCCGAGGACGTCGAGGTTGTCCGGGAGGTCCAGCTCGCGCTTGCCGCCGAACACCAGGGGCAGCTCGACCGTGCGGCGCTTCCCAGGCTCGAACAAGAAGATCGCTTCGCCCAAAACCTTGGCGAGGTCCGCGCGGTTGATCTCGTCCAGGACGAGCAAGTAGCGCTCGCCGTTGCGGAGCTCTCGGGCGGCCTCGGCGGCGCGAATCAGCACTCCCGCCTCCGGGGCGAAGGTCACGCCAAGACCCCCGGTTGTCTCGCGGGGCATCAGCCCGCCGACAAAGCTCTCGTAGGTCGTTCCGGGGTGAAACTGTCGGGTCGTACCCCGGCCGCCATAGTGCTCCTCGAGCACGCGCCCGGCGAGCTCGGACTTTCCCGTCCCGGGCGGGCCCTCCAGCACTGCGAACCGCCGCGCCCTCAGCAACTCGACGACGGCCTGGTCGCTCGTTCGCGGCAAAAGGGTGCTCATCCAGCCATCCCGGTGTCGGTCGGCGTCAGCCCGGTTGGCTGCAGTGGGCTCGATTCCGCGTTCACCGAGGGTGAGGTCGATCAGCGCTGCGAAAGCGATGCGGGCGTCCTCGTCGCTTTCGGCGGTTCGGACGCGGGGGAGTCGGACCAGTGCATAGGTGCATGGCCCATACTTTTTTGCGAGGGCATCGCCGATCCCGAACGTTCGGAGCACCGTCTGAGGCAGAGCAAGGTCGATTCGCACGGGGTCGTTCTTCGCCCATGCGGGCAGGCGGGTCGAGAGCCACCGTGCGATCGCGGCGACCTTCCGAGCGTGGCCGGGGCGCCCGAGGATGGCTTCGTCGGGGGCAAGACCAGAGGTCCCCACCACCATTCCCAACAGGGCGGGCTCGCCGGCCTCCGAGGACGGGAACATCACGAAACTCATCCCGCCGTACGGTCCGCTCCGTTCCTGCTCCGGTGGGATGAGCGCGGCATACGGCATCGCGCCTTCCTTCGTGTCTGCGTTCACGCGAAGTTGGAAGCGCTTTTCGTCGTTTCGGGGGTCGGTGAGGTCCCTGACGCGAGGATAGCGACCACCGATTGACGCGGCGAAGGCTGCGCGCGCGGAGCCCTCCCAGGCGGCGACCGGTTGGTATGCGAGGTTGACCAACTCGAGCATGAGGTCTCCGAAGGGGACCACCGTACCAGGTCGACGGGGAGAAGGAAACGTGTCGTCGGCTCCGGGCTCACTCGCGGATCCGGCAGGGGGTGGGTCGTGTGGTACGCACACGGCGCGCTGCCCAGCGAGTGGTTGGGTCGCCTCTCCGGGCTACACCCCGGGCCAGGTGCCAGCGCGTCGCGCCCGCTCACCCCTCGTCGCGAGTCGCGACGGCCCCGTGGAGGCCAGCCTCCCTCGCCAACTTCTCGGCCTGCGAGGGGTCACGCAGCTGATGGAGGGTGTCCAGCGCGTTCGGGGCGTTGCTCCGCCACGCAACCTCCGCTTCCCGGAGCTCGGTGAGGGCGCGGCGGACCGGCGCGGCGTCGAGCACCTTCCGGAGGAGGATGAGCCCGGGACGGCGCCTCGCACGGAGCCAGCCGGCGAGGTTCTCGCGCAGGGAACTTCCGGCGTCGTCGTCCCGCCATTCATCGCGGGTCGTGGCCTTGGGAACGCGCCCCCCGACCACGACTTGCGCGGCTCGGGGATGGTGGAGAACGGCCCGGACCAGCAGGGTGGCGGCCCGAGGGTCGCCCGCTTCGGCAAGGGCGAAGCCGGCCACGAACAGCTCGTCCGGCCAGAGGTTCACGAGCCGCAGCGAGCGAACTGCCGCTTCCGCATACCGCCCGGTGTTCAGGAAGATGGACGACCGGAAAACGTCCGCTGCTAGGTCGTCGTGGCACTCCGTCTCGAGGGTCTGGCACACCTGCAGCGCCTCGTCGTAACGGCCCAGCCGGTTGAGGGTAAGCGTGAGGTTGCGCAGCCCGCGCATGTAGGGGCGGGTGGCGAGGTCGCCCCACCACGAGTCCTTGGGGATGCGCTTCGGGAACAGACGCCGTCCCTTCTCGGCGGTGATCCGGAACTCCTCCACGGCATCGGCGAGTCGGCCCTGCGCCAGCGCGATGAGGCCCAAGTAGTTGTGCCCCTCCGCGTAGGAGGGAAAGCACGCGATGAAGAGCCGGAACGCGCGGTCGGCCTCGGGGTACTTCCCACGCTCGTAGAGTCCCACGGCGTGCTCCTCGGCGTCCACCGACACGCCGTCGGCCGGGGCCTCGAAGCGCCAGTGGAACTCGTCCGCTCGCCGGAAGCGGTCCGTCTCCTTCGCGGTTTGGAGCCGCCAGCTGATCAGCCACGCGAGGAGCTCGAGCTCATGTCGATGCTCCTCTACGAGCGCGCCGGCCTGCGGCTGCATCCGGGGGTCAGCCACCAGGAGCTCGCGCGAGAAGGCACGGAGGCCCTCCTCGAACCGCTTCCGCGATCGATCTTGGTAGTCGTAGGACTCCGGCAGGGCGTGCAGTTGCTCACCCACGGCCTTCCATACGTTCTTCCAGTCGAACCGAACCTGTGGGTGCCGTTCCTCCAGGATCTGTTCCAGCTCGTGGCGGCGGGGGCCCGCGGCCGCCTCGGCCTCGGCCCGCGAGTAGAACGTGAAGAGGGTCTTCTGCTCCACGGCCGTGGTGTCGACGGCTCGGGACCCATGGAGGATGGCCAGCTGGTGGCCGCGGACTCGAACGAAGGGCATGTGCCTCCTGTTGTGTGGACATGAGGATACCGCACAACGAGGTGTTGTGCAAGTCGACCATCTGTGCACAACGGCCGAATTTCGCCCAGCCACACCCGGATGGGCCCCAACGGCTCGCATGGTTGGACCACCTCTATGATGGTTCAAGGAGCAGAAAGACCGGGGGGCCTCACGCGTCGGGTGCGATCGCGGGGATGCGCGTCCGGCTCGGGAAAGGTCAAGGCTCCGCACCAGTCGCGCAGCCCCGGCGGGACATGCGGGTCCGGCTCCGGGTGCCCTCCTTCGCGCCGTCACATCGGGGTCGAGCTGCGCCCAACGTGCATGAGCGACGCGCCCTTCCCTGGATAGGAGGGCGCCATGTCCACCCCGCCCGCCCTCCTCGGCCGTTGGCACATCGAGTCGATGGACCTCTGGGACGCCGACGCCATCAACCTCGTGCGCCAAGGTCACATCACATTCGATGAGGGCGGCGGCGAAATGGCGTTCATCTGCATGAACCTCGGGATCGACTGCCGGACCACCGGGACGAAGGGTACCGCGGTCGCCTTCACGTTCATGGGCGATGACGAGGGCGACGAAGTGAGCGGCAGCGGGACCGCCCGGATCACCGCCCCGGGACGCATCACCGGCAAGATCCGCTTCCACCGTGGCGATGAGAGCGGCTTCGTCGCGCGTCGCGCGGAGGGCGCCTGATGGCCCGCGGCCCCATCACCGAGCGTCTCGTACGCGCTGCTCGTCGCGCCCATAGCGCGCAGGTCGTCGATCTCGCGGCGTTCCGCGCTGGGGGCGAGGTCGCACGCGAGCTCCAGGCGACCCTGATGACGCGAGAGGAGGCCGATGAGCTGCACCCCGTCCACGCCTTCTGGTCGCTGGTGCAGCACAACCTCGCGATGTTCGGCGAGCAGGTGCTGGCGTTGCCGGACGCCAGCAAGTTCGCCAAGCCGATCGCGGCCGCTGAGGACGAGTACATGCCGTCGGGTCCGCCGATGAGCCCGCTCACCGGCACCTACTTCTTCGGCTGGGCGTACTGCGATTTCCAGGTCGGTGTGGCCAAGGAGACCGCCGCGGGCGCCACCATCGACGTGATCACCACGCTCGGGGTCGATCCCGGGATGCTCACCCTCATGCGCACCTTCGCGGCCAGCCGGATGGGGCTCTGGACGGTTCTGGGCCACGGCGACGGCACCACCATCCTCCGCGAGGGCGTCATGGGCGACACCCGGGAGTGCGTCGTGCCCGCTGGCTACCCCGGCAAACGTGGTGAGCTCTGGCTCGCGCGGGTGCTGCCCGCTCCGAAAGAAGGCCTCCCAAGCCTCGTGTTCACCACCCCCTACGTGTTGTGGTCGCCAGCTTCGGCGTGGGAGGAGTACCTCGGTCGTACGCTCACGAAGATGGACCCCAAGAACCCCGCGCGGGCCTACCCCACGCTCATGAAGCACGGCTTGTCCGCGCGCTACTGGCCAGAGTTCGTGTTCGAAGCGTATGCGAGCCACAAGCCGGAGGCGGTCTTTCTCTTGGGGATCCCCGACGTGGACGGGAGCCGACCGCATGGGGCGGGGTTTGTGGCGCCGCGCGGGTCAGGCGGCTGAGCCAACCCACCGGCACCCGTGGTGGCGGGACTCCCACCGTCCCGTGAGGTTCCGGGTGCCCATGCTCATGGAGCTCGCGGGGACGTCACTCGTCTCCGACCCAGGTGGGCCGGTCGATCTCCGATTCGTCCACGAGGAGTTCGTCGCGCTGGACACGGTGGCAGTTGCGCACCACCCGCGGCCTCAGGACGTCGGCGTCCTTGGTGCCGCGGGCGTAGTCCGTCTGGAGGATCAACGCAGTGGACCCGAGCCGGCGCAGCGTGACCAATCCTCCGGTGTCGAGCCTCCACCGGCCGTCGAGGTCGCGGAGGAACTCCTCAACCTGCGACGTGCGCCGCTCGGAGGGCGTCGGCGAAGTCCGACGGTTGAAGCTCGCTGACGATGCCCCACCTCCGCGAGATCTCCGACGACGACGCCACGACCTGGGCGAGCGTGCGCTCGCTCCGTACGCCCGGGTCGAAGTGGTCCACGCGCGGGGGTGTGCTCAGCTCGGGAGTCGGGTGCCGCGCGATGAAGTCTCCCAGTACGGTCCGGGCCCTGTGCCACCGCGCGGCGGCCGCCCGACCCGGGGCCGCCCGGTTCAGCATCAGCGCGGCGTGGACGTTCTCGATCAGCCAAGGCAGGCGCGCTGGAAAGCCGACACCGGCCAGTTCGTCGTGGAGGACGTCGAGGCTCAGGCCGTCCAGGTTCTCCACCACAACCGGGGCGAGTGCGAGGACGAGGCGCGCGTCGCGGGGGGAGAGCAGGGTCTCCCGCACGACGGTCCGCACGCCTCCGAAGCGCGCGCTCGGAACGGCGTCGGAAACCGTGCGTAGGTGCGTGGCGCCGAGGCGGGCGAGGGCGTTCTGCAGCTCATCGTCGGTCTCTGCCCGCACGGTGAACACGTCGAGCGTCACGTTGAAGAGCCGCAGCACCTCCAGCAGCTGCTCGGCCGAAAACGACCCGTCGCCACGCTCAACCTCGCTCAGCCGCGCTTGGGACAAGCCGATCCTCTTGGCGAGCTCCGCCTGCGTCCAACGGCGCTCGGTGCGCAGGTGGCGCACCTGGGCCGCGATCCGGCGTCGGGCTTGTTCGAGGTTTGAGGTGGGCTCAACGCTTCGCATATCGATTTATCGATATTTACATCGAAATTCCGACAGGGTCAAATATCGGGGGCGGCCTCGAACGGCCGGCGTCCGGTGTCACGTCCAGGTCGTTTCGCCCAAATCCCGTTTCGGGTGGTGGCCGGCGGGTTCAGGCGTTCAGGCGGCGAGCGCCCTGGGTCACGGTTGCCCCTCGGCTTCCCTCACCCCATCGCCCGGTCTTCGCACCGGCGGCAAGGCGATGGTCTCGCGGGCGCCCGCTCCCCGCCGTCGAGGTTGGTCGTGGCCCGCTCGCCGCGCCCCGGCCTCCCGCCGAGCCTCCTTTCCGCGCATCGCGCCCGTGACGGCTCACCCTCGTCCGCCGCCACGGCTCCGTGGCGGCCAGCCCCCCACGCCAACCTCTCGGCCCGGGAGTGGTCACCCAGCTGGGGGTGTGCGCAGCGTGCCCCCCACACATGACGCCTCGTCAAACCGACACATGACGACGGGACGGGTCCCCATCAGGCGTTCCGTGTCCCGGGAAGACCCCCGGCCGCTGGAGAGCCTACGCCGACCCATCCCGCGACCCCGCCGCGCTCCCCGCCGCGGCTGGAATCCGCTCGCCCGCCGCGGCTTTGTCACGCCGCGCCCCCCAGCCACCTGAATCAACCCGCCCCCACCCGCGCCGTCGCCCGTGCCACCCCGCGGGCGGCCTCCCGGCTCACCGGGCTGTCGCACCCCGCGGCAGCGAGGCGGGCGCCAACGCTGGACGTGGCGGCCACCACCTCGTCGAGCACGCGCCGGGCGGTCACCGGCTTGATCCCCACGCTCGCGGCCAGCCCGAGGAGGTGCGCGCGGCTGACCTCCCGCCGTTCTCCCCCCACGCTCGTCCAGCGCTCGCCGAAGGGGCGTGGGGCATAGGTGAGGTCGAAGCCCGGCGCGAGACGCCAACGCCCCTCGGGTCCGAGCAGCCAGGCGACGTTCTTCAGGTGGTCGTCCTGATTGACGGACGCCACGTTGAAGGCCGCCAGGCGGAAGCAGGCGAGCACCTGCGCGTGGTCCCCGCGGCAGATGTGGTGCGTGGCCCGCAGGAGGTGCTCGTAGTCGGCGACGGGGACCCGAAAGTCGGCGTCGAGCGCGCCTGCCCCGGAGAGAACGTGGAAGCGGCGCCCGTCCGCGCCGCGGTCGAACCGCCGCACCGCAAAGGCGTCGCCCACCCCTGGGAGGTGGAGGATGCGGCTTGCTGGCACGTCGATGCCTGCGGCACCCGCCATCTCGAGCCAGACCGCCTCGCGGCGCCCTGCGTCCCGGTCGTCCGTGGAGGTCGGGAACTTGACCAACCAGGCCTCCCACCCATCCGGCAGCGCGCCCTCGCCGTGGCGCACGCCGGGCCCCCCGTCGGCGCGGAGGCCGACCAGCGCCTTCGGGCGGGCGCCGCCGGAGGGGCCGCCTACGCGCAGCAGCTCGGGGAGCACCTCCTCGGCGCGGTCGTCCCAGACCGCCTGCGCGTGGGCGGCGAGCGCTGCGAGTTCGACGGCGTCGTCCAGCTCGCCCGTGGGTCCGGTGACGGGCGCGAAGGTCAGCGCCCCCATCGTGTGCTCCCCCAGGAAGGCCAACTCCTCCAACGGGGACACCGAGGCGGCTGCGCGCCCGCGCGCGGCGAAGGTCCGGTGCAGGAGCTTGAGACCCCACCCATCGGGGCGTGCGTCGTTGAACACGCCCGGGATGGGCGCCCCCGCGTTCGCTCGATGGGCGCGGAGTTGGCTCCCCAGGAGAGGGAGGCGGATGGGGGAAATCTCCAGCCCGCCCGCGATGAACGCCGGATCGTAGGCGAACCAGACCTCGCCTCGGTCCTCCACGAGCGTGCCGACCGGCCTCACGTCTCCCGCGTGGAACCGCAGCGTGACGCCGAGCTCCCTCACCGGCGCCCCTTGGCGCGCCGGAGCTCTTCCAGCGTGGACGGAGCGCCCTCGGCGAGCACCCCCTCCAGGGAGTCGAGCCGGCCCAGCGCGGCGCACAGGTGCACGAAGGAGCGGAGCTGCCCCTGCCCACTCCGCTCCAGCCGCGCGACGGTGGCGACCCCGAGCCCGCTCCGCGCCCCGAGCTCCTCCTGAGTCCACCCGCGCGCCTTCCGGGCGTCCCGCAGCCGCCCGGCCAGGAGGCGCTCGACGTCCGCGGGGGTCAACAGCAGGGGCAGGACGAGCATGATCCATCATAACCGATCGATGATAGGGCCATGGAGGGTAGAATCGATCAGAAATGATTGATGGTCGCCGCGACCGCCGGCCCCGGCCCCGTCGGCACCCGTGCACTCCGGACGCGGTTCGGGCGTCCGCGGCCGTCACACGAGTTCCCCCCGAGGCGGTGACGACCCTCGTGCGCCCCGCTCAGCCGGACTGCCCCGCCACCCCCGCCGCCAGCCGCCCACCCGCGGGCACCAACGGGAAGGAAGGGGCGGCCGACGGGCGGGGGGTCAAGAAGGCGGGCGCGGCCATCCGTTGGTGGCGGTTACATTCGTTGTACCAGGAGATCAGCTCATCGGCGATCAGGTCGTCCAGGCCCGACGGCGCGTCGATCTCGAACCGGATCCGTCGACCGTCGACCACGACGGCGCAACGTCCACCGGCTGCCCGGACCCAGTCGGTCGCGGAGAGGAGCACGCTCGCGCCGCCACACCGGTCCACTGCAAAGAGGGTCACGCTCACCATCGCCTGCCTCCTCCCCTGATGGCCGACCGGCCCATCGGTCTTCAGCCCGAGCACCATTTTCCGGGCACGGCGCGGTTCGGTGATTCGTACTGTGGTAGGGTCGAAGGCCTTCTTCGGCAGGAGGCGAAGCATGGACGTAAGCGTAGAGGTGGTAGATGCGGTCGGTTGCAGCGACGCGGACCTGCTCTCCGAGGCGCTCGGGGCGCGGCTGGTCGGCCCGCTCGGGGTGCGGGTGGAGGTGGCCGAGGACGGGCCCGGGCGCGTGGCGCGGTTCACGGTCAACCGGGGCGCGGCGACGCTCCACGAAGGCTCGATGCGGTTCGCGACGGGGGAGTGCAAGGGCGTCGAGGAGATGCTCGCGGACAAGGTCGCAGCGGGGCTGGAGCCCTTGTGTCCTTCGTGCGTGGTGGGCGCACCTCCGCCGGACGGTCCGCTCCAGCGACTCGATCTCCCGGTCGGCGGCAGCCTCGGCGTCGGGGACACCTGGGAGCCCCGCGCCACGCTGGGGGCCCGCGCGCTCTGGGGGACCGGGGCGTGCTGCCTTGTGACCGAGCTGGTCCTCGAGGCGGGCGGCCCGGTCGACGTCCCCGGCACCGGCACCTGGGCGGAGCAGGCCAACCTCACCCTCGGGGTGGGTTGGGGCTCGCCCGCTCCCGCCGAGGGCGACGTCGGGATCGCCGCCGGAGTGGACGCCGGACTGGGCCTCGGGTGGGGCTCCGCGCTCCCCCTGGCGCAGGCCAACGCCGCACCCGTCACCCAGCTCTGGGTGATGGGGCAGGTTCAGCCTCGGCACCTCCCGCTCCTCGGCCTGCGGGCGCGTGCGAACGTCACCCGCCTCGACCGCTACGGGCGGGGCCCGGAG
Source organism: uncultured Pseudomonadota bacterium (assembly GCA_903921785.1). Lineage (GTDB taxonomy): Bacteria > Myxococcota_A > UBA796 > UBA796 > SXON01 > SXON01. Next base: position 17,897 of record CAIXRH010000260.1, read on the forward strand.
GGGGAGGGCCACGTCGCGGAGCCCTGGGCTCGTCTGGAGCTGCTGGTGATTCCTGCGGTCGGCGGTGGCCGCGAATGAAGGTGAGGGGGCCGAGCGGCCATTGGACTCCGAGATGGCCCACGGTCTCCCATCCCCGCACTCCGTCGACATTGGTCGTATGTTCGACGCGCATGGCGCCTTCGTCCATCGTGTGGCCGCCCGCCTGACGGGATCGTCGGCGTTGGCCGATGATGTGGCCCAAGAGGTCTTCGTACTGGCCATCCGACGGGCGGACGGCCTGGTCGACGAGCCGGGCATCCGGACCTGGCTGTACCGGGCCGCCGTCAACGTCGTCCGGGAGCGGTACCGCAGCGAACGCCGCTACCGGGACGCGCTGGACCGGCTCGCCGAGCTGCCCGGGGCCGTCCCGTCCGCCGGCCCAGATGGTCAGTTGGACGACTCCCGCCTCGGCGCGCGCATCCGCAGCTGCGTCGCCCGCCTCCCTTCGCATCACCGCGAGGTCTTCGTGCTGTATGAACTCGAGCAACTCGAAGGCGCGGAGATCGCCGCGATCTTGGAAATACCGGTGAACACCGTGTGGAGCCGCCTGCGCAACGCACGCCTCGCGTTTCGCGAAGCGTGGTCGGCCTCCGACGTGGGGGCCAAATGAGCGGACCGCTGCGACTGAGGGACGACCCCAACTTCCTGCGGGAGACCGGCTGCGATCTCGCCGCCGAGGCGCGCACCCTTCCCCCGCCCGACCTCCCGGCGCTCCGCCAGCGCGTCGTTCGAGCGGGGCGGGTGGCTCGGCTGCGCCGGATCGCCGGAACCAGCACGCTTCTGGTAATCCTGGCCGGGCTCTTCGCTCACTTCGCGACCCCGGGGGCGCCCGACGCGGCGCGGGGTTCCGCGCCCACGTCGGTGGCCGTCGCGGCCGAGCCCGTCACTGCGGCGGCCGTGCCCTCTACGGGGACGGCGCGAGCGGAGCTGCCGACGCCCCCGGCCCTTCATCCCGACGCGCCTGTTCGGGCGCTTCGGGACGTCCCGTCGGTAGCGCCCGTCGTGGTACCTCCGACTCCGGAGACGCCGCCGGCCGTAGCGCTCCAGGCGGAACGGACGGGCGAAGCCGTGGCCGCCGCGGAGCTCGCCGCGACCCAACCTTCGGGCGAGGGGACTCCGGCGGCGACGGAGGGCGGCGACCTCGCGCTCCAGCACGCCGCGTTCATGGAGGCCGAAGCGGCCCGGGACGGCGGCGATCTGGACCGGGCGACCCAGCTCTACGCGGAGTCGCTCGACCGGTGGCCGCACGGGGCGTTCGCCGCGGAGTCCCGGCTCGGCGAGCTCCGCGTCGCCGTCGCGGCGGGGGACGTCGACCGGATCGTCAGCTTGTCCGCCGTGCTGGCGAAGGACCCCGCCCTCGCTCCTCACCGCGCGGAGCTCGTGCGAACGCGCGCCGTCGCGCTCGCCAACGCCGGCCGATGCACCGAGGCCCGCGAGCACCTGCGCGACCTGTCGCGCGAAGACCGCGTGCAGGTCACGGCGAGGTGCCCGTGATCTTCCTCTTCGGCTGCAGCGTTCCCGTGAACGTGTCCGGCGACTGCTCGCTCCTGGAGATCACCGAGATCCGGGCGAATCGCCCCGTAGAGGTGCCGGAGGAGTACACCTTCGTCGGCCGCGAGGACTACGTCGAGGTGCACAACCCGAGCGAGGAGCCGCTCGACATCGCGGGCTTCCAACTGCACGGGAACCAGTCCGAGCAACCCTGGTTCGTGGTGCCCGAGCCCTGCGAGCTCCCCGCGGGTGGCTACCAGGTGTTCCTCGCGACCCTGTACGACGACGGCGCGGACCCGTGCGGGGAGGGCTCGACCCCGTCCACCTTCTTCGACCTCAACAACGACGGCGACGCCGTGTACCTGCGGGATCCGTGGGGACAAACGTGCTCGTCGGAGGTGGTCCTCATGCCCGACCAACACGCCGGCTTCGTCTGGGAGCGGGACCCGGAGTCCCCCCTGGACTGGTGCCCGGCCGCCCCGTCACCGGGGGATTCGAACCCCCCTTGCCTCTGCGGGAGCTCCGATGGTTGTTGATCGGCTCGTGGTCCTGTCCGCGCTCGCCACGGGTTGCGGCGAGATGGAGTACGACCTCTCCTCCTGCAAGGCGGGGAGGGTCGCGATCAACGAGGTCTCCGCCGCGGCCGTCGACGAGGAGGGCGAGGACGACTTCGTCGAGCTGTACAACGGCGAGCCAGAGCGCATCGACCTCACCGGGTGGACCCTCTCCCGCGTCCAGTCCTGGCGGGAGTACGCGATTCCGGAGCAAGAAGAGGAAGATTCCGGCACCGAACCGGGCGGCTTCGTGACCGTCCTGGCGATTCCGTACGCGCCGGACGATGGGACACTCGCCACCGGCTTCGACTTGAATCGGGACGGTGACGGCGTTTGGCTTCGCGACGATGACGGAGCGCTCTGCGACTATCTCCTGTACCCGGACCAGCACGCGTCCTTCTCCTGGGGACGCGTGGAGGACGGCAAGCCGGAGCCGGACGAAGCTTCGGGGTGCTACCAGGTTCCCTCTGAGGACTCCGGCAACAACGAATGCGTGCACGTGGTGGTGACCCCATGACTCTCGTCCTCCTCACCTTCGCCGCCTGCTCGAACGACCCGTTTGCGCCCCCGGAGACGATGACGGACCGCTACACCGGCTTCCCCGTGCTTCAGGCGGTGAGCGTCGAGTGCAGCGCCGCCGACATCGGGTTCGTCGTCGAGACCCGCACCAAGGGGTGGACCGAGCGCGGCATCGTCCAGATATGGCCCGCGACCGGCGACCCCGACGCGGACCTCGCGACGCTCGGCGGGGAGGCGTCGTCGGAGTTCGACATCGAAACCACCGAGTTCACCGAGGACGAGACCTGTGACATCCGCGAGGCGACGCAGGTGGAGGAGGACCTTCCGTGCACCGGCACCTTCGCCGAGAGCTTCACCGCGCTCGTGCGCGTCACGTTCGAGAAGGGCTGCGCTGGAGTCGTGCCGGTCGGGCGGTACGCGGACGCGATCCTCTCGGGGGAGGTCGTCATCACCGACGAGACCCCCATCGACGACGTGTGCCCCGCGCCGTTCAGCCAAGGGTGGAGCCAGACGGCCCCGGCCCCTCCGGCCATGGACGCCGAGGTGCTGCCCAGCGTGCCGCGCTGCGACGAGGCGCTCTGAGCTGCCCATGTCACGCGCCCTCCCCACCGATGCTGCCTGGCTTCGAACCGCGGAAGCGGGTTGGCGGTTCGTCTGGTTCGCGGTGGCCCTCCTCGGTTGCCGAGCCATGCCCGGGGCGGAGCCGCCGCCCGCCGCCACCACGGACCCGACCTCCGGCGACTCCGCCCCCGACGACACGGCGCCGCTCGATGACACGGCACCGCCTGACGAAACAGGCTTCGACGACACGGCGCCGCCCGACGACAGCGGGCGCGGCGACACCGGCCCAGGGGACACCGGCCGCGAGGACACCGGCTTCGACTGCACCCCCGCCGAGCGCACCGACGTGCCCACCGGCAACGTCTCGATCAGCGACGTCGCGTTCTTCCTCCGCGGCGGGAACGGCGACCGCGCCGGCTACGCGGTGGCCGGCGCCGATCTCGACGGCGACGGCCTCGGTGACGCCTTCGTGGGGGCGCCCTACCGGGACAGCTACGCGGGGGGCGCCTGGTGGGTGCCCGCGAGCCTCGGGGCCGTCGCGCTCGCGGACGCCCCGACCCACGTCGCCAGCTTCGGGGCGTTCACCGGGGAGCAGGTGGCGATCCTCGGCGACACGGACGGCGACGGGGTCGGGGAGATCGCGGTCACGGCCTACGGCGACGCCTGGTCCACCTTGCTGAACGTGTGGTCCGGAGCGCCGGCGGGCGAGCTCACGGACGCGGACGCCGTGGCCCGCTTCGAGATCGGCCGCGGCTCCTCGTTGTCGGCTCGCCTCGCCGCAGGGCGTGGCGACGTTGACGGGGACGGGCTGGCCGACCTGGTCGCGGGCACCGCCGGCACCGCCGGGACCTACGTCGAGGTGTGGCATGGGCCGGTGACCGGCACCGGCGCGGCCGACGCGAGCTTCGCCACCCCGGAAGCGGTCGCGGGGCTCGCGATCCTGGGGGACACCGACGGGGACGGCATCGACGACGTCGCCATCGGCTGGTCCACCCAACTGTATGCGGTGGACGTGGCCTTCGGTCCCGTCACCGGGACGTTCTCGGCCGACGCCACGCTCACCGGGAGCGCGATGGACGGCGCCGGCTTCACGGTGGCCGGCGGCGGAGACGTGGACGGCGACGGGCTCGCGGACCTGGTGGTGGGGGGCGCCGTCGGGGACGGGGACCCGCAGGCGTGGCTCGTGACCGGGCTCGCGACGGGGAAGAGCCGGCTGTCGGCGGCGGCGGCGGCCCAGTTCACGCTGGAGGGCCCCGGTGGCGCCGCGACCGCGACGGCGACGAGCCCCCTCGATCTCGATGGCGACTGCCTGGACGACGTGATCCTCGGCGCGGGCGGCGTCGCCTCCGTCTACGTGTACTACGGCTCCGTCACGGGCAAGCACACCGCCGCGGACGCCGACGCCCGCCTGGGGGACACCGGCGGCAACCTCGGCGCCACGCTCGCCTCCGCGGGCGACCTCGACGGCGACGGGTGGCCGGACCTCCTCGCAGGGGTCTGGTACGCGGAGGAGTCGAGGGTCTACGGCATCACGGGCCACCCTTGACGGCGCCGTTGGCCGACCCCACCCTGAGCCTCCGCGTCGTTGACGCCGAGGTCCGTAGGCGCGCGTTGTGTGCGTTTCGAGGCCATGCCCACTCGGGCAGCGAGGCCCCACGGTGACGCGCCGACATCCGCGCCGTAGCGCCGACCCATTCGCCGGCGGGGGTGAATTCCTGCTCTCGAATGATGAGTCGCCAGCGGCCACGCGCGACGATGCCCGCGACTGCCGGTTCGGTCTGTGTTACCCTCGGGGGGTGTTGGCGACGCTCCTGGTGATCTTCGCGTGCGCGCCGGGTAGCCCCGCCTGCCGCAGCTACGTCGATGCGCTGAACACGTGCCTGGACGAGGCGGGTCGCTCAGCGGAGGAGATCACCTACGCCGACGCTTGTGGCCAGCCAGTACTCGAGCTCGACCTGGAGACGGGCTCCGAGCCCACGGACGAGGAGTGGTCGTGCGCGGCCGACCGACTCTCGCGAAGCACGTGCGAGACGGATGATGGGCAGATCGACGCCTGGAACTACTGTCGAAACCCGCCGTAGTGCGTCGTCGGCCAGGAGGGCCCATTCGCCCGAACGGTCCCGGAGGTGCGGGTGTTCGGGCGCGGAGCGAGAGAGGAGAGCGGAGCACGCCGCTCGGGTCCGCCCACGGCCGCGCCTACGGCTTCCGCAGCCAAGTCGTCCACCTCGCGGCGAGCGCTGCGACGGTCCCACCCCCGACCCCCGTGCGGCGGTCAGAGCGGGACGCCCGCCTCCACCCGCAGGCCGCTCACAAGCCCAAAGGAGTGGACGTCGGCGCGCAGGAGCAGCCGGCGCCCCTGGAACTGCCAGCCCACCCCCGGGCCCACGCTGAAGCTGCCGACCCTCACGCTGTGGCCGTGGCCGAGGGCGAACGTGAAGTGGGCCTCGGTCATCAGCACGGGCAGGAACGAGGAAAGACCCTCGATGTCGCTGAGCATCACCACGGGTACGTTCGCGTCGAAGCCCCACCTCGGCCAGCGGGCCGCCAGGGCGACGCCGATCCCGCACCCCCCGCTGAGCGCCCAGAAGTTGGGGTCGGCCGTGTCCCAGCACAGGCCATAGCCCCCGAGTCGAACCGTCTTCGAGAGCGCGGCGGAGGCGCTGGCGGCCACCGTCCCGAGCACCGCTCCGTTTGACGCGTAGCCGAGGTGTCCTTCCACGCGGACGCCGGTCGCGGGCGCCCACGCGGCGCGAACCGCCACGCCGCCGAGCGTCTGCGGCTCGCCGGTGACGGTCTCCACGTTCGCGGGCGGCAAGACCAGCACCCCGAAGCCGCCGAGGGCGACCTCCGCGCTCCCGGGAGTCCTCGCTCGGGCATCCGGGAAGAAGGAGGAGCCGGAGTACCCCAGGTCGGCCGACGGCTCGGCCGTCGGCGGGTCGGCCAGGGCCGCGGAGGTGGTGGCGAGGAGAAGGACCAGGATCGGCACGGGTACTCCCGTTCGGACGAGGCTGAACCACGTCAGATGAGGGCTAGCCTACCTCGGGTAGGACCGTTCGCCACGGCCCCACCGGCGGCGGGCCGGGTCGTTGACCGTGGGGTGGACGGGCGATGGCCTCACTCGTTCGGCGCGTCGGGCGTTGGCGTGGGGTCCGCGACCCACTCCACGCCGCCGTCCGGCTGGCGGGCCCACGAGGTGTCGCCGCTCAGCGGACCCCAGTGGACCTTGTCGAGGACGGTGGCGTCCATCGCCGCGTCGGAGATCAGGCTGAGCTCATCGCCGTCCTTGTCGAGCCGCACGTCGACGGTGCCGTCGGTCGCGATGGCCGCTTGGACGCACGCCAGCACCACGAATCCCCCGGCGGGGACCACGAGCGAGCTGGGGAGGTCCGTCGTGTGCCCGGTCTCGTCGACGAGGCCGTACCCGTCGAGCGTGACGTCGTCGGTCCCGACATTGAAGAACTCCACCCAGTCCCCTCCAGTGTCCCGATCGGGCTGCACCTCGTTGATCCACAGCGTGGTCTCGGGGCGGGCGGGGGCGCTCTCGGAGTCGAGCGACGAGGGGTCGGCAGCGCAGGCGAGCAGGAACAGCATCGGAGTCTCCGCACGCTGATGGCCGCTCGGGGCGACGGCCGTCGCCGCGGCGCTCCTCCCGAGAAGCGCCCGCCGCCTGCTGAGCGCCGGGACCCCGCCCCCCTCCACCCCATCATCGCAACCCATGTCACCTGACAACCTACGTACTCCCCGAATCCCCCGCTCCGCCCTTCCCCCACCGCCCACCCCCTGTCAAACGACAACTACACACGACTCACCCAAAAAATAAACCAGCATTCAACCGCCACTCACCCCACCACCTCGAACCAAAGTCCGGACGTCAATTCTGCGAAAATCCCGTTGGGATCACCATTCTTGGAAAAATCGCCATCAGGGCGTTGTTCGTCGACGTTGGGGCGCGGCGCAGCAAAAGCTGGGCGGTCACCCCCCCCGCGGGGGAATCGGGTCGTTCGACGATCGGATCCGGCGGTGCGAGCTGACCTCGCCGCAGTGGGTCCAGGAGGAGGAGTTCGCGACGGGCGGCGGCGTCGCGAGCACGTCCGCCCGCGAGCGCGTGCTCACGGCGTCGTGTCGATGACGTGGCTCTCGACCACTGTGCTGTCGTTTCCCACGGCTATTGCACGACACTTCTCCCGCGTCGGCTAGTGCTCCGCGGGTTCGTGATCGTGGTCCATCCTGCATCCCCTCGAGCCCAGCTGGGGGATGCCTGGGACGGCGGCTCGGCGGGACAACCGGGAGGTGACCTTCAGGGTCCCGCCCTCACGCCTCTCGGTGCCCACGCCCCACCCCGCCGCGCCCGACCTATCGCCGCGCCCCCTCAGCCTCCCCCCAGCGCCGTCACGGTGAACCCCAACTCCTCATCGTCCGCGTCGATCTCGTAGTCGAAGTAGGCAGCGGTGGGGTACCCGCAGGTGGCATCCCAGGTGACGGTGATCTGGTCGGCCGGACGGCCGATCGCGTCGCCCACCAGGCCGAAGAGGGCGGGGACGTCGCGGATGGTGAAGCTCTCGTCCACGGGCTCCCCGTTGCCGACGTAGGTCGCAGCGACGACCGCGCCGGCCTCCACGGTGATCGTCGCGGGGCCGGTCATCTCTGCGGGGCAGAAGCACTGGTATTGAAGCACGAAGGTGTAGGATTCCAAGCCGCAGGCGTCCCAGTCGGCCCGCGCATCCACGAGCTCCGCGGCCAACACATCGGCGGTGTCGGTGCCCGTGTCGGCGGTGTCCCCCGTGTCGGCGCTGGTGTCGCCGGAGGTGTCGGTGGGGCTCGAAGCGCACGCAAGAGCGAAGAGCGCGGTGATCATGCTCCTTCTTCTACACACCGAACGTCGCACCTGCTCGGTCACTGCCCTCGCGCCCCGCGCCGTGGGCCCCGCTTGGCTCTGGACGCGCTCCGTCCGCCGCCCGCTCCTGCGGCCCGCGCGGCGGCGCGCCAGGGTAAAGCGCGCCCCCATGCGTACGCTCTCCCCCCTCCGCCTCCCCAACGGCGTCGTGGTCGAAAACCGCCTCGCCGTCGCGCCGATGACCACCGCCCAGAGCGAGGCCGATGGGCGGGTGAGCGTCGCCGAACGCGCGTGGCTCGAGCGCCTCGCCGGCGACGGCTACGGGATGGTGCTGACCTGCGCCGCCGCGATCTCGCGGACCTCCATCGCGTTCCCCAACCAGCTCAGTTTCGGAGAGGAGCGGTTCGTCCCCGAGCTCACCGCGCTCGCGGCGGCGATGCGCGCGGGCGGCACGCTCCCGGTGGCGCAGCTCTGCCATGGCGGCGCGCGGGCGATCCCCGCGCTCACCGGGCAGCCCGCACGGAGCGCCAGCCGCTACGAGCTGCCGGGGATTCCGGGCTTCGTTCCGCCGGAGCCCTTCACCGAGGCCGAGCTGGCCGAGGTCGTGGAGGACCACGCGGCGGCGGCGGAGCGTGCCTGCCGGGCGGGCTTCGCCGGCGTGGAGATGCACGGCGCCAACGGGTACGTGTTCACCCAGTTCCTCAGCACCATGACCAACCTCCGCCACGACGGCTACGGCGGGTCGTTGGCCAACCGCGCCCGCCTCGCCCGGGAGACGGTGCAGGCGGTCCGCAAGCGGGTCCCCGCCGACTTCATCGTCGGCTTCCGGCTCTCCTTCGAAGGCTTCGGCCCCGAGACCGGCCTGGACCTTGACGAGACCATCCAGGTGATGTCCTGGCTGGCGGAGGACGGCCTGGACTACGGCCACGTCTCCCACCTCCAGTTGGACGCGCGCAGCCAGAAGTACCCGGCCGATGTGGCCCTTCGCCGCATTCGCGCGGGCGTGGGCGCGGCGCTCCCGCTCATGGCGGCCGGCGGAGTCAACTCGAGCGCGGACGCGGAGGCGGCGATGGACCTCGGCGCCGACCTCGTGGCCATCGGCCGCGCCGCGATCGGCAACACGCGCGTGCCCGAGCGGTTCGCCCGCGGAGAAGCCCTCGTGCGGACCCCGTTCTCGCGTGAGCACCTCGCCGCCGTCGGAGTGAGCGCTGACTTCCTCGGCTACCTCACGGCGCCGGGACCGCTGGCGGGGCTCCACATCGTCGGCTGAGCGAGGGTGCCCAAGGGCGGTGGTGCCCCACCGGCTTGCCGACCGGCGACGTCGGCGGTCGAGCGGCCACGGTCGGCGAGAATGGCCATGCTGTGGCACGTCCTCGCGCGCCGCCTACCCCCGCACCAGCTCCGGCACCGCGCCCAGCTCCGCGTACAGGTGCACGTTCGCGAGGATCGCCTTCTCGAAAACGCCGAGGTGCAAGCTCTCGTTCGGGCCGTGGCAGGTGGTCTGCGGGTCGATGACGCCGTTGAGGATGAGCGGGAGGTCGCCGAAGCGGCGCCCGAAGAGCGCCACGAAGGGGATGGAGCCGCCGATGCCGACCTGCAGGAGCGGCCGGCCCCACGCCGCGGTGTACGCCCGGTCCGCCGCGGCGAAGGCGGGACCGGACGGCACGTACAACCACGCGCCGGAGGGCTGCGTCGCCATCTCCACGGTGACCTTCACCCCGCCTGGCGGGTCGCGGAGCAGCTCGGCGCGGAGCGTTTCGCGCACCACGTCGTCGTCCTGTCCCGGCGCCACGCGGATGGAGAGGATGGCCTCGGCGCTGGCCCGGAGCGCGTTCTTCTTGCGGTCGATCGTGGGCAAGGTGGTGGAGACCACGGTGACCGCGGGCTGCCGCCACAGGTGTTCGGCCGGGGGCGCGCCGTTCGTCGGGAGCGGCGACACGCCGGCGCAGAGGTGGGCGCCGTCGCGGATCACGTCGTCGGTGAGGGGCACGTCCCAGGCCGCGGCGCTCCAGGCCGCGGGCACGTCGGCGCGCGGCGCCTTCAACCGGCCGTTCTCGTCCACGAGGCGGGCGATGAGCGTGACGAGGGCCAGGGAGACGTCGGGCACCATGCCGCCCCAGAGCCCGGAGTGGATGTCCGCCTCGAGCGCCTCGCAGCGCACCGTGGCCTCCATGAGCCCGCGCAGCGACGTGGTGAGCCCGGGAATCTCGGTCGAGGGGTTCTCGCAGTCGGTCAACACCATCACGTCGGCGGCGAAGGCGTCGGGGTGGGCGTCCATGTACCGTTCGAGGTTGGGACTCCCGATCTCCTCCTCTCCCTCGATGAGGAGCTTCAGGTTGGCGGGGAGGCTGCCGGTCTCCTCCAGCCACGCGCGCAGCGCGGCGAGGTGGCTCACCCAGCCGCCCATGTCGTCTGCCGAGCCGCGCGCGTAGAGGCGCCCGTCGCGAATCGTCGGCTCGTGGGGCGGGGTGGCCCACACCTCTCCCTTCACCGGCTGCAGGTCGAGGTGCCCGTAGACCAGGATCGTCGGCTTCCCGGGTGCCTTCATCCACTCGGCGGCCACGCAGGGGAGGGCGCCGGGGAGCTCCAGCACGCGGGCGCGGTCGAGGCCGAGGGCCGTGAGGTCCGCCGCGATGGCCGCCGCCAGCTGGCGAACGTCGCCGTGGTGGGCGGGATCGCAGGAGATGGCGGGGGTGCGCAGATAGCCGCTGAGCGCCTCGATGGCGGCGGGGAGCTGGGTGCGGGCGCGGGCGGCGACGAGGGCGGGGGTGGTCATCGGGGGGGATTATCCTCTGCTCGCCCGGCAGGACGCGGCGCCCGGAAGCGCGGGAGTCGGCGCAGGGTCCTGCCGCCATCGCCGACGGGCGGTCGCTCCGCTCCGCCCGCCGCCGGTGACGTCACCCGCCGCGTCACCACCCATACACCCTCGGCGCCGGGCAGAGCGGCCGCTCGCCAGCGGCCGACACCCGCGTGGGCTGGCCGCACGGGCTCGCTCGTGGCAGCTCACCCGGGGCGGCGCCCGGGTGGCGCCCCCTTCCCCTCAGGCCAGGACGAGCTTCTGCGCTTCCACGAACGCTAGGAACGCCGTACGGAAGCCTTCGAGGTCCGCCGGAGTGGGCGTACGGTCGGGCCAGCGCAGCGCGTAGCGCAGCGAGTAGCGGCCGGTCCGGCTGCGCGGGGGCTGGTAGAACGCCACCAGCGACCGGGACTCCACCGCGGGGTGGGTGAAGCCGTCGAGGCACCGGGTGAGGCCCGCGAAGCCATCGGCGACCGGCCAGTCGAACGTGAAGTCCTGCCAGGAGCCGGGGAGCGTGGGGGTGGGCACGTACCGGAGCGACGGGAACGGCTCGCCCTGGAAGGGCTCCATCCGCAGGGAGAACCACACCGCGTGCCCGCCGGTGAGCACGTGGGGCACGAGCTCTCGGGGGAGCACGCCGAGGTGACCCACCACCTCGTCGCCCATCCGGAGCTCCAGGGTGTGACCCTCGGCCGTCCACGGCTCCCCGGGCACCGCCGCCACCGGGCCACTGCTGAGCGCCGGGCGGGCGGCGACCGCCGCGAGGTCCTCCAGGGCGCCGCGAATCCTGCGGAAGGTGTCGGCGACGTCGCCGCCGTCCTGCACCACAGCCACGCCGGCGAGGTGGTTGTCCTCGCGCTTCACGCCCGCTTCGTCGATCCAGAAGACGCGGCCGAGCTCGTAGACCTGGAACCGCTCGCGGAGTCGGCAGTTCTGGTTCGCCACGGCGAGGAGGTTCGGCACCAGCGTGTCCCGCATCTGGTTGCGGGTGGGCGCGATCGGGTTGCGGAGCACCAGCGGCCGGGCCGGCGTGTAGCCGAGGCGCGCGATCCAGTCGCCGGCGAACCAGCCGTAGGTCTGCACCTCGATGAACCCGTGGCCTTCGGAGAGCACGCGCCGGGCGCGGTGCTGGCTGCGGTTCACCGCGTTGAACGGCGTGGGCGCGAGGGGGCCGAGCGGCGGCGTGGGGGTGATGTTCTCGTACCCGTACAGGCGCATCACCTCTTCGGAGATGTCCTCGGGGATGGAGATGTCGGCGGCGCCGCGGAAGGCGGGGACGTCCACCAGCAACGAGCCGTCCGGCGCGCGGCTGACCGCGAAGTCGATGCCGCGGAGAATCCCGGCGGCGACGTCGTCGTCGATGGCGGCGCCGGCGCGCCTGGCCAGCCAGCCCGGGGCCACGACGATGCGGCGGGGCTGGTCGCGGAAGTCGCCGACGAAGGAGTAGCGGGAGGTGCCGCGCGGCTGCACGCCGGCCGCTTCGAGCTCGCCGAGGATGCGCCCGGCGGCCATGCGGGCGTAGACCTGCGGGAGCTTCTTCTCGAACCGCAGGCTCGCGTCGGTGCGCAGCGCGAGGCGCACCGAGGTCTTCCGGATGCGGGAGGCGCGGAAGTTGGCGCTCTCCAGCACCACGGAGCGGGTGTCGGGGCGGATGCCGCTGGCGAGGCCGCCCATGATGCCGGCGAGGGCCACGGGCACATCGTCGCCGTAGATCATCAGGTCGTCGGGCTGCAGGCGGCGGGACTTCCCGTCGAGCGTGGTGAACTCGGTGGCGCCGCCGGCCGGGCCGACGCGCACGCGCTGGAAGGTGCGCGCGTCGAACGCGTGGGTGGGCTGGCCGAGCTCGAGCTGCACGTAGTTGGTGACGTCCACCAGGAGGTTCTGCGGCGTGGTGCCGAGAGTGAGCAGCCGCGCCTGCATCCGGGTGGGGGAGGCCGGGTTGTCGTTCACCGCGAGGCCGAGGGCCGAGTAGAGCGGGCAGCCGTCGGCGTCGTCCACCGCCACGTCGAACGCGGGGAGGCCGGCGAAGCGGGCGAGGTCGGGCACGGTGTAGGCGGCGAGGGGGCGGCCGAAGATGGCGGCGAGCTCGCGGGCGAAGCCGTAGTGGCCCCACAGGTCGGGCCGGTGGGTGAGGCTCTTGTTGTCGATCTCGATGAGCGTGTCTTCCGCGGGGAAGAGCGAGGCCACCGGGGTGCCCACGGGGGTGCCGGGCGGCAGCTCCAGGAGCCCCTCGCGGGAGGTGCCGACGCCGATCTCCGAGGGCGCGCAGAGCACGCCCTCGCTGGGGTGGCCGCGGCGCTCCACCGCGCGCACGACCTCGCCGCTTCCGAGGGTGGCCCCCGGGTTGGCCCAGATCGCCTTCATCCCGGCGCGTACGTTCGGCGCGCCGCAGACGGTGGAGCGGTGAGTTCCGCCCACGTTCACGGTGACGCGTGTCAGGGTGGCCTCGCCAGGGAGCGCCTCCACGCGCACGACCTCCGCCGCGACCATCCCGCTGAAGTCACGGCGTACGGACTCCACCCCATCCACCTCGGCGGTGCGCACGGTGAGGCGCTCCGCGATGTCCGCGTGGGCGAGCCCGCCCAAGTCGACGAACTCCGACAGCCATTCGACCGAGATTTTCACGGCGTCCTCAGAGGGTGGCGCGGAACTGCTCGTTGAAGCGCAGGTCCCCGCTGTTGAAGAGGCGCACGTCGGGCGCGCCGTACTTGAGCATGGCGAGGCGCGTGAGCCCGAGGCCGAACGCGAACCCGCTGTACCGATCGGGGTCGACCCCCGCGTTGCGGAGCACCGCCGGGTGCACCATCCCGCAGGGCATCAGCTCCACCCACCGCTCCACGCCGTTGAGCGTGGTGCGGAAGTCGAGCTCGAAGCCGGGCTCCACGAAGGGGAAGAACCCGGGGCGCATCCGCACCTGGATCTCCTTGCGGAAGACCGCGGCCAGCAGGTCGCGCATGACGGCGATGAGGTGCGCCACCGACACGTCCTCGCCGACCATCAGGCCTTCGAGCTGGTAGAACGTGTTCTCGTGGGTGAGGTCGAGCGCCTCGTTGCGGTAGCAGCGGCCGGGGAAGATCGCCCGGAGCGGCACGCCCAGCGCGCGCATCGCGCGGTTCTGCATCGAGGAGGTGTGGGTGCGCAGCACCATCCCGTTCTCGAGCCAGAAGGTGTCCTGCATGTCGCGCGCGGGGTGGTCGCCCGGGATGTTCAGCGCGTCGAAGTTCTCGTACTCGGACACCGCCTCGTCGCCCGCGAAGACTTCGAACCCCATGGAGCGGAAGATCTCCTCGACCTCGATCTGCGTGGAGAGGATGGGGTGGATGGCGCCCTGGCGGCGATCGGCGCCGGGGAGCGTGAGGTCGAACGCCGGGCCGGCGGCCTGCTTGCTGGCCTCGGCGCGGGCCGCCGCTTCCTTGAGCACGGTGTCGGCGCGGGTCTTCAGCTCGTTGAACCCCGAGCCGAACGCCCGACGCTCGTCCTTGCTCATCGTGGAGAAGTCGCGCTTGCCGAGGCGGGTGATCGAGCCCTCGGCGCCGAGATACCGGGCGCGGACCGCGGCGACCTCGGTGGGCGTCGTGACCGCGGCGAGGTCGGCCGAGAGGGAGGCGAGGAGCGGCTCGGCTTCGATCATGGGGTTCTCCGCGGGGCGCGGCCCTAATGCGGCGGGGCGGGACAATCAAGCGCCCGAACGCCCCCGCAGCCAGCGCTGGAAGCGGAGCACCGACGGTCGTTGCGCCTGACCCCGGTCCTCCGCGGCGCTGAGGGGGGTTGGCGCCCAAATCCCCCCTTCGTGGCGGACCTGGCCCGGACCGGCGCCTCGCCCGGTGCATCCCCAACCCGTCCCTGTGACTTCGGAAATCACACCGATACGACAACGGTTTCTGTGCGTGGCGACACCGGATGAGTGTGAAAAGGAACAGGCCACCCTGCGGGGAATCCACCGTTCCCAGGCCGCTCGGCGACGCCGCGGGCCCTGGGCGGCCGGTCGGGGCCCGCGACCCGGTGGCACACCCCTTGCTCATCCTGGTTCTCCGCCGGGGTTGCCGTGAGTCGCTCCTTCTTCGCCCTCCTCGTGGCGCTCCTGTGTTTCCCTCGGGTGGCCCATGCGCTGCCGACCTTCGCCCGGAAGTACGAGACGAGCTGCCAGACCTGCCACGTCGCGTACCCGAAGCTCACGCCGTTTGGGGAGGCGTTCCGCTGGAACGGGTACCGCTTCCCCGACCATGGCGACGACACCGCCCAGAAGCGCGACCCGGTGGAGCTCGGCAACGACGCCCAGAAGGAACGCTGGCCCAAGGCGGTCTTCCCCGGGTCGATCCCGTGGGACGCCCCGATCTCCCTCGTGCTCTCCGGCGCCGCCGGGTACGGCCCCGAGTTCGAGACGCACCACCACGGCACGGTGATGGCCGGGATGGAGGAGACCGAGGAAGAGCACGGCCACGAACCCCAGCTCGACCTCTCGACGATGGTCGACATGTTCGGCGTCCGCACGGGCGGTACGCTGGGCGACCACGTCTCCTTCCTCGGCGCGGTGAACCTCGGCGGCATGGCCCTGGTGGAGATCGAGCGCGCCAACGTGGTCTTCAGCCCCTTTGCCCGGCCGACGGACCTCCGGATCAAGGTCGGCATCTTCGAGCCGGAGCTCCACGGTGTCACCATCCACCGTGGCCTCTTCGGCCACATGCTGCGCCTCACCACGACGCCCTACGGCGACAGCCCGTGGACGCCGGAGATGTCCCAGTCGGGCCTCGAACTCTCGGGCATCGCCGCGCACCGGTTCGGGTGGGCCGCAGGCGTCGTCGAGAACGAGACCCCGGGGGTGTACCTGGCGAAGGACGTGTACGGGCGCGCGTTCGTGAAGCTCGGCGGCATGCCCGCCGACGGCACGGGCGGCACGTCGGCCACCGCCGCCTGGCGAGACCGCAGCTTCACCCTTGGGGCTTCGGTCTACAACGGCCGCGCCCAGATCTCCACGGACACCTCGCTCCAGGACGACCCGTTCACCCGCGTCGGCGTGGACGCCCACGCGATGTACGACGACCTCTCGGTGGACGTCGTCGCGGCCCGCGAGTGGCACGACTCGCCCTACGCGGGCGACTCCACGGACGGCTCGATGGACCGGTTGTACGCCGAGGTCACCTGGGTCGCGTTGCCCGTCGTCTTCCCCAGCCTCCGCCTCGAAGCCTCCCGCACGACCGACGGCACCGCCGACCCGAGCGAGGCCACCTGGCTGGCCGTCGGCGCCGTGACCGGGGTCGTCCGGCCGAACGTGCTCCTCCGCGGCATGGTCGGCGTCGGGGCCGAGCCCGGCGAAGAGCCAGGGTTCCACTTCGCCACCCTCAACTACTCCATCGCCTACTGACCGGGAGCTCCCGTGACCCTCTGGATCGCCCTCCTCACCGCCGCCTTCGCCGCCGACACCGGAAAGGTGACCGGCACCGTGACCGCCCCCTCCGCCAAGAACCTGCCCAACACCGTCGTGTACGTGAAGACCGGCGACAAGGGCCCTGCGGTGACGAAGACCGCGAAGATGGACCAGGCGGGGCTGATGTTCGTGCCGCGGGTGCTGCCCATCCAGCTCGGCTGGACGGTCGACTTCACGAACTCCGATCCGGTGGGCCACAGCGTCTTCACCTCCGACGGCGAGACCTACGACCTCGGGACGTGGCCGAAGGGCGAGAAGCGGAGCTACACGTTCAAGAAGGCCGGCATCTATCGCCAGCTCTGCAAGGTCCACGACGACATGATCGCGTACATCGTGGTGCTCGACACCGCGCGGTTCGGGATCTCGGACAAGGCGGGCGCCTTCACGATCGACGGGCTCCCGGCCGGCGACTACACCCTCGGCGTCTGGAGCGAGAAGCTGAAGGCCGCCGACGTGCCCGTGCACGTCACCGCCGGCCAGGCGTCCGCGGTGACGGTCGCGCTGGGGGCGAAGTAGGCATGGCCGAGGTGGGCCGGCGGGGCTTCCTGCGCTACCTCGGGGTCGGCGCCGGGGTGCTGTTGTTCGGGGAGTCCGCCTGGGCCACCCTCCGCTTCGCCCGGGCGCCCGTCTCCTACGGCCCGCCCTCCCGGCACGCCCTCGGGCCCCCCGGCGACTACCCGGCGGGGGCGCCCACCTACGCCGACGAAGCCGGCGTCTTCGTGATGCGCGACGAGCGTGGCCTCCGTGCGCTCTCCGCCACGTGCACCCACCTCGGCTGCACCGTCCGGAAGGACGGCGACGGCTTCCTCTGCCCGTGCCACGGCAGCCGCTACGACAACGCCGGGCGCGTCCTCGCGGGGCCCGCGCCGCGCTCCCTCCGCTTCGTCCGCCTCGTCCTCGATCGCCGCGGCCGCCTCGTCGTGGACGTGGACGCCGAGGTGGACGCCGACACCCACCTGAAGCTCGGCTGATGCGCGACTTCTTCCGCCGCATCCGCGACTCCGTGTTCCGCGTGGGCTGGCCCGAGGACGAACGTCGGGCGCTCATGGCGATGCGCTCGTCGTTCCTGTTGCACATCCACGCCGCGAAGGTCCGCCCCGCGTCGCTGCGCGCGACCGCCACCTGGGGCCTCGGGCTGCTCTCGCTCTTCCTCTTCGGCTCGCTGGTGATCACCGGCGTGTACCTGATGTTCTACTACGTGCCCCACCCCGATGCGGCGTGGCGCTCGATGAAGGACCTCGCGTTCGTCGTGCCCTTCGGCGTGGTGACCCGGAACCTCCACCGGTGGGGCGCGCACGCGATGGTCGCGCTCGTCCTCCTCCACATGGGCCGGGTCTTCCTCACGGGCGGCTACAAGGCGCCGCGCGAGGCGAACTGGGTGGCCGGGGTGCTCCTCGCCATCCTCACGCTCGGGCTCTCCTTCACCGGCTACCTCCTCCCTTGGGACCAGCTCGCCTACTGGGCGGTCACCGTCGGCTCGAAGATGGTCGCGTCGGTGCCGGGCCTCGGGCCCCCGGCCGCGCTGCTCCTCCTCGGCGACCACACGGTGGGCGAAGCCGCGCTCCTGCGCTTCTACGTGCTCCACTGCGTCGTCCTCCCGCTGGCGGTGGCGGGGCTGGTGGCCTTCCACCTGTACCGGGTCCGCAAGGACGGCGGCCTGGTCACGTCGGAGCACGCGCCCGCGCCGGCGGAGGGGCCGCGGCTCCTCCCGGCGTGGCCGCACCTGATCTACCGGGAGCTCGCGCTGCTCGGGGGGCTCGTGGTGGCGTTGTTGCTGCTCTCCATGGTGGTGGACGCGCCGCTAGAGCCGCAGGCCGATCCCACCCGTACGCCCAACCCCGCGAAGGCGCCCTGGTACTTCCTGGGGATCCAGGAGCTGGCGCACTACTCCGCGTTCTGGGGCGGTGTGTTCATCCCCGCGGCGACGATCGGCGTGCTCCTCGTGCTCCCCTACGTGGATCGCCATGATCAGGGGCTCGGGCGCTACTGGCCGAAGGAGCGGCGCACCGCCAACTCCGTCTTCCTGCTGATCGCCGCCTTCTTCGTGACGGAGACGGTGATCGGCACCTTCTTCCGGGGCCCGGCGTGGGCGCTGATGTGGTGGCCGGGATGAACGACGAGCCCGCCCTCCCCCGCTGGCTCCACGTCGTGGTGCTCGGCTCGTTCTTCCTGACGGCCGCGCTGGTCGGCGTGCTCCTCGTGCAGGACGCCGCGCGCCCCGCGCAGGTGGAGCAGCGCATCGTCGCGGACCTGGAGGTCGTGGACCGCTGCGAGACGTGCCACGACGCCGCCGATCACCCCGCGCCCTGGCTGGACGATCACCCGGTCGAACGGTTCGGCTGCACGACGTGCCACGGCGGGCAGGGGCTCGCGGTGACGAAGGCGGCGGCGCACGAGGCCGGCCCGGACTGGGAGCACCCGCTCTACGACGCGGCGGAGCGGGAGGCGGCGTGCGGAAGCTGCCACGAAGCGGCGACGGTTTCGGGCGCGCCGCGCCTCAGCCACGGACGGGCGCTCCTCGCCGAGCGCGGCTGCGCCGGCTGCCACACGATCCCCGGCTTCGACCTCCCGGAGACCGCCCCGCAGCTCGACGGGCTCCGCGACAAGGTGTCCGCGGCCTGGGTGCGCGCCTGGCTCACGGACCCGGCGCCGCTGAACCCGGTGCACAAGATGCCGAGGTTCGCCCTCACCGATGCCGAGCGGGACGCGCTGGTGGCGTTCCTCTTCTCCCTCGACGGCCCCGCCCTCGAGCCGGCCCCCGCCGCTGGCGACAGCGACCGCGGCCGCCTCGCCGTGGCCCAGCGCCGCTGCACCACCTGCCACCGCGTCGATGACCGCGGCGGCGACGTCGGTCCCGACCTCACCCTGGCCGGCGCCAAGCTCCACCCCGCCTGGCTCGGCAGCTTCCTCCAAGACACGCACCGCCTCCGCCCCACCACCCGCATGCCGGGCTTCAAGCTCTCCGCGGAAGAAGCAGCCGACATCGTCGCCTACGCGGGGGAGCAGTGGGTGCCGGACGCCGACACGCCGTGGGCGACCGCCGCCGACACCGTGGACCCGGGCCTCGCCGCCGCCGGCCGCGCCCTCTTCGTCGACCGGGGCTGCGCCGGCTGCCACCGCGCGGGCGACGTGCCCCGGACGCGCGCGGCCATGGCCCTCGACGACCTCGGCCGCCGCCACGTCAGCGACCTCCCCCAGGCGGGCGCCGCCCCCACGCACGATCTCCCGAGCTGGATCGCGACGAAGGTCCTCGTCCCTGCTGCGTTCGACGTGCCCGGCGTCGCCGCCGCGAAGATGCCCGCCTTCACCGGGCTCTCCGCGGACGACGCGTTCGACCTCGGCATCGCGCTCGCGGCGCTCCGCAAGGACGGCGTCCCCGGCGACTGGAAGGTGGCCGCGCCCGCGGCGACGGCGAACGTACCCGCCGGCGAGGTCGGCGCGTTGGTCGACCGCTTCCGCTGCCTTGTCTGCCATCAGCTCGGCGGGCGGGGCGGCGAGGTGGCCGGCGTGGCGCTCGACGGCGAAGGCTCCCGCGTGCGCCGCGACTGGCTCGTCGGCTTCCTCCAGGCGCCGGTGACGATCCGCATGGACCAGTCGGCGCGCATGCCGGTGATGGGCATCTCCCCGGCGGAGGCGACCGCGCTGGCCGAGTGGATCGGCAGCTCGCTGGCCGATCCCGCCGTCGAGGAGGGCGCCACGCTCGGGGACCCCGCCGCTGGGGCGCTCGCCTACGCCGCCCGCGGGTGTGCGACCTGCCACGTGGTGCACGGCGAAGGCACGATGAAGGGGCCGACGCTCGACGGCGCCGGCGCCCGCCTCGACCCCGACTACGTCGTGGCGCTCCTGGCGAAGGGCGGCGCGGTGGTGCCGGGAAACCGGCACCCCGAGGGCGGGCTCCCGGAGGCGGAAGCCCGCGACCTCGCGGCGTGGATCGAGAGCCTGTAGCTACATCCCGCTCATCCCGCCCATCGCGCACTCCATGGTGCCGTCGTTCCAGTCGGTCTCGGCGGCGCGGACGGTGTCGGTGTAGCCGGTCATCGCGGCCTGGTGGGTCGTCTCGGCGGCGGTGCAGTCGTCGAGGGTGGCGCAGCCCGCGGCGGCGTGGGCGGTGACCTCGGCGGTCATCGCGTCCATCGCGGTCGTGCAGCCGTCCATCGCCACGCCGTCGGCGTCGTCCATCGCGCACTGGCTCGCCATGTCGAGGGCGTCGGCCATCGCGGCGGACTTCTCGGTCCAGGCGGTGGTGTAGTCGGTCTCCAGCGCTGCGACGGCGTCCGTGTCGACGGCGGCGCCGACCGCGGCGACGTGGTCGGCCACGAGGGTGTCGATGTCCGCGGCGGCGGCGTCGACGCCGTCGAGCACGTCGGGGAGGTTGTCCGTGGTCGTGCAGGCGAGGAGGAAGAAGATCATGGAAGCTCCGCTTGTGCCCGGAAGCGGAGCAAGAGCCGTGCCACCGCGCAGAGTCTCAGCGGCGGAGCTTGAACGTGCAGGCGCCGGCTTCGCAGGAGCCGGAGATGCGGTCTTCGGTGTCCACGGTGCCCACGCAGCCGTCCACGCCGTTGTCGTCCGCGAAGGTGACGGCGTCGCCGTCGAGGGTCGCGGAGTAGGGCATGCCCATGGTCATCCCGCCGACCGCGTCGTAGTCGAGGGTCAGGGTGCAGTCGGCCACGGTGATGGCGACGGGGGTGGTCATCCCCGGGCAGCTGCCCGTCCACGCCCAGTCGTCACCCGGGGTCACGGCGGCGCAGGCGGGCGCGGTGTCGCCGCCGCCGGAGTCGGCCGTGTCCGCGGCGGTGTCGTCCATGGCGGTGTCCATCGCGGTGTCGGTGGGAGCGCTCGTCGCGCACGCGAAGAGGAAGAAGAGGAGCATGACGGTGGACTCAGAGGGGGCGCAGAGGTACCGCAACCGGGTGCGCCGCGCAGCGGTGACCGGCCTCGTTACGTGTGACGCTGCTGCTCACAGCGGCCTGGGAGCCGCGTCCCCGCTACCTCGTCGAACCCGCTCCACAGAGGTCCCCATGCGCTACAGCCCGCTCCTCCTCGGCCTCGCCGGCTGTATGTCCGCGATGGACATGACCACCGACTCCGCCGCCGACTCCGGCGGCGACTCGGGCGCCGACACCGCCGAGCTCGCCCCTCTGGAAGCGTGCGGCTACACCGCCATGCCCGACCTCGACCCGGCGGACGGCGCCGTGGAGGTGAACCTCACCGCGAGCGCCCTCGCCTGGGACCCCGGCACGGGCGTGCCCCTGGAAGGCGGGATGGCGTTCAACGGCTCGGTCCCCGGGCCGGTGCTGGAGGCCACCCTCGGCGACCGGGTGACGGTCCACTTCACCAACGACACCGCCATGGAGATGAGCCTGCACTGGCACGGCCTGCGGGTCACCCCGGAGGTGGACGGCATCCAGCAGATGATGGGCGACCCCATCGAGCCCGGAGAGAGCTTCGACTACACGTTCACCCTGCAGGACGCCGGCTTCTACTGGTTCCACACCCACATGGACAC
This sequence comes from uncultured Pseudomonadota bacterium, assembly GCA_903921785.1. GTDB lineage: Bacteria > Myxococcota_A > UBA796 > UBA796 > SXON01 > SXON01. The sequence goes on from CAIXRH010000260.1 coordinate 39,623, forward strand.
CGCGACCACCATCGAAGCGGGGTTGTACGCGCCGATCGTCGTCCACGCGCCGGGCGAGGTGAAGCCCGACTGCGACCTCCCGGTGGTGCTGGACGACGTGCTCCTCGACGAGGACACGCTCCAGATCGCCCCGCCCGACACCAGCATGATGCAGCTGATGGGCCGGCTCGGGACCGTGCTGATGATGAACGGCCGCAACGACCGGCGGGTGGCGTGGACGAAGGGGCAGACGACGCTCCTGCGCTTGGTCAACGCCAGCAACGCCCGCTACTGGGACGTGTACCTGGAGGGCCACCAGCTCACGGTCGTGGGCACGGACGGCGGCTTCCTCGCCGAGCCCTACCCGGTGGACGACCTCGTGATCGCCCCGGGCGAGCGGTACATGGTGGCGGTGGAGGCCACGGGTGAGCCCGGCCAGTCCTACCGGCTGATGAACAAGCGGGTCCAGCTCCACGAAGAAGGCGGCGACATGATCGAGGTGGACCCGCTCGGCAACGGCGAGAACCCGGTCGCCACCTTCGTCTACGGGGAGGGGGAGGTGACCGGCACCGGCTGGACCCCGCCGACGCCCGACGTTCCCGCCTGGGGCGCTCCGGTCGCGAACGTGGGCCACCACTGGCTGCTCGCCGAGGACATGATGGGCGGCACCGTGAGCATCGACGGCGCCTCCTGGCCCGACGTCCCGATGGTGGACGTGGCCCAGAACGTCGACACCACCTTCGAGGTGGAGAACTCCTCCGAGATGCACCACCCCTTCCACATCCACGGCAACCGCTTCCAGATGGTGGAGGTCGGCGGCGTGGCCGTGCCCGCGAGCCAGGGCTGGAAGGACACCTTCGACGTGCCCCCGCGGACCACCGTGAAGCTGGTGTCCGCCCTCGACAATCCGGGTGAGTGGATGTACCACTGCCACATCCTCGAGCACGCCGACAAGGGGATGGCGGGCCTGATGACGGTGGAGTGATGATCCCGAGCGATCGTGATCACGGCTCGCCCGGCGAGGACGCGGCGCGGGGGCGGCTGGACTCACGGCGCCGCGAGTCGAGGGCCTGTGGCGCCGCCATTCGTGATCGTCAGCGCGGGGTCCTGCCGCCACCATCGACGGGCGGTCGCTCCGCTCCGCCCGTCGATGGCGACGTCACCCGGCCCGTCCCGGCACTCCGAACCGTCGGCGCAGCAGGGCACGATGTACCCGCGGCGCCGGGAGGCCCGCCTTGGCTGGCTGCACGGGCTCGCCCAGCGGCCTCGCGACATGCGAACGGTCGTTTCCATGGCCAGGCCCCGTGAGCTCGCTCCGCCGCTAGCTCGGGGTGGCGACGGCGGCGCTGCTGGCCCTCCAGGTCGGCGGGACCGTCTTCGGGTTCGGCACCTGGTGGCGGGTGCGGGAGGCCGGCACGCTCCAGCTGCGCATCGGCGAGGAGCGTGAGGGGCTGCTGGAGCTCGCCCGGGCCACCCGGGAGCTGTACGTGCACCAGGCGCACACGTTCATCGAGGGCGGGCCGGGCCACCTCGACCACCTCGACGAAGACGCGCTCCACGTGGAGGCGGCGTTGGCGCTCGCGTCGGCCGACACGGGGCCGGTGTCGGTGGACACCGCGCCGATCGCCGCCGCGATCGAGCGCGGCAACACGTGGTTCGCGGCGGAGGTGGCGCCCCTGGCGCGTGCGGGCACGCTCGATCGCGAGCGGGCGTCCACGCTGCACCAGACCGCCGAGGAGCACGGCGCCGACGTGCAGGCGACGATCGAGGCCGCCCTGGCCACGCTCAACGCTGCCCAACGCGCCGAGGTGGAGCGGGTCGGCGACGAGACGCGGCGGGCGTGGGTGGTCATCGCCCTGGTGGTGATCGGCGGGCTCGGCGCGGGCGTGGTGGTGTCCGCGCGGCTGGCGAGGTCGATCCTCGGCCCGATCGACGCCCTCCGCAGCGGGGTCCGCGCGCTCGCCGAGCGGGAGGACGCCCGCGTGCCCACCGGCGGCCCGGCCGAGCTCGCCGAGCTGGGGGGCGCGTTCAACGACATGGTCGGGCGGGTGCGCGCGGCCGAGTCCCGGCTCGTGGAGCGGGAGCGGGTGCAGGCGCTCGGGGAGATCGCCGGCGCCGTGGCCCACGAGCTGATGAGCCCGGTCGGGGCGATCCTCGGGGAGACCCGCGCCGATCCCATCGACGGGGCGCGCATCCGCGCCGAGGCGGACCACGCGCGGCGGGTGATCCAGGGCCTCCTCGGCTACGCCCGCCCCGGGGAGACCGAGGCCGCCGACGTGCGCGTGGACGAAGCGGCGGCGGCGGCCGTGGAGCGCGCGGTGCCCTTCGCCGACAGCCGGGGCGTGGAGGTGGTGTGGCGCGGGGGCCCGCCGACCGTGATCCACGCCGGACCCACGGCGGTGCGGCAGGTCCTCGACAACCTCGTGCGCAACGCCATCGAGGCCACCGCCGCGGGCACCGTCGAGGTGGAGGTCGCCGCCGGCGGGGTGGAGGTTCGCGACCGCGGCCCTGGCCTCCCTCCGGCGGTGCGCGCGCGGCTCTACGAGCCGTTCGTCACCGGGCGCCCCGACGGGACCGGCCTCGGCCTGGCCGTGAGCCAGCGGCTCGCCCGCTCGCTCGGCGGCCGCATCGTCCACCTCGATCGTGCGGGCGGCGGCACCATCGCCCGCTGGGAGATCCTCCATGGCTGACCGGGTGCTCCTCGCGGAAGACCGCGACAACCTCCGCGAGGTGCTCGCGCGCGCCCTCGGCCGCACCTTCGACGTGGAGGCGGTGGCCGACGGCGCGACCGCCCTCGCCCGCCTCGCCGACGAACGTTGGGTGGTGGTCGTCACCGACGTGCGCATGCCCGGCGCCACCGGCAACGAGGTGCTCGCGGCGGCCCGGGCGCTGGACCGCCCCCCCGAGGTGGTGATGATGACGGCCTACGCCGACGTGCCGTCGGCCGTGGCGGCCACCAAGGCTGGCGCCTACGACTACCTCGCCAAGCCCTTCGAGCCTGACGACCTGGTGCGCGTGGTGGGGCGCGCCGCGGAGCGCTTCCGCCTCGTGAACCGCGCCCGGGACCTCGAAGCGGCGTTGTCCTCCGGGGATGCGGGGTTCGTCGGCAGCTCCCCCGCGGCGAGCCAGCTCCGCCGGCTGATCGACCGCCTCGGGCCGATGCCGGTGCCGGTGCTCATCACCGGAGAGGCGGGGACCGGGAAGGAGGTGGTGGCGCGGGAGCTGCACCGCAAGCGCGGCCAGGGCCAGTTCATCGCCGTGAACTGCGGGGCGGTCGCCGAGAACCTCCTGGAGGTGGAGCTCTTCGGCGTGGCCCGCGGCGCCTACCCCGGCGCCACCGGGGACCGTCCGGGGCTCCTCGAGCTCGCGGCCGGGGGCACGCTCTTCCTCGACGACATCCACGACCTCCCCACGAGCCTCCAGGTGAAGCTCAACCGGGTGCTCGAAGAGGGCGAATCCCGCCGGGTCGGCGACCCCGAGCCGCGCCGGGTGGACACCCGCGTGGTCTCCGCCACCCCCCGCGACCTCGACGCCCTCGTGGCCGAAGGGCGGTTCCGCCAGGACCTCTACTACCGCCTCCGGCTGGCGACGATCCCGGTGCCCCCGCTGCGGGAGCGTCGGGAGGACCTCGTGCTCCTCGCCGCCCGGTTCCTCCACCTCGCCAGCGCCCGTTATGGCACCTCGGCCCGGCGGGTCTCCCCGGACGCGCTCGCCGTGCTCGAAGCCGCCCCCTGGCCGGGAAACGTCCGCGAGCTCCGCCACGTCCTGGAGGAGGCGGCGGTGCAGTGCGAAGGCGACACGATCGACGCGTCGTTGTTCCCGCGAACGGTCGCCGGGATGCCGACCGAAGCGCCGCCCGGCACGTGGCGGTCGGCCCAGGAGCGCGCGATCGACGCCGCCGCCCGCGACTACTTCCCGGCGCTGCTCCGGCGCATGGCGGGCAACGTCACCAAGGCGGCGATCGAGGCGGGGACGGAGCGGGAGACGCTGCACCGGCTGCTGCGTCGCTACGCGGTGGACCCGGGGCGCTATCGGGGCTGAGCGCGGCCGGTGCGCCGGTTCGGGGGGCGGCACCGCGTCGCCCGCGCGGGAGACGACGAGGTTGTCGACGGGCTGGAGGTGCCTCACCGCCCTGCCCACCGGGGACGGTCGGCGGTCGAGGAGCCGCCGGGGCGAGAAGGGCTCGGCGAGGGGGGTGCTCGTGCGGCAGGGGGCCCGATGAGACCTCGGCGAGGGGGGTGCTCGTGCGGCAGGGGGCCCGATGAGACCTCGGCGAGGGGGGTGCTCGTGCGGCAGGGGGCCCGATGAGACCTCGGCGAGGGGGGTGCTCGTGCGGCAGGGGGGCTGCCCAGGCACGGATCCTGGCGGCGGCGCCGCCGACGTTGGTGGTGGCTCGCGAGGGTCGAGGAGGGCCGGGAGGGGGAACGAAGCAGAACGGCACCCCGGGCAGTGGGGCGCGCGTCGGGCCGACCTACCCGCCGACGATCCCCAGGCGCCGCAGCTCGGCCACCACGAACGCGGCGATCCGTCCGTTCGCCTTGGCGCTGGCGTGGAATTCGCCGGGGAGGACCACGCGCTCGGGGATGTCGAGGTTGTCCACGGTGTGCCAGGCCTGGATCACGGCGGCGCCCTGGCCGGCGGCGCTGGTGGCGGCCATGGCGAGGATGGGGTCCGCGGCGTGGGGATCGGCCGCGTCGAAGACCGGGAGCACCAGCACCACCGGGCGGCTGTGCGCCCCGCGGCACGCCTGGACGAAGCGGCCGAACTCCCGGTCGAGGTCCTCGTGGCGGGCGCTGCGGTTCAGCCGCTCGATGTAGTCCATCGAGTCCCCGGCGACCTCCCGCGCGAGGCGACGGCGTTCGTACCCGCGCCACGCGAGGTTGTAGAGCCTCGACCACCGCCGCAGCCCCGCCTCCCGGTCGGCCCAGGGCGGCGCGGCGAGCTTCGTGGCGGCGACGTCCCCCGAGACGTGGATCGGCGGCAGCAGGTCGTTGAGGTAGAAGGCGAGGATCGTCACGCTCGGGCGGGCCTCGGCGCCGTGCACCTGCACCCACCGCACGTCCTGCCCGAGGTTGCGCCCGGGCGCCCCCGCGTTGAGCACCGACCAGGACTCCCCGAGCGCTGCCCCCACCTGTCCCGGCCAGCTCTCGCCCTCCGCCACGCCCTGACCGAACGTGGTGGAGTCCCCCACCGCGAGCAGCACCGGCGCGCCCGGGTGCGTCGGCTCGTCGCGGAAGCCCTCGGGGGTGACCCGCGCGGAGACCTCCAGGAGCACGTCCCCGGTCGCCGCCGCCCGGTACACCTGCTTCCCGACGTAGCCGGGCTTGAGGCGGATGCCGATGGCGTCGTCGGGGTCGGCGGTGAAGAGGTCGGCGGGCGTCCATTGGAGCTGCACGTCGGCGCCGTCCACCGGGTCGCCGAGGTGGAGGACGCGGAGGGTGGCCTCGGCCGCGAGCACGCCGACGGCGACGCCCGCCAGGACCCCCAGTAGCCGCCGCAGCCCGCGCCCCATGCCCGCCCCTCGCGCCGGGGAGTATCGCACCTTGGCGCCGCCGGGCGCGGCCGGCTACGCGAGAAACGTACCCGAGCGCTCCGTGTTCGCCCTCTTGCTCGCCTGCGCCCCCGAGGCCGTCCCGGTGAGCCTCGCCCCGCGCGACACCACCCCGCGGGGCGAGCTCCAGTTCCGCTTCCCGCTCTTGGAGCGGGAGCTCTTCCGCACGGTCGTCGGCGTCGACCACGACCCCGACGACCACTCCCAGGGGAGCCTCGGCGAGCGGCTCACCTGCCGTGCCTACGACGGTCGGCCGTTCCCCGCCTGTTACGACGGGCACGAGGGCTCCGACTACATCCTCGAAGGCGACTGGGAAACGATGGACGCGGGCAGCGCCACCATCCTCGCCGCCGCCCCCGGGGTGGTGGTGGAGACCGCCGACGGCAACTACGACCGCTGCCACAAGACCGCCGACGGTGTGGACTGCGACGGGTACCCCGGCGACGCCAACTACGTGATCGTGGAGCACGAGGGCGGCTGGCGGACGAAGTACTGGCACATGATGAACGGGAGCGTCGCCGTGGCCGTGGGCGACGAGGTGGCGTGCGGAGACACGCTGGGGAAGGTGGGCTCCAGCGGCAACTCGTCGCAGCCGCACCTGCACTTCCAGCTCGAAGACGCCGCCGGCGTCGTGACCGACCCCTACGCGGGGGAGTACAGCCAGCCCGAGACCTGGTGGGTCGATCAGGGGACGTACTCCCAGCTCCCCGGGAGCGACTGCGCGGCGGTCGACGAGTAGCGGGCTGCGCGTCCCGGGGGGCCTCGGGTCGTGCTACCCTCCGACCCGTGAAGCGCGGCCAGTCCACCGTCGAGTACCTGCTCACGATCTCGGCGCTCTCCATCGCCATCGCGGCGGTCGTCTTGTCGTTGTGCGGCACCCTGGAGGGCAGCAGCCTCGCGCTCGGGCGCTCCCTGGCGGTCTCGCTCACGACGGGGGGCGTGCAGCCCTGAACGAAGGCCAGTCCAAGGCGGAGGTCGCGTTCGACGCGCTCGCGTGGGGCCTCACGTTCGCCCGCAACCAGGGGCTCGATGTGGAGGCCCGGCAGGTCCTGCCCCGCGGGTGGTCCCTGGAGCACACCGCCGACGGCTACGTGTACTCGGGGCTGCTCACGCCCGCGGCGGAGGCGGAGATGTGGCGCGTGGTCCACTTCCTGGCGTACCAGAGCCTCGCCGCGCTGCGGCAGGTGAAGGAGGGTCCGGAGGGCAAAGAGTACGAGCTGGTGTCGGCCACGCGCGAAGGCGTCGGCTTCCGGGCCCGCTTCGTGTTTCGGCGCGGGTGAGCGGCTCCGGTGACAAGGTGTCGCACGGCCGGCTGCGAGGCCGGGTTACACGATCCGGGATGGCCCTGCTCCTCGTGATGTTCACCGGCTGCGATCTCGTGCCCGACATCTACACGCCGGATGGAGCCCGGGAGTGTGATCCCCGGTCCGCGTGGTACCAGGACGTGGATGGGGATGGCGCGGGCAACGCCCGGTCGGTCTACGTCGGGTGCGCGGCCCCCGCCGGCTACGTGGCCGACGCCACCGACTGCGACGACACGGATCCCGACGTCACCACCGACTGCGGCTCCGGCGACAGCGGGAGCTGACGGCGTGGCTCCCTCCACGAGCCGCCCGGTGCTGGCCGGGGTGCGGCGGTGAGCGCTCGACCCGCCCAACCGCACAGCTCCGCCATGTTGCCGGTGCAGGGCCCGGCGTACTGGCTCAGCGGGCTGCCGCTCTTCTTCCGCCGCCTGCGGATGGAAGACCACAGCGCCGAGCGCGTGCGGCGCGCCGCGGAGCGCGGCCCGATCGTGTACGCGCTGCACACCCGCTCGCACGTGGACTGGCTGGCGCTCAAGAGCGTCCTCTCCGAGCGCCGCCTGCCGCTCCCCGCCTTCACCGCCGACTTCGACGCGCGGCGGTGGTTCCCCTTCGGCATGCTCTCCCGGCTCTTCGGCGGCGCGGACCCCGGGGGGCCGGAGCTCCTGCCCAACTTCGTGGCGTCGGGGCAGGCGACCTGCGTCTTCATGGGAACGCCGTGGGACGTGCGCGAGCTCATCGGCCTCGCCCCCCCGGTGGAGGACGTCGTTCCCCACCTCGTGGCCGCGCAGGCGCGGAGCGAACGCCCGATCCAGGTGCTCCCGGTCGTCGTGATCTGGGATCGGTCCCCGGAGCCGGCGCGCACCGAGGTGGGGCGGTTCCTCCTCGGCACGGAAGACCAGCCGGGCGTCGCCGGGAAGCTCTTCGCGCTGGCCAGCTCCCAGGGGGAGCCGCTGGTGCAGGTTGGCGAGCCGGTGTCGCTCCCGGAGTGGACCGCCCGGTTCGCCGAGGAGCCGCCGGCCAAGCGGGATCGGCGCCTCCGCCTCGTGCTCCGGCGGTTCTTGTACCGCGAGTCGCGCGTGGTGCGGGGGCCGCGCGCCCGCCCCCGTGGTTTTGTGCGTCGGCAGGTGCTGGAGAGCCGGGAGGTGCGCGAGCTCATCGTGCGCGAAGCCCAGGCCACCAACCGGCCCCCGGAGGAGGTGCTCCGGCGGGTCACCCGCGCGTTCGACAAGATCGCCGCGCGCTTCTCCTTCCCGGTGGTGCGCTTCGCAGGGTGGGCGTGCTTGCAGATCTGGAACCGCATCTACAGCGGGATCGACGTCCGCGAGGAGGACCTCGGGCGCATCCGCTCCGCGCTGCGCGACGGCACGCCCATCCTGGTTCCCTGCCACCGCAGCCACCTCGACTACCTGCTCATCTCCTCGCTGCTGCTCTCCAAGGACATCGTGATCCCCCACATCGTGGCGGGGGACAACCTCTCCTTCTTCCCGCTCGGCACCTTCTTCCGGCTCTGCGGCGCCTTCTTCGTGAAGCGCAGCTTCCAGGGCGACCGGGTCTTCCCCGTCGTCTTCGAGCGGTACCTCCGGGAGCTGGTGCACATGGAGGTGCCGGTCGAGTTCTTCATCGAGGGCGGGCGCTCCCGCACCGGGAAGCTCCTCCCCCCGAAGCTCGGGGTGCTCGGCATGGTGATGGACGCCGCGGTGGAGGCCCGGGAGGGCCGCGCGGTGAACTTCCTCCCCATCTACGTGGGCTACGAGCAGATCGCCGAGGAGCGGGCGTACGCGCGCGAGCTCGCGGGGGCGCACAAGGAGAAGGAGTCGGTGGGGCAGCTCGCCAAGGCGGCGGGGGTGCTGCGCGAGCGGTACGGCAAGGTGTACCTGCGGGTCGGCGAGCCCATCGCCGCCAGCTCCGTGGGCCGTCAGCCCGAGTGGAAGCAGCTCCCCAAGCCCAAGCGCGACGAAGCGCTCATGGGGCTCGGCGAGCGCATCCTCCACCGGATCAACGGGCAGGCCGTGCTCCTCCCCACCTCGTTGGTGGCGTTGGCGATCCTCGCCCACAGCCGGCGCGGGGTGCGGCGGGCCGAGCTCCGGGCGCGGGTGGAGCGGCTCCGGGCGTTCCTCCGGGTGGCGGGGGTGCAGGAAGGCGGCGGCGTCTCCCACGTGGACGGCGTGCTCGACGAGGCCATCGCCCGCTTCCTCCGCGGGCGCATGCTCACCCAGGTGCAGGAGGGGGTGGAGACGGTCTACATCGTGGACCCCGAGCGGCGGGTCACGATGGAGTACTACAAGAACGCGGTGCTCCACGCGTTCGCCCCGGCGGCGTACTTCGCGGCCGCGGTGCGCGCCCTCGGCGCCGATGAGGTGCAGCGCGACGAAGTCAGCCGCCTCTTCGCCACCCAGCAGTTCCTCCTCCGCTACGAGTTCGTCCTCGACCCCGACGCCGACGGCGCCGAGCTCGAACGCCGCGCTGTCGCCGCGCTGGTGGCGTACGGCGCCCTGGAGGAGCGCGAGGGCACGCTGCACGTCACGGAGCGGGCGCGGGTGGGCGAGATCGCGAACCTCACCGCGAACTTCCTGGAGTCCTACCTCCTGCTCCTGCTCACCTGCCGAGACGGGCGCTCCACGTGGAAGTCCCTGCCCAACGACACGCTCACCCGCGGCCGGGCCATGCTCGCCGCCGACGAGCTCGTCCGCCCCGAGTCGCTCAACCTGGTGAACCTCCAGAACGCCGCCAAGGCCTACCGGGAGGACGGGGTGATCCGGGTCACCGGCGAGGGCCCGGTGACGATGGACGAAGCCGCCGCGGCCTCCTACTTCACCGACCTCAACGTGCTGCTCCAGCGGGGCCAGTAGATGGCGGTCGACGATCTGTTCGACGGGGGCCCCGCCCCGGTCGTGGACCCCATCCCGCGGCTGCGGCACTGGCTCTACTGGGCCGGGGTGCTGGTTTTTGGCGGCTTCTGCTGCTTCTCGGGGCCGTTCGGCGCGTTCGCCTCCATCGGGGTGTGGGCGCTGGCCGGGGACGAGATGGAGCGCGCCCAGGCGGGGCTCGGCCCCGCGGGCACGGAAGCGCGGGCCCGTTCGATCCGCAACCAGGCCTTCGGGCTGATGATCGTCTCGCTCCTGAGCCTCACCGTGCAGTGTATGGGCTACGGGTTCCTGGCGGCGTCGGCCGACGCGATCCAGGCGATGCAGGCGTGGATCCAGGAAGTGCTCAACGCGGTCTTGCCCGAGGAGGGGCTCACCGTTCCGGTGGGGATCGGGGCGGCGGTGATCACGTTCCTGCTCATCTCGGCGGTCTTCGGGGTGGTGAACCGGGGCCTGCGTTGGCTGAGCCAGCGCGCCGTCTTCGGCTCGGCGGGCGCGCCCCTACAGCGCCCCCGCAAACCGCTGCCGTCGGTGCCCCATGACCTGATGCAGGCCTACATCGACAAGGAGCTCGCCCTCCGCGCCGAATTCCCCGAGCTGGTGGTGGTGCACCCCGAGCTCGGAATCACCGACGACGACCAGCGCTACACCGCCGGCGAGTGGGCGTTCTGCGTCTCCGAAGCGTCGATCCTCCCGGAGGGGCTCACGTTCCTGGCGGTGGTGGTGCCCGGGGCGGCCGCGGGCGGCCCGACCGAGGGCGGCCTGGCGACGGTCGGCCCGACCGAGGTGCTCTGGCGCGAAGCCCGGGCGGTGCTGGCGCTGCTCGGGCCGCGGGTCCGGCGCGGGCAGCGGCCGTGTGTGCACCTGCGGGTGGACGTGTCGGAGTCGGAGCGGGCGGGGCTCATCGACGCGATCCGGAAGCTGCCGGAGCGGAAGGGGTAGGGGGGGCCGGCCGGCACGGGTCGGCGACGAAGGTGGGTTCACCTCCCGGTGGTCCAGGCGGCGTCGCGAGCCCGAAGTGGGCCAGCCCGAAGTGGGCCAGCCCGAAGTGGGCCAGCCCGAAGTGGGCTAGCCATGACCGGCGTCGGCGGACGCGCTGCCGCGAGGGCGGAGGTGCACCCGGCGAGCAACGCGGGCACGCTCCACACCGCAACGGGGCAGCGAGCCGGACCCACCATCGGGCACGCGAATCCGTCCATCGTTTTGACCATCGGTCAAACAACCGAGGAACGAACCTGGATATCGGATGTCTGACCGAATGGCGCCCATGAACGAAGGGGGCTAGCCTCGAAGAGTCTCGGAGCTTCCCCGCCTTCCCCCAGACCCGCCCTAGGGGGGATCGGGTGGATCGATCGCCCCCCAACCGTCGGCCACCCTCGGGTGTCGCGTGGATCCACAGGTACGAACTCTCCTCTCGCGGCTGCAGGCGGACTCCGGCTTCGCCGACCGTTACTTCGCGAACCCCGGCGCCGTGCTCGCCGAGTTGCAGATTCCTGAACCGGAACGCGCGGCCCTCGCCACGCTGAACCGGGACGCCGTGCTCTACCTCGGCGAAGCGGAGCGCGTGGAGCCCAAGCTCGCTCCAGAACACCCGACGAACAACACGGGGAATCGGCACATGACCGTCGTGATCGCCCTATGGGGCTGCGCGGCGTTCGTCGTGGCGTGGCTCCTCATGAGGGCGACATGAACCGAATCGTGCCCAAACGGCGCCGCCCCGGTGTGCTCAACCGGATCCGCCTCGGCGTCCTCGCGCTCCTCTGCGCGGCGCTCGGGTTCCACACCTGGGCGTGGTACGCGCTCGGGTGGCACCGAATCGGAAAGTTCAGCTTCTCCGGGCTTGCTTCCGTGCTGGTCGGGCACGTGAACACTGCCGCGGTCTTCTGTCTCGTGCTGGTGGTCTCGCTCGTGTTCGTCGGTCGGTTCTTCTGCGGCTGGCTTTGCAAGTTGGGGGCGTTCCAGGAGCTCACCGAAGCGGTGTATCGGCGGATCGGCTTCCGTCCGCGGCTCATCCACAGTCGGGCGCGCATGGTGCGGCTCTTCATGTTCGTCCCGTACTTCCTGCCCGTGCTCTATGTCTGGGCGGGAGACCTTGCCTCCAAGCCGCCGTACTTCAACCTTGGCGCTGTCGAGCCCTGGACCGGCGACCTCCCCAAGACGGTGCTCGGCTCGATCTTCTACTTTGTGACCGTGACCTTCGGGCTCACCGCGCTCTTCGGGCGGCGCGCATTCTGCCGACTCGTGTGCCCCTTCGCCCTGTTCTTCCAGCTCTTCGAGCGCATCCCCTGGCTCCCGCGCATCCAACAGACCGGGCGCTGCATCGGCTGCGACGTGTGTGACCAGGTGTGTCCGATGGGCATCGCGGTGGAGAACGAGATCCTCCGACTGGGCCAGGTGACGGACCCCGAGTGCATCCGCTGCCTGGTGTGTGTAGATGTATGCCCGGTGAAGGCGCTGAAGTTCAAGTCGGGTCGACCGGTGGTGGCCCAGCAGCCCGACCTCGCGCCGACGTTCCGGGAGAGCGCGTTCCCCGTTTGGGTGGACGTGGTGCTCGCCACGCTGGCCGTGATTGGCGGGGTGTGGATCACCATCCCGTACACCGGCTTCTTCGTCTTCCTCGGCGCCTCCTGGGGCCTCATCGCCGGCGCCGCCGCCGTGGCCCTCGTCGCGGCATTCTCCACGACCTCCCCCACGAAGGAGCCCGCATGAGCGACACCCCTCCCCCGGCCGCCGGGTCGTCCGGCCTTGGTCAGCGTCAGGTGCTCTGGCTCTCGGTGGTGGCGCTTCTCGTCGTCCTCGCGGTGACCTACATGTTGGTGCCGAGCAATAGTGCTCCTTTCATATACGCTTTCTTCTAAGTCTGGGAGGTCCCGGTGCGCCCCATCATCGCTGCGATCCAGAATCGCCACAGCACCCGCAACTTCCTGGCGCAGCCGGTAGAGCCCGAGCTCATCGACACGATGATCGAGGCGGCGCGCCTCGCACCCGCGGCCTGCAACCTCTCCCATCACCGGGTCCTGGTGATCGACCAGCCCGAGGACCTTGAGGTGGTTCGCCGCGCCGCGTACAGCATGGGTGCGGTGGCCGAGGCTCCCCTCGTGCTCCTCCACATGGCGGACACCAGCCTCGACGAGCCGTTCCGCGCGATGATGGAGGCGATGGCCAGCGATCCGAACCCCGCCTTTGACCTATCAAAGCTCCGTTCCGGGCGCGGCGCCCCGTTCCAGCTCCGGGTGGGCCGCGAGTGGGCGCTGGTCAACGCGGCGTTGTGCGGCGAACACATGATGCTCCAAGCCGTGGAGATGGGCCTCTCCGGCTGCTGGGTTCATCACTTCGCGCACGACGAGGTGCGCGAACACTTCGCGATCCCCGCCCATATCGAATTCCTGGCGTTGATGGCAATCGGATACGCCGCCAAGCCGGTGCCGGCGAGCCCCGGTCGTGGAGAGCTTCGTTACCCGAGGTATCCGGCGAACCCCGCGGGGTGAGGCCGACGCTTCCGAGGCGAGAGTCCCCTCACTGCGCGGCGTGCCCGGGTTGATCTCTCGCCACAATGGAACATCCCCCCTACCCCCACCGAAACCGCTTCACCGCGATCCCCGAGAAAACCACCGCAAACCCGAACAGCACCCCCGCGCACTCCAGCGCGTGCCCCAGGCCCAGCCCGCGCCAGGTCGCGCCGGCCATGCCGTCGAGGAGCCAGCGCGTGGGCACCAGCGGCCCCGCGGACTGGAGCGCGTGCGGCAGCATGAACGTGGGGACCCAGGCGCCGCTCACGAAGCAGAGCGCGAGGATGAGCAGGGTCGCCACCGCGTCGAGCTGCTTGCTGGAGTTCGCGAGGCCCGCGAGCAGGATCGCGAAGGACCCGACGAACGCGGCCTGCCCGAGCGCGACGACGAAGAACGCCAGCGGCCCCGAGCGCAGGGTGATCCCGAAGAACGCCATCCCCACCCCGAAGACCACGGCCGTGGCCATCAGCGAGACCACCCCGACGGACGCCGCGCTGCCGAGGAGGATCTGCGCCTTGGAGGCGCGGGTCATGCGGAGGCGGTCGAGGGTGCCGGCGTCGCGCTCGGCGTAGAGGTTTCGGGCCTGCCCGGAGGCGGAGAAGAGCAAGAACTGCATGAGCATGCCCGCGAAGGTGTGGGCGTAGCTCTGGAAGCCGGCGGTCGGTCCGGCGGCGACGAGCGTCTCCGTCTTCACGTCCAGTGGCGGCTTCAGCGCCATGCCGCCCGAGCCCGCCGTGGCCGGGTCCTTGGCCCGGGCGTCGTTCTCCCCGGCGAAGCCGGCGCCATCCTCCAGGAACTTCGCCAGCTCGGGGCGCGCCGCGGCGTCGGCGCCGAGCCCCGCGCGGAGGTCCTGGAACATCTTCTGCTGCTGCGTCGGGTCCCCGACCGCGGAGAACACACTCTCCATCATCGCCTTGGTCAAAAGCCCGGTGACGATGTCGGCTTCGGTCTTGCGCGACGGGTCCACCCACAGGGTGAGGCCGTCGCGGTCGCCGCTGGCGAAGAGCGCCGCGGGCGTGAGCTTCGGGCTGGTGCCCGGGGCGAAGCGGATGGCGACGCCCGTCTTCCCGCCGGTGACCGCCTCGCGGGCCTCGGCCTCGGTCTTCGGCAGCACGTTGAGCGACGGCTCCGCGCCCAGCCGCGCGACGAGGTCGCCGACGGCCGCGCCGTGGTCGTCGTCCACCACGATCACGTCGAGCTTCCCGGTGCCGCCCCCCGGATCGAAGATGAGGCCCATCATCGCGCCGAGCACGAGCGGCACGATGATCACCATCGCCGCGCCCTTGCGGTCGGAGAAGAAGACGCCGAGGTCCTTGCGGAGGATCCAGAAGAAGGCGTTCATGAGGCGTCCCGGAGACCGCGACCGGTCAGCTCGAGGAAGGCAGACTCCAGGGTGCGCCCTTCGGCGGCCACCTCGGCGAGATCGAAGCCCGCCGCCTCCAGCCGCGCGCGGACGTCGGCGAGCGGGGCGGGGGCCTTGAGCGTGACGTGGAACCCGGTGGGGGCGGCGCGCGCGAGCAGCGCGGGCAGGGCGTCGCAGGCGGCGAGCTTCCCGTGGTCCACGATGGCGACCCGGTCGCAGAGCGCCTCGACCTCCTCCATGTAGTGCGTCGTGTAGACGACGGTGCGGCCCTCGGCGTGCAGCGCCCGCACGGTCTCGAAGATGTGGTTTCGCGACTGCGGGTCCACCCCGGCGGTGGGCTCGTCGAAGATGAGGATCTTCGGATCGTGAAGGAGCGCGGCGGCGATGTTCAGCCGGCGCTTCATGCCGCCGGAGAGCTCCACCGCCTTCTTGGTCGCGTGGGCGCCGAGCTGGGAGAGCTCCAGTCCCCACTTCACCCGCTCGGCGAGCTTCGCGCCCTCCAGCCCGTACAACCCCCCGAAGATGCGGAGGTTCTGCTGGACCGTGAGCCCGTCGTACACCGCGAGGCCCTGCGGCACGACGCCGAGCAGCGCGCGCACCGCGGCACCCTCGGTCGCCACGTCCTTCCCACCCACGCGGATCGTCCCGGACGTGGGCGCCTGGGTCGTGGCGATACACCGGATGGTGCTGGATTTTCCGGCGCCGTTGGGGCCGAGGAGCCCGAAGCACGAACCCTCCGGCACCGTGAGCGAGAGCCCGCTGACGGCGACCTGCTCGCCGTAGCGGACGTGCAGGTCCTGGATCTCGATGGACATGAAGCCTCGGAGGCTCGTCCCTTATCGCCGTCCGGCGCCCGTGGCCGTCGCGCCGCCGACCTTTGTCCTGGCTCGCGAGGGTGGAGGAGGACCGGGAGGGAAGGGCACAATTGTCCCCCCTCCCACCTCGGCAGGAACGTCGCGAGCCCAAAGTGGGCCAGCCACGACAAACGTCGGCGCGACGGGGGAGCGATCCGCATCCGTCATGGACCGTATCAGCCGCTCAACGTCCGCGGCGGCTTCCCGTCGTGGACCAGCCGCACCGCTTCGTGGGCGAGGCGCTGCACGGGGCGCTCTCGCACGGGCGCGGCGAAGAACCTCGCGACCGCCTGCAGCGGCAGCGGGTCGCCGAGGCGGGCGCTCTCGGCTTCGGCCACCGCGAGGGTCTTCACGTCGTGGGCGAAGAAGATGGCGCGGCCGGAACGATCGCGGAGGGCGATCGCGCGGAGCTCGGCGGCGTCGGGCGCAGGCGGCAACGTCGCGGCCGGGCCGTCCAACGGGCGCGCGATGGCGACGAAGTGCACCGCCGCGAGGACGATCCGGGTCACCTCCGGGTCGGCCCACCGCGAGACGGCTTCGCGGACCGCGCTCGCCACGGTGAGCCGATGGGTCACGTCGAGCCAGCCTTCTTCCACCGTGGGATCGGCGTCGTGGGCGAGGTCGAAGCGGGCGAGGCGGGTGGCGCCGGCGAGGACGAGGGCGTCGAGGACGTCGTCCCAGGCGCCGCGGGTGAGGGCGGCGGCGGCGGCCGTGAAGGCTTCGGCGGCGGTGCCGTCGGCGAGGGCGGCGCGGAGGGCGGCGCGGTCCGCGGGCGGCAGGGGGGCGGCGTTGCGGGCGGCGAAGGCGAGGGCGGGGCCGTCCGCGGCGGCGAAGGCCTTCCACCGGGCGCGGAAGCCGGCCCAGGGCGGCAAGGTGTCCTCGCGGGTCCCGCAGGCGATGCCGTAGACCAGCCCGCCGAGGAGCGCGTCGGCGGTGGCGGGGCTGGCCGAGCCGGCGTCGGCAGCGTCGGCGGCCTCCGCGAGATCGAGGGTCTTCGCCACGTAGATCAGCATGTGGCCGAAGTCGAGGAAGTGGTCGGCGACGAGCGGGTAGAGCGCCGCCTCCAACGCGGGACGCGTCCAGCCGGCGGCGACCATCCCGCGCACGAGCGCTTCGGCGCCCGGCGCGTCTTCGGCCTCCACCCGGCGGCGGAGCTCCGCCGCGGCGTCGGCCCCGGGCGCTTCCGCGGCGGGGCGGACCCGCAGCGGCAGGCCCACGACGGCGCGCGCCGCGAGGTCGAGCGCCTCGGTGACGAGCTGCACCGGGTGGGCGCGGGCATCCGTCCCGGCGACGGGCGCGTCGAGCCAGCCGAGCAGCGTCCCGGCGAGGGCGGCGGTGTGGCTCGGGCCGTACTCGCCACGGTCGGCGTCCCAGGCGGCGCCCCAGGCCAGGAGCCGCGCCGGGGGAACGCCGGCCGAGAGCAGCCGGGCGACGTCCCGGGCGATGCGCCCAGTCTGCACCCGCGCCATCGCCTGCGCAAGGCTGGTCCAGGCGGCCGCCACGTCGACCTCCACGTGTCGCCGCACCTCGACCACCCCATCGACCACCCGGACCGGGTGGGTGCGGACCGCCTCCTCGCCCATCACGCAGGCGCCGGAGGTGACGTCGAACTTGAAGTTGTGCCAGCAGCAGGTGAGCGTGCCGCCGGAGAGCGTGCCCTGGGCGAGCGGATACCCCTGGTGGGGGCAGGCGTTCTCCATCGCGTGCAGCGCGCCGTCGGCGGTGCGCACGACGAGCACGCCGTGGTGGGCCTTGAGGTGGCCGGGTTCGAGGGCGGTCAGCGGGAAGAGCGGGGTCCAGTCCATGGGGGGAGCGTAGGTGCGGGCGGCCGACTCGTCAGCCGCATGGACAACTGGTTGGCGGGGTGTCGTCGGGTTGGCGGGCCCGCAGGCGTCACGGGGCGGGGGCGGACCCTGCGGTCCCCGGGGCGCCGCCGGTCGCGGGGAGCGCCTCCATCCGCCACACGAACCGCCCGCCGATCATCAGCGGCCGCCCGAACGTCTGGGTGACCGCGTCGACCTCCGGCGCGTTGTCCGCCGGGTTCGAGAGGATGTAGCGGACGCCGTGGGCGAACATCGCTGCGGAGGCTTCGGCCGGGGGGAGGGCGGCGGCCTCGCTCAACCACGCGTTCACCGCCACGACGTTGGGCTGGTCGCGCTTGGCGAACCGCACGAGCGCCGTGGTCGGGCGGTCCACGAAGACCGAGTCGAGGACCATCGCCGCGCCGGTGCGGGCGTTGTGCACCAGCGGCAGCTCCACGAGCGCGCCGGGGGTCGGGTCGGCGGCGAGCCAGGAGTACAGCGGCTCGTTCACGAGCGCGCTCTTCGCCGGCCAGATCGGCGCGAGGACCCGGTGGCTGTCCCACACGGCGGCGCCGGCGAGGGCGCAGGCGAGCAGGCCGCCGTAGCGGAGCCGGCTGGTCACCCCCATCGCGCCCACCGCCACGCCCAACGACGCCACCGCGATCACCCGGTAGTACATCACGCTGCGGGCCAACGGGTACCCCTTCGCCGCCAACCAGAAGGCGGGGAGGGCGTACTTCTGCCCCGCCGCCGTCGTCACGTAGGCGTTGTCGGAGACGAGCAGCTCACCCAGCGCGAACGTGATGCCCACCGCCACCGCCAGCCAGGCGAACGACCGGCCCTTCCAGCGGAAGAGGCTGCCGACGAGCATCGCCCCGACCAGCGGCAGCCCCAGGTAGGTGATGTGGTTGGGGGCGCCGGGGTCGAGCTGGAGGTCGCGCGGGCCGAGCAGCGTCGGCCACGGCTGCGCCATCGGGGCGGGCAGCGGGATGCCGTGGGAGGTGAGCCGGTTGGCGGGCTCGAAGAGCTCGATGCCAGTGGAGCCCGCCGTGTCGTAGTAGAGCTTCGCGGTCCACAACCCGGCCGCGAGCGCGCCGAGGCCGGTCGCCGCGCCC
Source organism: uncultured Pseudomonadota bacterium (assembly GCA_903921785.1). Classification (GTDB taxonomy): domain Bacteria; phylum Myxococcota_A; class UBA796; order UBA796; family SXON01; genus SXON01. The sequence goes on from CAIXRH010000260.1 coordinate 57,964, forward strand.
AGCGCCGACCGCCAGAGCGGCCGCTGCACCGCCAGCAGCGCCCAGGGCGCCGCCACCAGCGGCACGATGAGCGCGAACGTGGGCTCGGTGTACGCCGTGGCCGCGCCCAGCGCCGCCGCCGCGATCACCCCCAGCGGGCGGCGTGGCCCGCGCACCGCCCAGGTCAGCGCCCAGAGGCAGGCGGGGATCGTCCACACCTGCGCCTTGCAGACCTGTCCCCCGGCGAAGGAGCCGAGCACGAACGGGCTCACGGCGTAGACCACGCCGACGGCGGCCGCGCCCGCCGAGGAGAGGTCGGTGATCCGCCGGGCGAGCGCCCACGCCGCGAGCACCGCCGCCGCGGGCGTCGCGAGGATGAGGAGGTTGTAGGCGCCGAGCGGGCCGTACACCGCCCGCAGCGGGGTGGTGACCACCGCGGGGACGAGCAGCAGGCAACGCGCGGCCGCCGACCCGGGGAAGCCGGCCCGGTCGGTCAGGACGGTCCGCGGCTCCTCGCCGAGGACCATCCGGTGAACGTGGTCCACACACCAGATGTGCCCGCGGTGGAACGCCCCGGCGAGCACGGTGTGGTCGAGGTCGTCGGGCATCCGCCCGTGGAACCAGGCGGTCACGGCCACGGCGGCGGCCATGCCCAGCACGAGCGGCACGAGCGTCGTGGCGGCGGCGCGCCACGGAGGACCGGCCGCTGGTTCGCCGCTCACTCCGCCCCCACCGCGGCCGCGTACCCGGCGACGTCGACGTCCCCCGGGAGGGCGTGCGCTGCCGCCGCGAGCTGCGATCGCGCGGTCGCGAGATCGGCCTGGTAGAGGGCGAGGAGCCCGCGGTTGAGCGCGAGGACGCCGGGGTCGGCGCCGCGGCCCTCGGCGAGCGTGTACGCCGCCGCGGCCTCACGGAGCTGCTTCCGGGCGACGAAGGTGTTGCCGCGGCGGAGCGCGGCGTCGGCGGTGCTGTCGTCGAGCACGTCGACTTCGCGGCGGGAGGTCCATGCGTCGAGGCGGCGGTCGTCGCGGGGCGGGGGCGCGGGGGCGACGGCGGCGGGCTGGCCCAGGGCGTCGAGGACGCAGGCGGCGAGGTGCGTGCCGATGGCGAGGTGCCCGGCCGCCGAGGGGTGGCAGGCGTCGTCGAAGCTCTCGTCCCCCGGGAGGCCCAGCGGCTGGCCTTCGCCGAGCGCGGTCGCGACGTCGCAGAGGGTGGCGCCGGTCTCGGCGGCGACGCGGGCGGCGATGGCGCGCGTCTGGGGCAAGGCCTGGAGCGGGCGCTCGGCCAGCGCCTCCGCTTCCCGGTACTTCGCCTGTGCCGCGGCGCCGTCGGTCTTCGCGAGGCGGTCGGACTCGGCGAACAAAGCGAGCTGCTCCGCCGTCGGCTGCTGCCGGCGGACGCTCCGTTCGTTCACCGCCACCGTGGAGACCACCACCGGCACCCCGGTGGCCTGCGCCGCCGCCACCATCGCCCGGAGGTTCTCCTCGTAGAAGTACATCGCCAACGCCCGGTCATCGGCGTCTGCCGGGGTGCCGAGCTGGTCGATCGTCGGCCACCTGCGCGGGTCCACCACGTAGGGGGCCGGCGCGGGCCGGAGCCAGGTGGCGAGCTGTCGGTACGCGTAGGAGCGCCAGAGCCGCCGCCGCAGGAGCTCCTCGTGGGCCGAGTACCCCGGCATCACCGTCTTGAGCGCGCGGAGCTCGTGCAGCTCGTTGTTGCCGACGTAGAGCACGACCGCGTCGGGCTTCTCCGCGGCGAGCGACGTGCGGACGACCTCCACGATCTGCCGGCTGCCGGCGCCAGGGGTGCCGAGGTCGAGCACGTCCACCGGGCTGGAGAGCGCGCGCCGGAGCGCCCGCTCCATCGCCCCGCCCATCGCCACGAAGGGCACGTAGCCGTCGCCCTCCGCCGCCGACTCGCCGAAGAGCTGCACCCGCACCCCGGGCTTCGGGTGCGCCGCGACCCGCCGCCGCCCGAACGGCCAGACCCGCCCACCGGGCGTCCCGGTGACGCGCTCCTTGGCGACGTCCTGGAAGGGCAGCGGGGAGGGGGCCTGCGCCGGCGCGCGCCCCCACAGCCGGGCCGCGCCCTCCGCGCCGCCCGCCACCATCAGCACCGCCAGCGTCGCGAAGCCGAGGCGCGCCGCGGCGCGCCGAACGCGTAGGGGAGGCGGCGGGAGCGGGGCCGGCGGGTCGAGGGGCGGCATGGAGCGCACGGGCTATCCGGGTGGACCCGTGGCGGCGCCTCACGTCGCGTCCGCGGGCGGCGGACCATCGTCGCGCGGTTCTGGTAGCCTGCGCTCGATGGTCCCGCGTCGCCCACGCCTCCTCGCCGGGCTCAACCTCCTGTACCGCGTCCTCGTCGACGGGATCCTCCCCGTGCTCGCGCCGCTCCTGCTCGTCCGCGAAGCCGCGGCCGGCCTGCTCGCGGACCCGATGCGGTGGGTGGCCGCGCCGATGATCGCCGCGTCGGGAGACGGCAACGGCGAGGCGTGGTTCTACTGGTGGATGGAACGTGCGGTGCGCCTCGGCCTGGACGTGGAGCTCCCCCGCGTGGTCTGCGCCCCCGAGGGCGCGCCGCTGCTCAACAACTTCGCCACCCGGGTGGACGCGTGGATCGCGCTGCCGTTCTTCGCCCGCTACCCCTTTCCGCTGAGCTTCAACCTCGCGGCGATGGCGGTGCCCATCGTCAACGCGTGGCTGGTGTGGCTCGGGCTCCGCGCCGCGCGGACGCCGTGGGCCGCGGCGGTGCTCGGGGGCCTGGTGATCGGCGCGTCCGAGCACGTGTTCAACGAGGTGAGCCGCGGCCACAGCGCCAACGCGCTCATCGGACCGGCGTTCGCGTTCCTCGGGGCGTGGTCCGCGGTGGCGGAGGGCCGGTGGGGGTGGGCGCCGGTAGCGGCGGCGGCGGGCGCGCTCACGGTGGCCGCGTACCCCCCGTTCGCGGTGGTGATCCTCCCGGTGGCGGCGCTCTTCGGCCTGGGCGGGCTCCGGGACCCCGCGCGCCGGCGACGCGTGCTCCTCGGGGCCATCGCGGTCGGCGCGGTCGTCGCCTACGCGGCGTGGGCGCAGGTGCAGGACCTCCACGCGCGCGGGTTCGCCCACCACGGCGCCAACGCGCTCGCCATGCACTGGACGCAGCTCGTCGCCGACTCGCTGCCGCTCGGCTGGCTGGGCGAGCGCGCCGAGACCTTCAAGGACCGGTACGTCGCCTTCGGGCCTGCGCTACTCGTCGGGCTCGGGGCGGGCCTCGTCGCCGGGTGGCGGGGGCGCGGCTGGGTGGCCGCCACGGCGTGGTTCTGGGTGAGCTCGCTGGGGGTGATCGTCCTGCACCGCACCGGCGCCGGGCTGGCGCCGTGGAAGCCGTTCGGGAGCGCGCTCGCGCTGCCGCTGTACGCGGCGATCGACGCCCTCCCCGCCCTCGCGGAGGTGCGTCCCTACCGGTTCGCTCCGTTCGTCGCCGGGGCGCTGGTCTTCGCGCTCGGGTCGCTCGCGCGGTGGGGGGCGGAGGCGTTCGCGGCGGGCGAGCGCGGCGGCGCGCCTTCTTCGCCCGCGCCGCCCCAGCCCACCCTGTGGCGCCCCCGCCTCGGCGTCGCCGCCGGGGTCGCCGTGGTCGCCCTCCTCGGCCTCGCGCTCCAGCAGCAGCGGGCGAGCGGCCACCTCGTCTATTGGCGGCAGGCGTGGACGGTGCCGGCGCCGCTCCAGTGGCTCGCCGAGCAGCCCGACGACTTCGCGGTCGTGGAGCTTCCTGCTGGCCTCGGCCACGCCTACGGCCCCTACCAGGTGGTGCACGGGAAGGCGCGTTCGGAGGGCCACCACGACGCCGGGCTCGACGCCCTCGCCTCGCCGGAGGCGCCGACGGCCTGCTACACGGACGCGCTGGTCCGGGCGCTCTGGGGGCTGGAGCGCGGGGTGCCGCTCCCGACGGAGCGGGCCGGGATGCTCCGCGCGGCGCGGGCTGCCGGCTACCGCTACGTGGTGGTCTACGAAGACGCGTACCACGGGGTCGGCGACCCGCGGCGGCTGGTCGGCCTGGAGCTCGCGCTGGAGGCGGCGTTCGGTGCCGCGGTGCGCGAGGGCGACCACGTGCGGCTCTACGCGATCCCGGAGCCTACACCGGGATGATGGTGTCCGCGTCGTCGACCTCTTCGACGATGTTCGCCTCCATCCGCGCCACCAACGCCGTGATGTTGTCGTCGGACTGCCAGGCGATCGCGCGCTCGGCCAGCGCCACGGCGCAGGCCTGGGGGGCCGGGACGTTCTCGAGGGTGTCGGCGAGCAGCGCGTCGTCGAGGCGGCCGTGGAGGCCGTCGGAGCTCAGGAGCAGGCGGTCGCCGGGGCGGAGGGTCAAGGCGCCGGTGTCGAGGCCGCGGTCGATGCGCAGGGAGGCGTCGTCGCCGAGGCCGCGGCTGCCGAAGATGAAGTTCTGGGCGAGGTAGCGGGGGTGGGTGGGGATGGGGCGGCCATCCCGCATCGCGAACTCCTCGCGCGTCTGGTCGCGGGTGATGCGGGTGAGGCGCCCTTCCCGCCAGTGGTAGAGCCGGCTGTCGCCGACGTGGGCCCAGTAGGCGCGGTCCTCGACGATCCACACCACCGTCAGCGTGGTGCCCATCTTCACCTCGCCGCCCATCGCCACCCGCTCGCGCACCCGCTGGTGGGTCTCCAGGAGGAACTGGCGGAGCTCGGCCTCCGGCTCCCGGGGCACCGAGCGGCCGTAGAGCCGGCTGAGCGCCTGCACGGCGGCCGCCGCCGCGATCTCCCCGTCCTCATGGCCGCCCATGCCGTCCGCGACCGCCAAAAGCACCTCCGGGCGGGCCACGGCGTCGAGGATCTGCTCCCGGTCGCCGTCGCGCCAGCGGACGCCAGCGTCCTGACAGACCAGGTAGTTATCCTGGTTGGATGAACGCCCGCCGCGTTCCGGGCCCACGCCCAGACTGCACACCACCCCGACCGAGACCCTCCGTTCGTCCACCTATACGACCTCGAACCGGTAGACGTTGGCGCCGGCGAGCAGCCCGTCCCCCGGGCTCAGGGTGAGGGGCGAGCCGTCTTCCGGCATGGTGCGCCAGGGGCGGCCGCGCTCCTGCACGAAGAAGGGGACGAAGCCCGTGGCGCCCGTGCGGTAGCTGGTGAGGTAGTCGCTGACGCTCACCCGCTGGCCGTCGAACGTGAAGGTGGCGGTGACCGGCCCGAGCTTGAGGACCCTCGCCCCCTTGAGCGGGAGCCCCGAGGTGAACAGGGCGGCCACGATGCGGTCGGACACGTCGATCTCGAGGAGCTGCGCCCGGGGGTCCGGGAGGTTCGCGGCGTCGGCGAAGTGGAGGTTCACCTCGAAGTCGGGCTCCATGTTCTGGTCCCGGCGGATCACCTCGATGCGCGCTTCGCGCACCGACTCGGTGCTGCGGACGCGGGTGCCGCCCACGATCACCGAGGCTTCGCCCTCCTGCACGAGGTCGATCCGGCCCTTCTTGCCGCGGGCGTACACCCGCACGTAGTCGAGCGTCATGAACGCCTGCTCGGAGAACGCCTTGACCTCGGGGACGATCATGTCGACCCCGCGGTGGTTCCCCAAGGTGAGCTCCCCGTGCACGGACCACCCGAGCTGCACCAGCCGCGCCGGGCGGGCGAGCTCCTGCTGCCACTGGGCCTCTTCCACCGAGAGGACCGGATCGAGCTCCGATTCGTCGAGGAGCATCGGCGGGGCGACGACGGGCGTCGCGGGCGCGGCGGCGCGCGCCGGCGGCGCGGC